>NC_013943.1:2577661-2899869 GCF_000025725.1 Denitrovibrio acetiphilus DSM 12809
GCCTGAGCGCCATACTCGGGTATGATACTAAAAACATAAAAGGACTCGGAGAAGAAGCGCAGATGTTTTTCGGTGCTATACGTGAATTCTTCGCCCGGCTGGGGTATGAAGATATAGACAGAGAAGCTGTCATTATAGATAAACCTGAAAAAGCCGCTCAGTTTCTTAAATACAAGATCGCCTATGATAAAAAAGAACACTTTGTGGCTCTTTTTCTGGATGTTAACAAAAAACTTCTCGGTTTCGAAAATCTGTTCAAAGGCACTGTGGACAGGCTGGCTGTCTATCCGAGAGAGATCGCTGAGCGTGCAATAACGAGCAAAGCAACCCATGTCATAGTTGCACACAACCACCCGTCAGGCAATATGTCCCCGTCTGAGACAGATATCACACTGACAGATAAATTAATAAAAGCCCTTGCCGCACTTGATATAAATCTGGCTGATCATATTATAATTACCACAAAAGGCTTTTACAGTTTCAAACGTGAACAGGTCATCTGATAACGGAGTAAACCATGAAAAGAGTTCTTGTAACCGGAGCAACGGGATTTGTCGGAAACGCAGTATTGGCATCACTGAACAAACACGGATACGTCCCTGTCGCTCTCGTAAGACACGGCAGTGAAAACAAGCTGAAGCACAGCGTAGAGATGGTCAAAGGTGATGTTATGGACAAGGCAAGCCTTCTGAAAGCTCTGGAGGGCATTTATGCTGTAGTTCACCTTGTGGGGATAATAAGGGAATATCCATCCAGAGGAGTAACCTTTGAAAAAATGCATCACACCGCCACAAAAAACATCGTGGAAGCTGCTGCCGAAATGGGCATCAAGAGATACATCCATATGTCCGCCAACGGAACGAGGCTTAACGCTGTCAGTGATTACCATATAACAAAACAGCTTGCTGAAGACGAAGTTAAAAACAGCGGACTTGACTATACAATATTCCGTCCGTCACTGGTTTACGGTCAGGATGACTCTTTTATAAACATGCTTGCAGGTTATATGAAGCGCACACCGGTATTCTCATACTTCGGTGACGGTTCCTACCCTATGCAGCCTGTTTTTGTTGGTGATGTCGCCGAATGCTTTGTAAAAGCTATAGATAACCAGTCCACCACAAAAATGATATATCCCCTCTGCGGGAAAAACGTCTATACTTACAAACACCTTCTTCGTCTGGTTGGCAAAGCGCTGGGGAAAAACATCATTCTGCTTCCGGTTCCGGAGTTCGCTATAAAAACCGGGATATCTCTGTTTGGCAAAGCGAACTGGTTTCCTATTACTAAAGATCAGTTCATCATGCTCACCGAAGGGAACACTTGCAGTTCTGACGACGCATTTAAAATCCTTAAAGTTGAACGTTCTGATTTTTACGAAAAAATAAGCTCTTATTTATAAAAGAAGTTGAAAACGGCAGACCATTTACTTAGAATGTTCTGACTAAATTTTTGGAGAACTATGAAATGAAAAGATTGATAATAGCATTGTTTATAATGATTTTTGCTGTTTCATGCGGAGACAGCGGTTCAAAACCATCTGATGCATCTTCCGTTGACATTAAAACTGTTACAAAGGGATTCATAGACCAGCTCAAAGAAGAACACAAAGGCAAAGTTATGATAGTTAACTTCTTTGCCTCATGGTGTCCGCCTTGCAGAGGTGAAACTCCCGACTTTGTGGAAGCCTATAATAAAAATAAAGATAATAACTTTGTCATCGTAGGTCTTTCTCTGGATAAAAAACCTTCTGATGCAGCAAAATTTTTAGATGAGTTTAAAGTCACATACCCAGTCTACATAGCAGACAACGCTCTCGGCTCGGAAATGAGCATAAGCACTATCCCCACCTCTCTGATCTATAAACCGGACGGAAAGCTTTTTGACATAGTTGTCGGTCCATTAACAGCTAAAGAACTGGACATTATAGCCGGAAGCTTTAAGGAATAACTAATTTCCTATTGCACTGCGCAATAACAGCGTTATTTTATAACATGTCAGAAAGATATAGCTCGGAGGCTATTTAGGTATGATAGAAACCTCAGTCAAATGCGTCATAAAAGAACCCCTAACGTCCAGATACATTCTGGTACTTGAAACCCTGTGCGGTCATTATCTCATCCCTGTTTACATCGGAGCTTTCGAAGCAGAATCCATATACTGCGTACAGAATAAGATCAAATCGCCACGACCAATGACATTTGACTTTATCTCCGGCATACTGGGATATCTGGATGAAGTAAACATAGACAGAGCCGTTGTGGACAGATACGAGGACGGTCTCTATAAAGCAAGTGTTTTTGTTATATGTAACAAAGAGGAAAAACGAATCGACTGCCGCCCTACCGATGCAGTTTCACTGGCTCTCCACATGGACATACCTATTTATGTCGAAGACGATGTGCTTAACTCCGGTAAATGTGTCGACAGAAACAATCTCACAAAGCTGGATAACGAAACTCTGGGCTCACTCATTGATGACCACGGCACAGTTTTCTGGAACGTCTGAGCACTAAATCTTTTACACAGGGCAATAAATAACTAATCATCACATTTGTTGCCTTTTTGCACATAATTCACATTCCATTGTATACCATCACTTTACATGGTAATCTAGTTGTACTGTTAATAACCACTTAGTACAGGCAGAAGGCAATGAAGAGTATCTTCTATGCGCCGGTTTTCATTTTTGTGCTGTTCATGATATTCCTTATCACTTTTGAACTTTATCATGGCAAACACAATTACAACGTGATAATGCAAAGCCGTGCAGACGAAATAATCAATACGGTAACAACTTACAGGGAATGGGCAGCGGACGTCGGGATGATATATGCTGATGCAGAAAAAATACCGCCTAACCCTTTTCTGGAGTGGCGTTCAGACAGAGATGTATACACCGAAAATCTGCACCTGACCATGCTCAATCCATCTTATATGACAAGGCTTGTGTCGAACCTTCTGAACGAACATAGCGGCTTTACACTCCGGATGGTGGGGGTGGATGCTATGAACCACTTTAACGAACCAAGCGAATGGGAACTGCGTGGGTTTGACGCATTCAAAAGCGGTCTGGGACTCTATACCGACCCTGAAAATGGCGCCCTTCTCCAAAAATCCTTCCGCTATATGAAGCCGCTTTTTACTACTGAAGCATGCATTCCCTGCCACCTCAAACAGGGATTTCAGGTGGGAGACCTCATCGGGGGGATAAGCATAGAAATGCCCGGGGGCAAAGTAGCATCAATACTGCTTCACAACACCGTACGAAACATAACAGTATACACAGTCATATCTTTAATACTACTCGTGTCTGTAACTCTCCTCCAGAATAAAATCTATTCGATCTCCAGCTCACAGGAAGAAAACATTAACAACCTAAACAAAGAGATCAAACGCAGACAGCTCAGCGAAGAAGCTCTTGTGCAGCAAACAAGAATTGCATCACAAGGGGAGCTTTTGTCACTTGTGGCACACCACTGGAGGCAGCCCCTTAACGTGGTGTCACTTACGCTTGATATGATACGGGAAGAGATAGAGGATGTTGACCCCGACAATAATTATTCATTTAAAAATATTGATGAATCACTGGCTCTTATACAGGATCTCAGTACATCTATTGATGTCTTCAGTAAAAGATTTGCCAAAGACGACGAAAATAGTTATTTCAACTCAACCAACATAATTATGGAAACAATCAATATTATGGAACCTCTTATGGTATCTATGAACATCAAATTGTGGCTAAAATGCTCTACTGAAGACTCTGATACTGACATATGCCTCTGCACAAAGGATATGCGTGACAAGGAAACATGTATAAAAGATGATGTATTGCTGGAGGGCAGCTCAAACCAGTTCAGCCAGATACTCCTGACTCTGCTGAAAAATTCTTATGAAGCAATACTTGACCACAGATACAAAGAATCTGAAATAAGACAGGGGGCAGTCCATATTTCTGTATTTTCAACAAAAACCACTTTCACAATGTCCGTCATAGACAACGGATGCGGGTTTACACCTGAAGCAGCATCAAGGGCATTTGAACCTTATTACACAACAAAGGGATACGACTATGGTAGAGGAACCGGGCTTTATTTCGCCAAAAACCTTGCTCATAAATTTGAAGACGGTGACCTTATGATAGACTCAGATTACGAATATACCAAAGTAGTTTTCAAAGCAAAACGAGTACATCCGCAAAATAGATGATCAAAAAAAAGCCCGCTTATGAGGGCGGGCTCGTAGGTTTCACAATTATCATCAGAATCAGGCAGCCTTAGCTTCCCTCTTCTTTTTAGTAAGGACATAGACAAATGCACTTGCAATACCTATGGAAGAATATGTACCAACTACAATACCCATCAGTAGTGCGAATGCAAAGCCGTTAATAACTTCTCCACCAAACAGATACAGAGACCCCACTGCAAGGAGAGTTGTGAGGGATGTCAGAACCGTACGGCTGAGTGTCTCATTCAGCGATTTATTTATGAGCTTTTTCAAATCCATATCTGTTTTGTCTTCCTGCATATTTTCACGTATGCGGTCAAACACAACGATAGTGTCATTCAGCGAATAACCAACGATGGTGAGAAGCGCTGCAATGATAGTCAGGGTAATTTCTTTCCCTGCTATACTGAATATCCCAAGAGTTATCACAACATCATGAGAAATAGCCAGAACAGCCCCCACAGCAAAAATCAGCTGAAATCTGAAAGCGACATAAATCAGTACGCCTATAAGCGAGTAGAGAACAGCATAGGTTGCTTTGCTTTTAAGGTCTGCACCGACCTGAGGGCCAACTTGCTCGACACGCTCTACGATAAATTCATTATCGGGAAATGTATTGCCCATACTTTCTTTTATAGTATTAGCAACCTCGTTGAGGTCACGTTCAGTTTTTTCAACTCTGATGAGGATCTCTTCGGGAGCACCGAAGTTCTGTATCACAACCTCACCAATGTCAAGACTGTCCATTGCGCTTCTTATCTTGTCAACATCCGGTGCGCTGCTGAACTGCATCTGGATGATTGTACCGCCTGCAAAGTCGATACCAAAGTTAAACCCTTTGGTAAATACTATCCCGAGGCTCAGGATGAAGACCAGACCAGATATAACAAAAAATATCTTGGTCTTGGACATAAAATCAAATTGTGTCCCTGTTTTTATCAACTCAAACATTTATTCATACCTCGACCTAGATACTCAGTTTTGTAACATCTTTGCTACGCAGGAATGTCCAGAAGACAGCCTTTGTAACAAAAATAGCTGTGAAGAGCGACGCCAGTATACCTATTGACAGAGTAACGGCAAATCCTTTGATAGGACCTGTACCAAACTGAAAAAGTACAATAGCGGCGATTATCGTTGTAATGTTGGCATCCATAATGGTCGAGAATGCTTTCCCGTATCCATATTCCAGTGCATTCATCGGCGTTCTCCCCATACGGAGTTCTTCACGGACACGCTCAAAGATAAGAACGTTTGCATCCACCGACATACCGATTGTAAGGATAATCCCTGCAATCCCCGGCAATGTAAGGGTCGCACCGAACTGGCTCATAAAACCAAGAATAATCACAAAGTTTGTAGCAAGAGCGATATTCGCGACAATACCGGCCATACGGTAATACACCAGCATAAACGCAACGATCAGTGCAAGTCCTATCAATGCAGCCTTTACACCGCTGTTGATAGAGTCCTGCCCCAATGAAGGTCCAACTGTCCTGTTCTCTTCGATGCTGACAGGAGCGGGCAGAGAGCCTGCTCTCAGCACAATTGCGAGATCCTTCGCTTCCTGCATGGTATTAATGCCGTCTATATAGGCTGAGCCTCCAGGTATCCTGGAACGGATAACAGGAGCCGAATATACGTTGTCGTCAAGGACAATAGCCATACGATTTCCAATATTATCAGCAGTCAGCTCTTCGAAAAGTTTACTGCCCGCAGCATCCAGCCTGAACTGAACGATAGGGGTGTTGTAAGTGGTACTGAGATTAACCTCTGCATCTACAAGATATTCCCCTGTAAGAACGGCATCTTTTTTTACAACAAAAGGAACACGTCCGATCGTCTGCCCTGTAATGTCGTCAGTCTGCTTCTGGTAGAGAATGATATCATCAAAAGGTATATTCCCCCCTTCGGCTTCCTGTGCACTGACATTGTCATCTACTATATAAAACTTTAGCTGTGCAGTTTTACCGATAAGGTCTATGGCTCTGTCCGGATCTGTAACACCGGGGAGCTGAACAACAACTTGTTTTTTCCCCTGTCTCTGGATAACCGGTTCTGAGACACCGAATTCGTCGATACGGTTTCTCACGACCTCAAGCGACTGCTCAACAGCATAGTCTCTGACTCTGGTCACAGCAGAGGACTCAAGCATGTACGAAAGAGTATTTTCTTTTGATATGCTGATGTTCTGCAATGTCGGGTAATTTTCAGCAATGATCTCCTTTGCCTGCTCAAAAGCCTCTTTAGACCTGAGAGATATGGAAAGGGTTTTCATGTCTGTCTTCTGCACAAATGCGAAATCGACTTTTTCTGTCGCGAGTTCTTTTCTCAGCTGGTTAGCCATAGCCTCGACTTTAGCCTCAACAGCTTTGTCGGTGTCAACTCCCAGCACAACATGCATCCCCCCCTGAAGGTCAAGACCAAGCTTGAGCTTCTCGTTAAGAGGAAGCATGGAGAAAAGGGCCCAGGCTATCACAATAGCAATAAAAGCCCAACGGAGTTTGAGGTTCATAATTACTTAGTCTCCTCAGGGGCTGTTCCCGGTGTAACTTTCTGAGCGATACCGTTTTTAGCCAGTTTGATTGTCACGCCTGAAGCGATCTCTACGATGAATGTATTATTTTCGATTACTTTCAGAACCTTGCCGTACATGCCGCCTCCGGTCATGATCTCATCACCTGCTGTGATGGAGTTAAGCATTGCAACATGCTGTTTCTGCTTTTTCTGCTGAGGTCTGATAAGCAAAAAGTAAAAGATTGCAAATATAAGGATAAGCGGAATGAAAGGTGCAAGTGGGCTCCCCTGTGCGGCGGCACCATCTGCTGCGTGTGCGATACTGTTAAACATCTATTCTCCTCCTACACTCATTTCTTCGAGCGTTTCTTTCATAAAGTTATTATAAACCCCTAATTTTATAGCATTTCTTGCGCGTTTTACAAGAGAAAGATAAAAATGAAGGTTGTGAAGACTATTCAATCTCATGCCGAGATACTCTCCTGCTTTCCACAGGTGGCGCAGATACCCTCTTGAAAAGTTTCTGCATGTGTAGCAGTTGCAGTTTGCATCAACCGGAGCATCAGAAAGCTCCCACTCTTTCCGCTTAATATGAAGCTTACCTCTGCTTGTGAAAAGTAGACCGTTACGGGCGTTTCTTGTAGGCATAACGCAATCGAACATATCCACACCGTAGCTGATACCGTGCAGAAGATCCTGCGGTGTGCCGACTCCCATTAGGTAACGGGGCTTGTCCTTCGGCATAAACTCTGTTGTGTGGCTGCATATATCATACATAACAGGGATCTCTTCGCCTACACTCAGCCCGCCGATAGCAAAACCGTCAAAAGGGATAGACGTTATCTGCTCGGCAGATATTTTTCTGAGGTCTTTCTCAACACCCCCCTGAATTATACCGAAAAGTGCCTGATCGTCACGGGTTCGTGCATCGAAACTGCGCTGAGCCCATCTGTATGTGCGTTCCATAGCCTCAACAACATACTGCCTTTCAGAAGGCAAACTGACACATTCGTCAAAGGCCATCATTATGTCAGCACCGATATTCTGCTGAATCCTTATTGATTCCTCCGGAGAAATAAAGAGCCTGCTTCCGTCCAGATGGGAGCGAAAGTGAACCCCTTCGTCTGTGATTTTGTTCATCTCCGCAAGAGAAAAAACCTGAAAACCACCGGAATCTGTAAGGGTAGGCTTATTCCACGAATTGAACTTTGCAAGCCCCCCGTGTTTTGCCACAACTTCGTCTCCGGGGCGTAAATGCAGATGGTATGTATTGCCCAGTATAATCTGAGCTCCAATGTCGTCTGTAAGCTCTGCGGGAGAAATTGTTTTCACCGAGCCGACTGTCCCCACAGGCATAAATATAGGTGTTTCGATATTTCCGTGAGGGGTCTCTATCAGTCCCGTCCGTGCACGCCCATCTGTCTCTTCCAATGTAAAATTAAATTTGTCCATTTAAAACCTTATATTATTGAATATTCAACGCATAATTAACGACAGCATTTATAAGCTTAAAGTTTCGTACTTATAAACATTGCATCACCGTAGCTGAAAAACTTATATCCATTCGCTTTCGCATGTTCATATGCATTAAGCATATTTCTGCGCCCTGCAAGCTGGCTCACCAGCACAAAAAGAGTCGATTTCGGCAGGTGAAAATTAGTAATAAGCGAGCTTATCACTTTAAAATCATATCCGGGCTTGATAAAGAGTTTTGTCTCTCCGTAACCAGCCTGAACCTCACCATTCTCAGCAGCGGACTCCAGAGCACGCACTGCTGTTGTGCCCACTGCCACAAGTTTTTTGCCCTCTTTCAGAAGACTGTTGATTCTGTCCGAAGTTTCCTCAGAAATGTAATACTTCTCAGTATGCATGTCATGGTCTTCAAGGTAATCGGCTTTTACAGGGCGGAATGTCCCTATGCCGATATTCAATGTAACTTCAAGAACCTCAATTCCCTTCGCTTTCAAAGCGTTCATGATCTCGGGTGTAAAGTGAAGTCCGGCAGTAGGAGCTGCCACTGAGCCTTCATCTTTTGAATATATAGTCTGATATCTGTCAGTATCTTTCTTTGTATCTTCTCTCGTTATATAAGGGGGGAGAGGCATGTGTCCGCATTTGTCCATGACGTCACTCACATCTGTATCAAACTCTATGACACGTGAGCCGTCATCTAGGATTTCTGTTATTACAGCTCTGAAGGGCGGAATATTTACAACTGTCCCCTCTTTCACCTTCCCTTTAGTTATGGCTGTGCAAATTCTCTCAGATGTCTTTTCAAGGACAAGGATCTCAACCTGACCGCCGGTAGGCTTAGTGCCGTAGAGACGGGCTTTCATAACTTTTGTGGTATTTATCACCAGAAATGAATTTTCATCTATCAGGTCGACGATATCGGTAAATATCTTATCATAAAGGGCTTCACCGTTCACCACAAGCAGTTTAGACGTGCCGCGTTTCTCTGCCGGATACTGCGCAATCAGTTCTTCCGGCAGGTCAAAGTCATAGTCAGATATAGGAGTGCGTTTTTCAGACATGTTTTGCAACGAAGTCTTTCACCCTTTCCAGATCATTTTCGATGGTGATACACTTTTTATCAAGATTCTCAAGTTTCGCTATCCCCTCTGGTTTCTCCGGTGCCAGCCCTGTGGCTTTTTCAACCACATCAGGAAATTTAGCCGGATGTGCAGTGGAAAGACAAATATAATCCGCATCAGCCATACTGAGAGCGGCTGAAACACCACAGGCAGTATGAGGATCCAGCACATAGCCTGTTTTATCGTAAAATTCCTTAATTGTTTTCTCTGTCAATTCATTTGATGTTGAAAATGTTGCAAATTCTGCGTGAACATTTCTCATCTCATCGGATGAAAAAGATATTCTGCCGCTGGTTTTGAGCTCCGCCATCTTTTCGCTGAGGGCTTTGCTGTCCCTGTCACAAAGAAAATACAGATACCTTTCAAAGTTCGAAGCAATCTGTATATCCATAGACGGACTATAGGTCTGTACAACATCCTTTTTACTGTAGTCGCCGTTATTTATAAATCTGGAAAGTATATTATTTTCGTTTGTGGCGAGTATCATTTTATCAAGGGGGAGCCCCATCATTTTTGCGAAATATCCGGCAAATATATTGCCGAAGTTTCCTGTGGGCACGACAAAACGTACCTTCTGTGCGCCCTGCTTTTTCGCCTGAAAATATCCGTAAAAGTAATAGACTATCTGCGCCAGAACCCTTGCCCAGTTGATAGAATTCACAGCACCGAGCTTATATCTCTTCTTATAAGCGATGTCACCGAATGCAGCTTTTACGATATCCTGAGCATCATCAAAAGTCCCTTCAATGGCAAGGTTAAAGACGTTATCGTCTGTAACAGATGTCATCTGCATCTCCTGAACAGCGCTGACACGCCCTTTAGGGTGCAGTATAAATATATTAATATTGTCCTTTCCGCGGACACCGTAAATGGCAGCGGAACCTGTGTCACCGGATGTTGCGCCGATGATATTAAGTTTTTCGGAACGTTCCTTGAGTATGTACTCAAAAAGATTCCCTAAAAGCTGAAGAGCCACATCCTTAAATGCGAATGTGGGGCCGTGGAAAAGTTCCTGAATATATATGCCGCCCTTTTTGACAACAGGTGCAACTTCCGGAGTTGTAAATGACGAATAACTCTTTTCTATCAGCGTTCTGAGGTCAGTTTCAGGGATGTCGGCAGCAAACAGCGATATAATCTCATAAGCCAGCTCATTATAACTGAGCTTCGCCAGTTCATCCAATTTGTCTGCAACAGAAGGCACGCTTTCAGGGAGGAGTAATCCTCCGTCTTCAGCAAGCCCCATCATGACGGCATCTTTGAAAGAGACCTTTCCTTTTTGTCCTCTTGTGCTGATATAGTTCATATTCATCCTCAACTTAGACACCAAAGGGGGCTTCAAGCCCCCTCTTAAGAATATATTTGACGAGTGCCACCGTAATCCTGTCTAGTGGATACGGTAACTCTCTGCTCTATCTGATTTTATTAAACGAGTTCGAGTTCGGAAAAGAAGAAAGCCATTTCGTAAGCGGCTGTTTCAGGAGCATCAGAGCCGTGTGTGGCATTGTTATCGATGCTTTTACCAAATTCTTTTCTCATTGTGCCTTCTGCTGCATCTGCCGGATTTGTTGCACCCATGAGGTCTCTCCAGTCTTTAATTGCGTTCTCTTTTTCAAGAATCATAACAATACATGGAGCAGAACACATGAAGTCTGTAAGGTCGCCAAAAAATGGTCTCTCTTTGTGCACAGCATAAAAGCCTTCAGCCTGTTTTTTGGAAAGGTGAATTTTTTTAAGACCGATAATTTTGAAGCCTTCTTTTTCGATTCTTGTGATTATTGCGCCTGCATCGCCGGCAGCAGTTGCGTCTGGTTTAATGATTGCAAAAGTTCTTTCCATTTCTATCCTCTTTAATATTTATTATTTTATTACTAAGCTCAGATTCATTAACATAACAGGTTGTTATAATCAAGTCTATATATTGTGCAGCTCAGTGCGGGCTCTCTGCATACTGCAAATACCGATGGTTTCTCTCTGCTAACTGCCTTAAATAACAGGGCACGAGACAAACCAGCCCTCAGCCGACTTCAAAACTTTAATGTTTGATGATTACAGCCAGAAATGTAAGCGGTGCAAGAGTATCGTTTTCAAGAGAGTGGCTCTCTCCGTCTTTAGTAACCAGCATATCACCAGATGAAACCTTCTCTACAGTCCCGTTATCGTTAGCCCTTCCTTCTCCGTCAAGGATAAGATATATCTCCATATCGCCGGCATGCGGGTGATACCCGATAGAACTGCCCGGCTCCAGCTGCATCATAGCAAAATTCGTAACCTCGCCATTAAATCCTGTTGCCGCGTCATACGCCAGCCTGAGCGCTTTGCCTTCTCCGCCTCTTGGGTTCTCCATGCTCTGAGCCTGAAGTTCATCGCCTCTTACTATCACATCATACTCCTTAGTCTGTAGTTGTTTAATAATATTGATGCAGTCCCGTTTTGTAAAGACCAAACAGTTATGAAGGCTCAAACACCTGTCAGAGCGACAATTTCGTTTCTCCGGCACGTTTGAGAGCCCATTTGAATCCGATAGGTCCCGCTATCTGATTAATGGCGACAACTGCAAGGACAAGGGTTTGAAGCTGCCCGCCCCAATCACCGAAACTAGCTCCGATAATCTTGGCAAAACCGATGCTGACCCCTGCCTGCCCGATAAAACCGAGGAAAGAATAATTTCTGATATATTTATCTTCTCTTATGATAGTTCCGCCTATCCAGCACCCCGCGAATGTTGCAAAAGCCCTCAGAAAGACAATGCCGAAAGCTGCTATCCACATAACCTTCAGCGCGGGGAGGTCAACAACAGTCCCGGCGATAAAAAAGAATACCAGATATATTATACCGGAATTATCCTCAATATTTTTAACCAGCATATGCCCGTAATCAGAAAAATTATTTACTCCTATCCCCGCAAAAAGGAATACCAAAAGAGGATTAAGGTGCATATTCTTGGCAATACCTGTCATCACTATAGTAAAAAGGATAATAAATACACCCTGATTCGCCTTAACATATTTAATATATAAAATTATGATTAGGCTCAGAATAAGCCCGGCAGCCATCGACAAGAACTCTTCAACAATCACTCCGCCAACGGAAACATCCCCCTCAACACTGTATATGGAAAGCACGAAAGCAAAAATGATAATAATCATAATATCTTTTATGATCGCACTCGTCAGAGTATAGTCCGTAAGCTTCCCTTTCGCCTCAGTCTCCACAATCACAGCTACTGTGGTTGCAGGGGACTTTGCATTTGCAATTACGCTCATGAATATAATCGCTGTGAGTCCTGAAAAAACTCCACCAGGGAAAAATCCGCCGAAAAAATAAAGAAACATAAAAACCAGACTGAAAGTGACCACCACCTGGGCAGTGACAAAAACAAATACTTTCCGGAGACAAATCCTGCTCCCTCTGAAAAGAATCTCCCCACCCGCTGTCATAGCAATGATACTGAGAGCAACGTCATCTATCAGGCGAAGTTCATTTATCATCTCTTTGGTAAAAACATTCATGGAATAAGGACCAAGAAGGATACCCATAAGCAGGAAACTCGTTATGGCGGGCAATCCGAAAGAGTTCAGCAGTCTGCCGGAAATAAAGGCAAGCAGAAGAGCAATCCCGAACACCATAAAGAGTGACTCCGGACGCTCTGACAATCCCTTTGTCTGAATGAACAGTAATAATGTAAGTCCTGCTGTCAGCGACAGTATATCAATAAGTTTTTCTTTCATTTTTCATCATAAAATATGTTGTTATCTCGGTTGCCAGATGCAGCATAAAAAAAGGTACAAACAAACCTGCCACAGCTTCATACCCCCGACGGGTTGCAAAGTCCATAAAGAGTACCGCAGGGAGTATCCCCGTGGAAACCAGACAAATAACCTCACCTTTCGTAGGTATTAGCCGCCATGCAAGCAGCTTTGCCATATAAAACCTAACGGCAAAAAAGCAAAGATAGAGAACTCCGGCAGTAAGAAATGCTCCCGGGCTAAAGCTGTATCCGTAGGCAAGCATCACCCCAAGCGCAACATAAAAGAATATATAGAGTATCCGTTCAAAGCTTATAGACATATTCTGAAAGATATTGCCGTATTTGGTGTCGGATGTAATTAGTCCTGTCAGAAACCCAACTACAAGAGGGGACATGCTGAAAAACAGTGCAACCCCCGATATCATGACTACATATATAATACTCAGATTATGAATATTTTTCTTTGATCGGATTTTGCCATAGTGCAGAAATATAAAAGCAAGCACGAGAGCCGCCATCATTGAAAACAGAAAGTCTGAAGGACGATAATCCAGAATCCCCCCCGCAACGCTATATGCAAGAAGAGTATAGAGCGGAAATAGTGAGGCTGTCAGATTAGATGTAAAAACTTTGTCCTTTGGCACACGAAACAACTTCATAGATAGATTCAGAGAGTAAGGCATCAGAGTGTTCAGAGCGATAGCCGTCATCATAGGACTGCTAAACCCCGAAACCCGCACTACGACATAAAGCAGTGGCAGCAGAGACAGATAAACAATTCCTGTAAAAATAAAATATCGCAAAGGTACAGTAAGCAGAAGCTTAACGCTGAAATGTGTACCGAGGGAGAGCCCCATAAAAGCAAGCAAAAGGTAAAGCATCCCGTTCATAGTCGGAACAGGAACCGGAAGAGACCCCGTCATCGAAAAAATAGCTATACCAACAAAAATATACTCAAGTTCAAGATTTTCCAGGAAGCTCAGCAGAGACTCATGCTTGCGTTTTGCCCTGTAGAGCAGACTACCTGCAAAAAGAAATGCAAAAAAAATGATTACGGTCTCTATTTCATTCATAAAGACATTTTACTTGAACTTTCAAACCATTGCTAGAAATAAACAACTATCCCAGTGCTAAAACAAGCCCCAAGGTTATGATAACAGCTCCGGAAAACTGTTCAATGCGGTGTGCATAATTGTTCAGAAGCTTTCTGATCCGGCTGTTCCCTACGGAAAAAGCGATAAATACATCCCACAAAAGTACGGCAGAAAACATCCATAGCCCATAGAGAGCCTGAATATGAAGTCCGGTGGTTCTGCTGATAAAAAGGCTGTACAAACTGATATAAAATATAGGATTTTTAGGGTTCAGTATCGCCGACACAAACCCCGTCATAAAAAGCATTCTTACTGATTCATGCCTGTGCACCACCCGTTCGGAAGAATAAAGATCACGCTTACCGGACCGCAGCAGCATAAACCCGAGATAACAGAGAAAGCCAGCCCCGGCTACTTTCATAACTGACAGCACCCAAACATGCTCGCGCACAGCAGAAAAACCTATCAGCGCAAGTATAATATATACGCCGTTTGCCGAAGCTATACCAAAACATGTGTAAAATGCTCTGCCGGAACCATTACGAAGTGCTTTTGTTATGATAATAAAAAAGTCAGGACCGGGGCTTATCAACGCCAGAAAATGAGCGACTGCCACTGTCAGAAATTCTGTCATACACCCCTCCGAAACTTTCTTATTTAAATACAGAAAATTTCGGCAGCAGTATTGTACATTATTGACCTTTTAGATATTCCCCCGGGGTTGCGGCTGTAAGCTTGCGAAACATCCGGTGAAAATGACTCTGATCTGTAAACCCCACAGCAAGGGCTGTCTCAGAAATAGAACTGCCCAGCCGAAGCATCTCTTTTGCCCTCTGTATACGTAGATTCATCTGATAGGCATGTGGCGGAAGCCCGTAAGCATTCCGGAATGAACGTAAGAGATGAAACCTGTTCTGACGAAATCTCTCCGCCAGAGCATCTAATGAAATATTGATAAAGAAATTCTCTGCAAGATAACTCTCGATTTCTCCGAGAACATTTGAATGGATATCTGCTTCCCGTCTGGCAGAGCAGAACTTTTCAAAGATATAAGAACAAAAACGGGTTAGTTCATATTCTGCGTCAAACAAATCATCGTTGTTTATAATACTTTTGCATATAAATAAGAAATCATCGAAAAGTTCCTGGTCAAGAGCGTAGCAGATATTGACAGGCATATAATCGTCACAGCCAAACATCTCTTTTTGAATGTTTCTGCACCAGTCTTTTTCAAGGTACATCATCCAATAGGAACGCATATGCCCATCTGCCGGATTGCAGCTATGGATTTCATCCGGATTAAAAAACACAAGAGTACCAGCACTGACAAGCCTCTCTGTATCACCACATGACATGACAGTCTCTCCGGCATCCACAGCCCCTACTGAAAAATATTCTTCGTGGGAGTGCCGCTTATATTCAGCCGTGCTAGCTTCGGTCTGCCGGATTTCAAGAAACGGAAGTTTCTTATCCCGCCAGAATATATTTTTTGCGCTCATCTCACCCCTGTGCCTTCAGCAGACCGCCAAATTTATTAATTTCTTTGGTTCCTCCCATCACAAGCAATTCGTCACGCTCGATAATTGTAAAATCGCAGGAAGGGTTTGACATAATTCTTCCACCCCTTGTTACCGACAGAACAGTAACGCCGTACTTATACCGCAGGTCAAGTGTGCGAAGGTTTTTACCAGAGCATTTTGACGCTACCGGTACAGTTATTTTACGCACGTCAACACCGGCAATGCTATCCGCAGCGACCTGCTTACCCTCTGTATCAAACCTGCCCATGACCTCGCTCACCAGCTTATTGGCAGACTCTATCTCTTCTGAAATCACTGCATTAGCGCCAAGCTTTTTAAGGGGTGAAAGCTCCAGAGCGTATCTCGTCCGCGCTACAATGTGTATATACGGATGCTCTGCACGGGCGGTTTCAACTATCTTTCTAACTGCAACGGGATCTGGCACTGTGATGGCAATGGCTCTGGCTGTATTAAGCTGTGCATGCTCCAGCACTTCGATAGATGAAGCGTCGCCATACATTATATTTGTGCCTTTACCATGTTCCTTCTTAACTGTCTCTGGATTCATCTCTATCGCAATGAAGCGCACGCCTTCCCTACGGCAGGATGCAGCAAGCTGTCGCCCGGCAAGTCCGTAACCGACTATTACGATATGATCCTCAAAAGTTTCCGAAGGTCGGGTAAATATGCTCTGCGCACCCTCCCGCAATCTCTCAGACATAGGCAGTTTGACAATAAGCTGTGCTATCATATCGCCATACTTAATGGCAAAAGGAGCGGCTGCCATAGTCAGCACAATCACCGCCACAGCAAACTTATAATGCTGACTGTCGAGGACACCGGCGGAAACACCTGTTTTCGCCATTATGAAAGAAAATTCCCCCACCTGTCCGAGAGCCAGCCCCGTGACCACAGCGGTTTTAAGCGGATATTTCAAAATTAATATGGATAACGCAGAGATAACAGACTTACCAAAAAGTATCAGCACCGCTGTTGAAAGTATGAGTACAGGATGATCCGCATATATCTGAAAATCAATCAGCATGCCTATAGAAACAAAAAAGAATCCTGTAAAAATATCTTTGAAAGGAATAACACTGCTGAGAGCCTGCTGACCATATCCGGACTCACTGACCATAATCCCAGCCAGAAAAGCACCAAGGGCAAGCGAAAGACCAGCCTTATAAGTTAAAGATGCCGTCCCAAGACCTATAAGAACCACCACCAGCAAAAAAAGCTCTCTGTTTTTAGAAGCGGCTACATAATATAAAACTTTCGGTACAAGTGTCCGTGCACCGATAAAGATTGCTGCGACTATAAATACCGCCTTCGCTCCTGTAACACCGAGATCTATATAAACATTGTCCCCTGTGCCAGCCATGACAGGTATCAGGAGCATCATGGGGATAACAGCGATATCCTGAAATATCAGCACGGCTGTTGACAGCCTTCCGTGAGGCGAATCCATCTCGCCCCGTCCGGCAAGAACCTTAAGCACTATTGCAGTGGAGGATAGCGAAACTATCATACCCGTTATTATTGCCAGTGAAAGATTGCCGTGAGACATAATATATACTACTCCGCCTGTGACAAGTGCTGTGACAGTCACCTGAAAACCACCGCCAAGAAGTGCGGGTTTTTTCAGTGCCAGCAGATGAGAAAGTGAAAATTCCAGCCCCACAGCGAAAAGCAGAAGTACGACACCAATTTCCGCCATCATTTCTACTTCGTGCAGGGCATGTATTACAGAAAATCCGTTAGGCCCCAGCAAAACTCCGGTTATCAGATACCCGAGAATCTCCGGCACTTTCAACTTTGAACATATCGCAAGAGAAACGGCGGCTGTTGCGAATATATATGTGATATCAGCTAAAATAGGTATTTCCATCTGTCCTTCCAGATTCAAGAATTTTTATTACAATATCAGGCTTTTGATATTATGTAAAATATTGTATACCTTTCTAAGAGAGGTTTTTAGATGAAAATTAAAACAGGAATCGGATTCGACGCCCATAGGTTTGCAGCGGGTCGGGAGTTGTATGTCGGCGGCATAAAGATTGACTCCCCATACGGTCTGGACGGACACAGCGACGCTGATGTTCTCATTCATGCGATTATTGATGCCCTTGCAGGTCCTGCACTCGGACGTGACATAGGAAATCTCTTTCCCGACAATGACATTAAATACAAAAACATAGATTCAAAAGTCCTCCTTGCTGACGCAGTCAAACTCATAAAAGATGCCGGCTGGACGATATCAAACGTTGATGCACAGATAATAGCCCAGAAGCCCAAGATGGCTCCTCACATACCTGCAATGAGAAAAGTTCTGGCAGAAATCATAGAAATCCCCGAAGAGGACATGACTATCAAAGCAACGACAACAGAAAAGATGGGGTTTACCGGCAGGGGTGAAGGGGTGGCATCAATCGCTGTAGCGACACTTATCAAATAATACGATAAACAATAGATTCCCACGGGTACCCCCTTGGTTCTATTGCTTCACACGTGCTTAACACACGAATTCACAACTTCGTTGTCACAGCTAGGCATATCAAAATACGTCACTGCGAAGCCCGCAGGGCTGTGGCAGTCTATGAACCCATTAGTTAACCCTGAGATTGCTTCGTCATTACATCCCTCGCAATGACTTATAAGCTCTAAAGCTTTGATTCGCTCATTCATCCACGCATAAATGCGTTGTGTTCTATCTTCAACCGCAAAAACAATAAAGGCAGGAGAACCCTGCCTTTTCAAAGCTTCAACTAACTTTCGATTATAATCAGGCAAGAACGTCAATACTGGAACCTGTGGAGGCTCCTTTTTCCGCCTTATTCACTTCACCGCCTTCCAAAAGGCTTATAAGGGAGTTACCTGTCTGCTTCTGAACATCCAGCGCACTCTTCATAACTTTTACGTTTGCCTCGTATGCAGTCTCCGCTGCCTTCATCTGTGAGATGGAACCCGCAAGTGATGTCAACATATCCATAGTAAGAAACTCCTTATCTGTTTTATCGGCATTTACCTGCTCAACTTAAAATAAAAAAATATATTCAATATGACTAAACAGTGTTTAATTTTATGAAATATTAGTGTATAGTTATCTAAATTTTTAGTCACGTCTGGGTTATTGCTCAAAAGACTAAATCATGAGTTAATTTTTTAACCTGGGCTGACTTTTTTAATAGTTCTGGAGGTAACATGAAAAAGATTTTATTTATCATTCTTGTCTCGGCATTCGCCGCAAGCGCGTATGCAGAGATCAGACTCGGTGCATTACTCTCGGTTACAGGCGGCGCAAGCTTTCTTGGCGACCCCGAAAAAAGCACACTCGAAATGCTGATCGAACAGACAAACGCCGCTGGCGGCATTAACGGAGAAAAAATTAAACTGTTCATTTATGACACCCAAGGGCGCGAAGACAGAGCGATAAACTATATCAACAGACTAGCACAGAAAGACAAAGTGCTCGCCATCATAGGTCCCTCAACCACAGGCGAATCATTAGCCGTTATCAACAGAGCTTCCGGGTTCAAAGTTCCGCTGATATCCTGCGCAGCCAGTGCAAGGATTGTCACTCCGCCAAACATTTTCGTATACAAAACACCCCAGTCAGACGTACACATTGCTGAAAGATTATTTAGCTATCTTGCGGATAATAAAATGAAAACCCTTGCACTCCTCTCTGTGCAGAACGGATTTGGTCAGACAGGACGTAACGCCGTACTTACCACCGCTGAGAAATACGGAATAGAGATCGTCGCTGACGAAAAATACATGGACAAAGACAAAGACGTAACTGTCCAGCTTTCCAAAATAAAAGACAAGAACGCAGATGCAGTCCTCTGCTGGGCAGCAGGAGGCTCTCCAGCTATCGTAGCAAGAAACGCCGCTCAACTAGGCATAAAAAACCTCTATATGTCACACGGGGTCGCTTCACCAAAATTCATCGATCTTGCAGGCGATGCTGCCAACGGTATCAAACTCGCGGCTGGCAGAATAGTTGTTACCGAAAAGCTGGATGAAACAGACAAATACAAGGCTATACTTAGCAAATACACTAACGATTATGAACAGTATACAGGAAAGCAGGTTTCACAGTTCGGCGGATACGCTTATGATGCTTTCACCCTTTTCAAAGCTGCATACATGAAGTCCGGAAAAAACAGAGTTAAACTAGCTCAAGAGCTGCAAAACCTTAAAAACGTCCTTTCTGTAACAGGGGAATTTAATATGACCGAAACAGACCACAACGGACTCTCCAAAGAAGCCGCTATCATGCTTGAGATCAGAGACGGTCAGTTTATCCCACTGAAATAAGTTTACTTTTAATTAAATTCTACAGGCGGAGCAAATAAAACTTCGCCTGTTTATATCTAAATACCACTAAACACTGTCAACCGATACTGAACCTACCATATAAACCACAACACCCCGTCTCAAAGCTTCTGCCATCCACATCTTTAGTTATACATCAAAACTAACAGACTGACTCCTACAGAAAAACTACGAAGTTTAACTTTTAAATCCAGCCTTAATTGTGTATAACTTTATTTGACCATTACTTAGTGATTGTCAATTTTCTCAGGTATGGAGTAACTATGAAAAAGGTATTAATTATAACACTTATGCTGTGCCTTTCAGCTACAGCATTCGCTGAAATCAGGCTGGGAGCACTATTCGCCGTGACAGGCCCGACAAGCTTCCTCGGCAACCCGGAGAAACTCACTGTGGAAATGCTTGTGGATCAGATAAACGATGCAGGCGGAATTAACGGAGAAAAGATAAAACTCTTCGTATATGATACGCAGGGGCGGGAAGACAGAGCTATATCTTACTTCAAAAGACTTGCCACAAAAGATAGAGTCCTTGCTGTACTCGGACCAAGCAGGACAGGATGCGCTCTCGCCATAAAAAATCTTGCAATAAGATACAAAGTCCCTTTTATTGCCTGCGCCGCAAGTGCAACAATAGTGGAACCGGCTAATGCATTCATATATAAAACACCTCAATCTGATATACATGTTGCTGAAAAACTTTTTGACCACCTTAAGTCCAAAGGGAAAACAAATGTGGCTCTCATATCTGCCCAAAGCGGTTACGGCGCGACGGGGAGAGATGCTGTTCTCCAGAATGCCGAGCGCTTCGGGATTAACATCATCGCTGATGAGAAATTTATGGACACAGATAAAGAGATGACCGCGCAGCTTTCCAAAATAAAAGATAAAAACGTAGACGCTGTTATCTGTTGGGCAGCGGGAGCAGCTCCTGCCATTGTCGCCAGAAACGCTAAAGCCCTCGGTATGAACAATATATACATGACCCAAGGGATTGCCTCCAGAAAATTCATAGAGCTCGCAGGAGATGCCGCAGAAGGCGTTAAACTTACAGCAGGCAGACTCATCGTAGCAGACAAACTGGACGATACTGACAGATTTAAAACTATGCTTATGAAATATAAAACAGACTACGAATCAAAATTCGGCGGCTCGGTTTCGGTTTTCGGCGGGCACGCATATGATGCTTTCGGGCTGTTTGCTGCTGCCGTGGCAAAATCCGGGAAAGATCCTGTCAAGCTTGCAAATGAACTTCAGCAGATCAAAGGATTTATGGGAACTGCCGGTGAGTTCAACATGTCTAACAGTGACCATACAGGTCTCTCAAAAGATTCTTTCATAATCGCAGAGATAAAAAACGGAGAATTTGTTCCGGCAGAATAAGTTTTTTGTTGACTGACTAAAAAAGATAGGGTATATCAATATCCCTGTATGAATGGCGGTGTAGCTCAGGTGGTTAGAGCATACGGCTCATATCCGTAGTGTCCGGGGTTCAAGTCCCTGCACCGCCATATAACGAGAGTTTAAGGGCTTCCGGAGAAATCTGCGAAGCCCTTTTTAATGTGTAAATAACGTAACCACAGGTTTTAACGTCTTAGAATAACGGTACTTTATTGAGAATGCACAAAGCCGACTACTCAGAGCCGGCTTTTTTTAACTTTTAATGTGTATGCAGGTTTGCAAAATATTTTGAAAGGACATCAGACTTCAGCACATCGTTTTCCCTTACAGCGACATTTCCGTCACCATCAAGCAGGATATACCCCGGGATACTGACGCCCTGCTCATGAGCTATACTCTCAGCGTCTGCGCCACTCAGAAACTTAGTAGGTATGCTGCGCTGAATAATACTCTCTGTCTTTTCAACTTCTTCAGCGGCTTTTGTAACCATAGACGCATCCGGCATAAGCACCCCCAGAGCAAAACCTTCAGAAGAAGCGAATGCCACCAGTTTGTTAAAGGGTCTCTTACTGTCTTTATAATCAGGAATGACAGATATGATCACAACGACGCCTATAAAGGCGATCAGAATAAAAGGCATAAACTTTCTCATTTTTTTCTCCTTCGAATCAATATATGTTCATGCTAATAATGATAGCGTAACTATGAAAATGTTCAATCCATGTTTGAGTGTTGTATGGTATCAGAAATGCTTTAACAGCAAAGGTTTGAACATATGTCGATTTGACAGAGACCAGCCGGATAAGTAGAGCTATTTCTTGAGTGCCTTTCCCATTTCTATGCGTATCACAAGCTCAAGGATGTTTTTCATTGTAACTGACTGTATCATAAGGTCATAATCAGAAAGAAGAGAGGTCTCTTTCTCTGCCATCGCCTTATATTCCCGCCTGCTCATGGTCTTGATATAGGAATCAAGCTCTTTGTCTGTGTAGTGAGTTTTGTAAAAATTATAAATATCAGGTTTTACTTTTTGCCAGCTGAAAGTTTCCTTAACCTGAGCGGCTCCGGCATCAAGACCTTCTTTATCTTTAACACGCAGATTTCCAGCTTTCATCATCGAAACAATGGGGGCATATATAGACCGAACAGCAGACTCATAGGCAGCAGGAGCACCTTTAAGTTCAAAAAACTTATCAAGCTGTTCATCTGTCGGCTGTCCGGCATGGACAATGCCTGACATGAAAAACAGTAAAAATGGAACAAAGATATACTTAATCATATTAGTCTTTTTTATGCTGCTTAAAGAAATCTATGAAAGACACCAGATTTTCCTTTTTAGTAGCTTCGATATTTTCATTCAGAATAGCTTCATACACTTCTTTACGGTGAACGCTCACATCTCTGGGGGCGTCTATACCTATTTTTACGTTTCGACCGGAGACATCAACAATTTTAACTTCGATGCCGTCCCCGATGATTATGCTTTCGTTTATCTTCCTTGATAATACAAGCATCCTTAGTCCTGATTTTTAAATAGAGGCGATTTAATCTGCCACTTGTCGTCCTCAAGTATAACCTGCTTTGAGAGTTTTCTCTCAACATTCACAACCAGAGGGGCTCTGAGATTAACTGTTGCGTTCTTCGGCTGGTCAGGAACAACCACAATACCGAAAAGCTTAACATCCTTTTCTTCTTCAATAGAAAGTATCTTCAGGTCTCTTTTGCTGATCTCAGGTTTATAGTCCGGAAAGAATATCCCCGGCTCAACCAGTATAAAGCAAATATTTGCATCCTGAACTGACTGAAACCAGATAAACGGGTAAGATTTTTCATTAGATATCAGTACAAAGTCGTTTAGCTCCGGAAAGCCAAGTATCGGAGCAGACAATGTGATAATATCTGCTTCATTGAATTCGATCTCCCCGAGTTTACTGGACATAATCTTACGGGTTTCCATTTGTGCCTCACATTTCTTTACTGAGCTTGTACTCATGTATATACTCCCTGAACTTTTACAGATAATCCAAAAGGCTTATCTGAAGAATTTGAGCTGTTGCAGCGAGCGCCGACTGATATACAGTCTGTGCCACAGTATAGTTCGTAGCTGCTGCTGCCTGATCCATTGTTGTAGAACCAGTATACTCTGCTTTCAGCTTTTCGCTGGCTGTGATCAGCGATTCGTTAAATGTTACCGCAGATTCGGCTCTATTCTCTCTGTTACCGACAATGGTCAGGGCAGTGTGTATCTGCGACTCTGCTGTCTCCATCACTTTCATCTCGTAATCAATCCCCGAGCCAACCCCCACGGTGTAAGAATCTGTTGCAGCGAGTGTACCGGCGTCATAGTGATGGTAAACACCATCGGCGACATAGTATTTTTCATTTGCAGTGTCAATAATGTAACTGCTTATCAGAGAACCGTCGCTCCCTGTAACTTTCATTTTGGCTATGTCGCCCCCTTTCTCTATGCCCAATGTACCTTCATAGTCACCGGAAACATGCATAGAGCTGTAGGCACCGCCAAAGCTAAAACTGAGCTGTGTTTCATTCATTGTCCCACAGGAAACATCCGGTGCAAGACCGGCATCTGTCAGTTTCTCGTTAATATTGTCAACAAGGTCGTCCAGCGACTGATAATTTTCAGCATCTACAACTATATTTGTTTCAGTATAGTTGCCGGAGCCGTCATCGGTATAGAATGTCAGAGTTCTCTCTCCGATATTCTTTTCACTCAGGTCAAGGGTCGGGTTTGTTTTGGTCTCTATAGTGTTGGATGTCACCAGAGAGTAAAAGCCAAGTTCCCCGTTATCATCACCGGATACTATTATATCGTCAAAAGTTGCATCATGATTAATTTTTATTGTACCATCATCCCCAAGAACTGCGCTCATCGACCCTGCGGCAAAGCCGTCAGCAACCAGAGCGGTATCGAGCTGATTATTAATCTCCGCCAGCAGAGCTGTATTGTCTGCATATATTCCGGCAGGAATAGTTACAGAAATCGGGGTTGCAGTCCCCCATGCTCCACCTGTTTCATAATAAACATCAAGAACAGAATCTTCTTTCAGCTCAAGAGACGGAAGCTGTGTCCCGCTGGACTTGCTATCAACTCCGCTGAACATAAATGCAGTCTCGGTATTGTTATAATGCACGGTAAGCTCATTATTTCCGGAACCGGAGTCAATGCGCAGATTGCCATTTTCTGTATATGCATTAACACCTAAATTTTGCATATCACTGTCACTGTTGATCTGTCGAATGATTTCATCTGTAAGAGCGTTTTTGTCACCACCGTAAAGAGCCTGTGAGACACTGACTGTTTTCGTAAGAAACCCGTCTCCGGAAAGACTGTCGGAATGAATAACGATATCAAATGTTACAGGATCAACATTGTCCAGCATAGTTATGCCGTCAGATGTCCAGTACTGCTCAGACTGAATGTAATATTCAGAAGAGTCACCGTAGTTTTGCACCTCAAAGGTAAGAAGATCATTGTAATTACCTCTGAACTCACCATCCATATATGGTGTAGCAGTTGAATTCAGCGATTCATCAGACCATGCACTAGGTGCACCTATCCCTGAATCAGGAATGTTCAGATTAAGCGCATCGTACAGGTTTTGCAGAGAGCGGAAAACATTGACATTATCCCCCTCTTCCACAACATTCAGATCGCCAAAACTGAGGTTTGAATTTGCAGTCATATCAATAGTAAATGAACTGCCCACTATATCCCCCAGAACAATGCTCACACCCTGATTCAGATATATCTCTCCGCCTTTGTAGTCTGCTGCGGAAATAGGGTTTGAAGTGTTATCATAAAGCTTTGTACCATCCGAATCAGTAACCTGTATAATAACATCGTTACCTGAAACAGATACATCGACACTCCACTTATCATCTGCTGTGCCGGAATATCTCCCTGTGAGTGTCACATCCGGCTGAAGCATTGCATATCCTATTCCGGTGTTTTCTTCATCCAGACTGAATGTGAGCTTGCTCTCACCGCTTCTGATATCCGTAATCTGAAGCTGCCCGTCAACAACCTCTGCATTCACCGCCTGATTATAAAGATTCTCAATAAAATCAAGCATATCACTGACAGTTTTCTCCTCTTCCATAGGGAAATCACCGCCCTTTGCAGAGTCATACTGATACTCATCAGCGCCTTCATCTATCCTTGTGGCAATATATGTATCTTTCGTATAGTTCTGATTCACCATCTCGATAGTGAGATCATACCCTCCGAACCCATCATCTGCGACAGTGGCATCAAAATCAAACTCAAGCCCCTTGTCTTTAAGAGCTTCATTAATCTTGTCCTGAATGTCACTCGCAGTATCTGTGTCATAAACAGTAAATTTAATTGCCTCATCATTAACATGGTAGGTATGTACAGTCCCTGCTGGCGTACCGGTAATGGCAAGACCGGTATAGTTAGTCGCCACAGGTCCTAAATAGTTGCTGTATGACAAGTCAAAAGTAGTATCCTGCCCTGTATCTGAAACAGGAATATCCATAAAACCTAATGAGTTATAGTCTGAACCTGTGACACTGAGCTTCACCCCGCTGCCTGCCTTGTTTGTCATAAACATAAGTTTGTCGCCATCGTTGACAGCAGTTATTTCCCCGCCAAGCCCCTGATTATCAAGCATTCTGTTGACATTATATACAACATCATCCATATCGCTGTAGCCTTTCTGGTCAAGCGTTATGCTGTAATCTTTACCTGCATAATTAATGGAAAGAGTGCGCTGCTCTGCTGTTGTATTTGTCATATCCAGGTCAACATTCTTAGGGCTTGCCACTCTGGCTGTACCTATTCTGTAACCGTTATGGTCTGTTCCCGTAAAGCTTATGGAGTCGGAAGAACTTACATTTGCTCCGTCTATTTTAGAAAATTTTGTAGTCTCTGAAATTGTAAGACCGTTCGAGGTATTAGGCATCGTTCCTAATATTGTTCTGAAGGTCTCCATAAAGATATCCTCACCGGAAATATTAATCTGAACATTCTGATTATCTCCGATTTTGGAATTAATTGCCCCGTCATCTCCGACATATTCCACATCGTCTCCGGGTGTATAGTATAAAGACATTGTGAGAGAATCTCCTTCCCCCATATCGTCAGGGAGTTTAATGCTCACCCCCCGCCCGGTACTGATAACTTGCCCGGCCTGAAAACCGGTTACAAGCGTATCTGTTGTAAGGTTCCCGTTTTCAGTGGACTCATCACTGCCGTTGCTGTCCAGAAGTACCTGTTTATTGTTTGCATCCATCATAGTAACACGCACAACGCCGCCAACAACAGTCGCCTTGACAGTATAAGACCCTTTTGCAAGGTCGGGCATATCGGAATACAGTCTGGAACTGAACGCTTCACCGTCATCCATACTGGAAACAACAGAAGTCACCTGCCTGTCGCCGGAAGTGAAGGGTGCTTCTTCTGTCTCGTAGCCGCCGAAGATATACCGATCCAGATATTTTGAATTAGCAAGGTCGAGAAGTTCTTCATAGATATTCATAACCTCCCCTGCGAGAGCTTTACGGCTGTCTGCATCCTGCGAATCATTCTTACCAGCAACCGCAAGTTCATCCTTCGCCCTTGAAAGTATGCTGGAGGCTGTCTGAAGTATAGAATCTTCATTTTTCAGCCATATTAGAGCATTGTTAGCATTACGGTTATACTGAGTTGCATCATCTATCGTACGCTGCATGTTAAAAGCTGTAAGGTAGTTAGTGGGATCATCTTCCGGATTAAGGAGGTTTCGCCCTGCTGTTACCTGTTCGCTTGATCTGACCAGAGTGTTCAGGGAAGAGTTAACACCGTGAAGATATTTCATTGTCATAAAGTTATAAGTTATTCTCATGTCACCTTCTCCTTACTAGCGTCCGCCTGTGCCAAGGCTATTTACGAGTTTTTCCAGCATTTCATCAACAACAGTAATAAATCTTGAGCTTGCTTCAAACGCCCGCTGAAATTTCATAAGGTTTGTCATCTCTTCGTCCATAGACACACCCTTTACTTCTTCCAGTTTGAGCTCAAGCTCAGACATTGCCTGAGTTTTGGTTGTAACATATATGTCAACCGTGGCTTTATCACTGCCTATGGACGCTGCAAAATATGCATAAAACTCATCCACAGTAACGTCCATACTTGTCATGATATTAGTGTCTTTAAGATCAGCTATCGCAGCAGCATTCTGGTTATCTCCGGCAGCACCTGTCTGTGAAGTTGCGATGTAGCTGTTATTGGACATGATTATATCTGAAACCGCGATCGTAGAAGCATCACTACCAGCAAAAAAGCCGTAAGTTCCGGATGCTACCAGAAAGTTTGATGTATCTTCTGCAAATGTAAAATCATATCCAGAACCGGAAGTAAATTTTATTGTATTCCCGCTGGACATAGAAGCCTGAATCATCCCGCCATTCGGATTGCCGTCTGCTGCTGATATCTTGGCAATAACCGAGTTAAGATTATCTTTTGCCGGATCTATTACAATATCAAGATCCTCAACTTTATTGCCCTCTGTGTCATATATACTTATACGCAGCGTTCCTGCCTGTATCTCTATAGGAAATGCGCCTGCTGGTTCGCTGAATGTATACGTAGGGTTTGTTACCCCGTTCGACGAAGATATCTGAGTCAGGCGGTTTGTTCCCTGTCCCAGAGAGTGGATTTTATTTGTTTCAGTAATCATAACATTGGCGAGTTCATCAAGCTGGTCCTGATATCCCTGTATCAATTCATCACGAACATAAAGCTCGCCTGCGATCTCTCCTGATGTGAAGGCATTGGTTATGTCAACCAGCTTATTGCTCTGCCCTTCTGTCCCCCAGAAGATGCTCACATCGTCACTGTCTTCATCTGCCTGTTCTGCTTTCAGCTCAAAGCGTGTTGCTTCATCCACAATAGCATTACCGCCGATATAGACTGCTACCTGCCCGTTTGACCTTTCAGTAACGCTCATATTGGATATCTCTGCAAGCCTGTTCAGAAGCACCTGCCTCTGGTCTCTGAAATCGTTTGCAGTATCCCCTCCTGATTCAATCCTTGCTATCTCTTTATTCAGATATGCAATATTCTCTGATATATTGTTTATCTCGTTAACATAGTCGCTTACCAGAAGATTGCTTTCGTTTTTGATTTCTTCAAGCGAAGCATAGCTCGCCTGAATCTTGTCAGCCAGAACAGATGCAGACTCCACAAGAGTAGCCCTTTTGATAAGAGCCTCATCAGATTCATCTGGTGCAGTGTTTGCAAGATCGCCCCATGCATCAAAATAGTTTTGCATCGCCTCGCCAAGACCAGAGCCGTCTTCAAGCTCATTAAAATATATTGTCACTTTTGAAAGAGCAGACTGAAGCGTTTCGTAGTATGCAAGATCGGAACTCTCGTTCCTGATAGACGATGCCAGCATATCATCATAAATACGCTCAACGGTTTCCACACTGACTCCACGTCCGAAAACACCTTGGGAATTCTTTTCGGGGTTAGCAGTCTCGAGTACCACACGTTGACGTGAGTACCCTTCAGTATTGACATTCGATATGTTATTACCGGTTACGTCGATCCCCGCCTGTGAGGCAAAAAGACCGGAAACACCGGTAGAAAAAATGTGCATTAAATTCGACATAAGCTGCCTCCGGCACTAACTGTAATTACTACCCTGTTTTGCTGATAGTTGATGTTTTCCCTTTACCGTATCCTTTATTAATACCGTACGTATTCTTTCCGGCCAGACCAAGCCTGCCGAAAACGCCTTCTATAAGTGACATATTTGTTTTGTAGAGTATTTTAAGAGAGTCGTTCAGACGGGCAACTTCCTTCACAACAGTAATAAGCTTCAGGCGTATTTCTGTAAGCTCAGAATGGTACTCACCTGCGAATTCTTCAGGGACATCCTGAACACGGAGTTTCTCAACACCAAGCTCTTTTTCGATTTTTTTAAGACCTGTCCTGAAAGCTTCATCAAGAATTTTCTCTTTATAAGCAAGAGTATCTTTCTTTTTTACAAGCTCAATAGTCTTATTCGCGTCCCAGGTGACAACACATTCTGTTTCGCATTCGAGAATATGCTTCATCTCCTGATAGAGTTTTTCCTGTGATTTGAGTATATCAATAAGATCTTTAACAAGTTCCATCTCATCCCTCCGAGTATTTCGGCAGTTATGAGGAGCGGTTTGTCAAATAAGGAAGGGTGTGAGTGTCAGTTAAAAAAGATCATCTACAGCAGTCTGAACGAGTTTTTCGGCAATATCTCTGCCTGACACGTTATACTGACCGCTTTCAATCTTAGCCTTGAGCTCTTGAACAAGCTCAGTTCTGACCTCTGGTGAACTCTTGACAGCTTCTGTGATACTGGCTGCGTTTTTCGCGCTGTTTGAGAGAGATACACTGTCCCCACCGTTGCTTTCAGACGCAGAAGGAGATTTAGCCCCCTTCTTTTTGCTGGCTGCGGTATCGTTCAGTTTGTTCATGTCTAGTTGTTTGAACTTATCATCAATTCTCATCAGTGCCTCCGGTACATCCAGATAATCGGCGAGATCCTAAAAAACTTTAGCAGTTTTTACCTGGTTGTTCCAGCGAAAAAGCTGTCTTTTCCTTATTGCATTATGCTCTCATAATTTTTCATTAATAGTAGAAGCAACATTTGTGCCATTCAATTCCCGCTGTAATTCAAGGAATTGCTGTGAATTCACAGCACTGTTTTTTCCTGTCGGGAAATTATTTCCATTGTTTGCGTGGAGGTTTTTGCTCATAGACTCATAAAGCATCTTTGAAAGCCCCAGACCTTCGCCCTCAGAGGATTCTTTCGCTACTTCGGCATCGAGCATCTCCGTAAATATTTCTTCGCCTGTGCTCTTCTTAACAAGACCGCCGTCCTGAATTGTTTCTCTCATACTGGAAAAGACTTTAGCCATGAAAAGAGCCTCGAATTCTTCACAGGATTTTTTAAGTTTCTTATCCTGATCTTTTGTATAGTTAAGGTCAGAGCTTAAGGCTTCTATATACATCACATCACCTGAAGTTCGCCGTGCAGAGCACCGGCAGATTTTATAGCCTGAAGGATAGAGATAAGGTCTCTGGGGGTAACACCTATGGAGTTCAGCGCCTTCACAAGATCGCTGATACTTACCCCTTCCGGTACAACCATCAGATTAGCATTCTCTTCCTGAACATTAATCTCTGTATTCTGTGTCTCTCCACCGCCATCACCTAAAAAGTCAGGCTCCCTGATCTCTACAGTGGAATTAATGCTGATAGTAAGATTACCGTGAGAAACAGCCACAGTGTTCAGCCTTACATCGGCTCCCATGACAATCGTTCCTGTTCTCTCGTCCACAACTACCCTTGCGAGGTTTGTAGGCTCTATCTGAGCACTGAGTACATTGTCCAGATATACATAAAAATTACTTTTATAATTATCAGGTACAGAAATTTCCAGCGTGGATGGTGAGGTTATCTGAGCCACCTGAAGTCCGACCATCTTGTTAACTGCTTCTTTCGCTTTTACAAGGTCGGTGAGGTTTCTCTGTTTAAAAGTGAGTACAATCTCACTCTCATCCATAACAAAAGGGATTTCCTGTTCAACTATCCCCCCGTTTGGGATCATACCAACTGTAGGATGATTTTTGATTGTACCCGTTCCGCCGGCCGAAACGTTCATACCGCCCACAGATATAGGTCCCTGTGCAACAGCGTAAACCTGCCCGTTCGCAGCAGAAAGAGGTGTCATCAGCAGCGTGCCGCCCTCTAAGCTCTTTGCGTCACCAACAGACGACACAACAACATCAACCATAGTCCCTGAACGGGAATAAGGCGGAAGCTTTGCAGTGACCATAACGGCAGCAACGTTTTTCACGCTGACGTCATCTTTACTTACAGTTATCCCCATACGCTCCATCATATTCACAAGGGACTGAATGGTGAAATCTGTACCGCTTTTATCACCGGTACCGTTAAGTCCCACCACAAGCCCATAGCCGATAAGCTGGTTGTCCCTGATCCCTTCGACATTGGATATGTCTCTTATTTTAACCATGGCAAACGAAGCATTTGCCAGAAGTATAAGCATTAGTGTTATTACTGTCCTTTTCATCTTCATTACCCCTGTAAGCCTAGAACGGCATGATCCAGTTAAAAAGTGTCATCAGCCAGCCCGGCTTGTTAGAATCAGAAAGCATCCCCTGACCGCTGTAAGCAATTTTCGCATCAGCGATGGATGTTGAAGAAACTGTATTGGAAGCATCGAGATCTTTCTGTCTGACTATCCCGCTGAGAGTGATTGTCTGTTTCTCATTATCTACTATAAGTTCTCTGTGCCCTTCTATCACAAGGTTACCGGAAGGAAGAACATCAGTAACTCTGGCTGCTATTGTACCCTGAATAGTATCTGCTTTTGTTTTTGAACCATTCCCTGCAAAAGAACTTGAAGAATCCAGAGAATTATTAAGATCAAGAGCATTCCCTGTCCCCAGCAAATTAGTAACACCAAGGTTAGCAGGAAGTCCCATAAGGTTTGTTAAAGTTGATGAAGCACTCTGGCTTTTTGACGTCGAGGTTGAGTTAGAATTGCTCGCAGATGTGCTCTCTACGATATTTATGATTATAATGTCGCCCACATGACGCCCTTTATAATCAAGAAACAGGCTGCCTTTCGCAGATGCCTCCATCCATAGTGAAGGGCTGGGCTTTCTGGCTTCCTGCTGTTTCTTATATTCCTCCAGCTCTTTCTGATAACTATTTTTGAGTGCGTCATTATTAAAATCAGGCTTTTTCGCACATCCAGTAAAAACAAGCGCCGTAGCTATCATCATAAGTAGGATTCTGACTTTCATCTTGCCTCTCCGGTATTTTTTTCAATTACCAGATTAAATAACAAGAAGTATGCCAAATGTAGCGATTATATGTAGAATAAAAAAAGGAAAAGGATTACTGAGCGTTTACAACGACTTTGCGACCTTGTTCATATCTTCCGCGTACTATCTTACCGCTGGCGGTATTCTTCACCCGGACATTTTTTCCGATATACGCATCTTCCTGCAATTCTCCGGAAGTAGTCACATTAAGAGCTCCGGAGCGGTAAACTAGCAAAACCGTTGTCCCTTCAAAGGCATCCGGCTTCATCATAACATCACCAAGAGTCAGTGGTCTGCCGCTTGAAAGATTCTTTGTGGCAATCATCCCCGAAGGATCTTTTACAGGTTCGCCATGCACCCTTGAAAGTTCATAGCGTTCTTTCTGAACCCTGCCGGAGACGTCTTCACCTTTTCTTATAGAGCTGCTCGTGACGTATATGTCCTGAAACGCCTTGAGATTGATAGTATAGTTGTACCTGCGTACACCGTTATCTATAGAAACGGAGACATTGCCGAACCTGCCTTTAGGCATGTCAATATTGTACCCGTCTTTTTCAGAATAATAAAAATCACGCCCCATACGTATGCTTCCGATCTCAATGTCCATACTGCCGTACATGACAGACAATAAATCCTGAACATCACTCTTGAATCTATCTTCGGTAAGCAAAGTTCCCTTCCTGCGGAATGTCACCTCACCGGGCTGCGCGCCGACAATATCGTGTTTATTAATAATATACATCGACATCTGCCGGTTAATTGTGCGTTCCTCGCCATAGTCCAGACCGCAATATATATCGTCTTTTATTCCTATCCCCGGAAAGATATCTTCCAGCATTATGCATTCAGAATCTATAACGATTACATCATTTGCAGACACCGAAAGCACAGTACACACAAATATCAATCCCATGAGCAGGGGTTTAAGCATTATTACCTCTTAAGGTTATTCACTATCTGAAGCATTTCGTCTCCGGTCTGCACTGCTTTAGAGTTTATCTCATAAGCTCGCTGTCCGGTAATCATGTTTACCATTTCATCTACCACACTGACGTTAGACATTTCAAGTGTGTTTTGAGTAATAGACCCGTAACCGTCCTCGCTGGGCACTCCCGCAACAGCGTTACCGCTTGCTCCGGTTGGCATAAAAAGATTTTTACCGATGGCCTTCAGCCCCGCCGGATTGATAAAGCGTGACAGCTCTATCTGCCCTATCTCCTGCGCTTCTTCCTCACCCGCCAGAGTAACACTTATCGTCCCGTCTTCACCAAAAGCGATATCAGTTACGTCATCCGGGACAGTGACCGCAGGTTCCAGATAGTACCCGTTGGAGTTTACAAGGTTACCGTCGGCATCAGTTTTGAGAGAACCGTTTCTGGTATATGCAATTTCGCCGCTTGGCAGGGTAAACTGAAAATAGCCGTCCCCCTCGACTGCGATATCAAGGCTGACTCCGGTATACTGAAAACTACCCTGAGTATGCACTTTTTCTATAGCCGCAACTTTGGAACCAAGCCCGACCTGTATCCCCGTGGGGTGTGTCATCCCTGCTGCGGATATAGCCCCCGCAGGTTTCAATTCCTGATATATCAGGTCTTCGAAATGCGCACGGCTCTTCTTGTATCCGATGTTGTTAACATTTGCAAGGTTGTTGGAAATAGTATCAATATTTGTCTGTTGTGCGGTCATACCTGTTGCCGCTGTCCATAGGGTACGAAACATATGCCCCCTCCTTAGCTCACAATGCCGACTTCGTTGACGGCTTTACTGTCTATTTCATCAAAAGTTGTTATAATCTTTGAGTAAGTTTCAAAACCTCTGGATGCCTCGATCATCTTAACCATCTCTTCCACAGGGTTAACGTTACTCCCCTCCAGATAGCCTGTCATAAGCCCGGGGTTTTCTGCAACATCCGGCAGTGCGTCCACAGCGACATAAAGGTTTCTGCCTGTTTTCTGCAAGGCCGACAAATCTTCAAACTGAGCAATCTCGATGTTATTAACAAGAGCGCCTTCAAGAAGCATCTCCCCCTCTTCATTAACAATTGCTCCTTCGACCATCTGCACAGGTTGAAGAGAGTCCATATTGCTCACAACCTTAAACCCGTCTTTAGTCGTAAGCTCACCCTGCTCATTTAATATAAAAGAACCGTCACGGGTAAACCTCACTCCATATGGGGTATCCACTGCGAAAAAGGCATTGGGATTAGTGAGCGCCATATCCATGCTGTTGCCAGTCTCTTTCAGGTAGCCCTGCTGGAAATTGACTTTTATATCATCCAGCCGGACGGTGGAATTGATCATTTTGTTATAATCACTGTTTCGTATGATATCATCAGGTGTTTCAGAAGCATTTGCGATATATTCGGAAAACACTCCAACCTCTTTCTTATGCCCCACGGTGTTTAGGTTTGCCAGATTTGATGAAATAATGTCCATCCGCCTCTGCTGCATAGCCATACCGCTTGTGGCAGTGTATAACCCGTTGATCATTTATCCGTCTCCTTTGCAACTTTTCTGTCTTCAACTTTCTTTTCAACCATTGCCAGAAGCGAAGTCGGGTCTCCGTGTACATTCGGGAGCCCTTCCGCCATTATCTTTGTCATGCCTTTCATCGTAAGTTTTCTTACAGGCTTTGCTTTTTTAGTAGGAAAATACCAGAAATTTCTGTCTGATTTGCTTTCAACCCGTATAGACGCCAGATAAACCGGATAATCGAATTTATCAACAATGCTGAATGTTATTTGCGAGTAATTGGTTCCGTATGATTTATCAAGAGACTCTCTTATGGTTGAAACAACTATATACTCTGCATCTTCCGGATCTGAAACTGGAACACCGTATTTTGCCATAGTAAGGTAATTCCTGATCATCCTGCCGAATTCTTCGTTATATTCGAATGTTTCGCCATCACTTACCTTCGGAGGTATCACATAAAAAAAACTCCCGGGAGTAAGCTTGCTCACGACCTGAGAGTCAAATGAAATTACTTTTTCTTTGGTTTTATCGATAATAAGCGAAGACGCATTAGAATTAAGCTCTATTGCGATAAGCATATACGTATATCCATAGGACGGCTTGAGTATTTTTGTAAGAGACTGCTGAGCCATAAGCACTTTATCATCAACAAAAGTTTCAACCTTCCTAGGAGTGCTTGTATGAGCGAGACCGTTAACTGCTTTATCAACACAACCTGCAAAAAATATTGAAAGTATTAAAACCGGAAATAATTTCTTCATAATTCGCTCCTGCCCTTTACAAAGCAACCTTTATGCCAAAAAGCAGAAAAATACAGCACAACTGAGCCATCCCCCCCTCTGGGCAAGCATTCTGCGGCATCCCGTCTTTGATCGTTTATTCCCTGCACCAGACATAATACACACGACGCCCCGTAAATATTTATTTTCACAAAATAACCACTTGCAAATGATTCGCATTTATTTATTATACCGCTTATGGATAAATGCAGTACAACGGAGCTTTTAAAGGCTACTAAAACCAAGATGACAGATGCGAGGAGCAAAATCCTCAATATACTTCTGGAGAGCGAAACCCCGCTAACAGCAAATGAATTGCACATAGCTGTTTCTGACAGCTCATCTATAGACCTTGCGACAGTTTACAGAGCACTTAAGGTCTTCGTGGAAAAGGGACTTGCCCGTGCACTCCATATCGACGGTGAGACCATCTATTATGAAAAGGCCTGTGAGCACAACCCTCTTCACGCACACTTCCACTGCGAAGTATGCGGAGCTGTCGAGTGCCTGAACCCTTTCGGTTTTGATGAAAGTTCCGCCTTCATGAAAATGGCAAAAGATAAAGAAATATCAAGCGTTGAGCTTGTAATCAAAGGGAGATGCAGCAAATGCGTATAATAGTATTATTCATGGCAGTTATTATCACAGCAATTCCGGCGTTCGCAGTAACAAATGTGTATGTGAGCATACTGCCTCAGAAAACATTCGTAGAAAAAATAGGGAAAGACAAAGTTAACGTAAACGTTATGGTCAAACCCGGTGCAAGCCCGGCGACATATGAGCCGAAACCAAAGCAGATGGCGGCTCTTTCAAAAACAGAGATATACTTCTCCATAGGTGCCCCTTTCGAGAGGGCATGGCTTCCTAAATTCAGCAAACTCAGCCCTAAGATGGAGATTACAGCAACAGACGCAGGAATAAAAAAGCGTTCGGTAGAAAAACATGTACACCACGGTGAGGAAGGCGAAGAGCACCACGATGAACATGGAGAGACTCATGAAGAGGGAGAGCATCACAACCACGACCATGACGCAGAACATAACGACCACGACCATGATCACGGTGAACATGACCACGAAGGGATAAGCGACCCTCATATATGGCTCGACCCTATGCTTGTCAGCAAGCAGGCAGACACCATAACTCAGGCGTTATGTGCGAAAGACGCTGAAAACTGTGCTTTTTTTAAAACAAATAACGAAAGCTTCAAAAAAGAGCTAAGGGCTCTCGACTCGACTCTGAGGGAGATCTTTAAAAATAAAAACGGTATGCATTTTATGGTGTTTCACCCTTCATGGGGTTATTTTGCCGACAGATACGGACTTGAGCAGATACCTGTGGAGCTGGAAGGGAAAGAACCAAAGCCTTCCGACCTGAAAGAATTCATAAATACTGTCAAGGAACTGGGGCTGAATACTATTTTCATACAACCGCAATTCTCCAGGAAAGCAGCAGAGCTTATCGCTTCTGAAACAGGAGCAACAGTAATAGCTGTTGACCCGCTGGCGAAAAACTGGGAAGAAAACCTCATCTATACTGCAAAGCTGATATCAGGTTCTTTATAGATCAGCTTTCAATAAAATAGAATTTATCACCGTTATATTCAGATACTCTGAGGTGGTCACTGTTCAGCGCGTCGATCACCTCTTTTACAATTGCCGCTTCCACTCCGAAAACTGAAGCAATATCTTCTGCAGAGCAAGGGCGCATCGTCAGCAAACGTTTAAGCTGGTCTTCGTTCAACGAACCACCGGAAAGCTCTTTGATGTAGTTTCCGACAGACTCGACATTTATACCTTCAGATTTAAAATACAGTGCAGTGTCTATAAGCGTTTTCTCAGGCACAGTCTTGGCTCTGGCGAAAGCAGGCGGGCGATACACAGTATTTAACTGCACAACGTCATATCTGCACCTTTTGATGATGCCAGCAATCTTCTTCAGCTCTTCCATATTGTCGTTTATCCCTTCACAAAGCAGAACCTCAACCAGAAGCTTACCTTGAAACTTATGGGAAAACTCAACAAGAGCCTCATTTATCGCCTTAATATCTAGCGATCTTTCAGGGGCACAAACTCTCCGGTATGCTTCTTCGCTGACAGCATCCAGACTTGGCACAACGACATCAAGTTCCATGAGCTCAGCCTGAACATTTTTGTCCGTCAGCAAAGTGCTGTTAGTAAGCACGGCGACAGGATGTTCGCTGATCTCTTTTAAGCCTTTTATAATATATCCCATATCAATATTCAGCGTCGGTTCGCCCGCTCCGGTGATAGTAACGACATCCAGATCATCTTTGAGATGCGGATAATTCTCACGAAACTCTGCAAGTATGTCATCAGGATTTTCAAAACGTCTCCTCTCTGCAGTACATTCTGTAGTGCGCCCCACCTCACAGTATATACAATTCAGTGTGCATATTTTGTGGGGGATTATATCTACCCCTAAAGACCTCCCCAGTCTACGGGAAGGGACAGGCCCGAAAAGAAAATTATATTTATCAGTGTGTGCTCTCATTTCTGCTCCATTTGTTTCGAAACATAATAATAGACCCCCTTTGTGAAAACGCAAGTGCATAGTCACTATTTAAACACTGTTTCAGTCGTAATAAGTATGCAAATAAATTCTCTTGATAATGTGAAAAACATCTGTTTTAATAAATAATAGAGCATTAGTTCAATACAAGTTCTAAGCCCATAGGTTGTGGACTCAAAACACAGGACTAATTTTTAACTATTAATGAAAGTAGAACATACATACTGGAGGTTTTAAAATGAGCCTAAGACAGATTCTCCAGAGCTATGATGTCAGTAGAAGGGATTTCATGAAGTACTGCACAGCCCTTAGTGCAACACTTGCCCTCCCCCCTGCATTCGCTCCGCAGATAGCGGAAGCTCTCGAAAACGAAGACAACAGACCACCCGTTATCTGGATGGAGTTCCAGAGCTGCTCAGGCGACTCTGAATCTATCCTCCGCTCCGGCAGACCAAAGGTCGGAGACCTTATCCTCGACGTCCTCTCAGTGGACTATATGGAAGTAATAATGGCGGCTTCGGGGCACCTTGCTGAAGAAGCGAAAGAAAAAACAATGGAGCAATACAAAGGTCAGTATCTCCTCATTATCGAGGGTGCAATCCCCGTCGATGACGACGGCGTATACTGCTGCATTGCAGGTGATTCTGCAGTTAACCACCTTAAAAAGGCTGCGGAAGGTGCTGCGGCAGTCATAGCTGTCGGGAACTGTGCCTGCTTTGGCGGCATACCTGCCGGTTATCCAAACCCCACAGGCGCAAAAGGCGTGCAGAAGATCATCAGCGGCAAACCTATTATAAATCTTTCAGGTTGCCCTGCCAACAGCGACAATATAACCGCACTGATCGTACATTATCTAGTATTCGGCTCACTGCCCGCTGTTGACAGACATCTCCGTCCGAAATTCGCATACGGCAAACGCATCCACGACAACTGTGAACGCAGAGGTCACTTTGATGCGGGACAGTTTGTTGAAAAATGGGGAGACGAAGGTCACCGCAACGGATGGTGTCTTTATAAAATGGGCTGTAAAGGTCCTGAAACATTCCATAACTGCCCGACCCTACGGTTTAACGATGGTCTTAGCTGGCCTGTTATGGCTGGTCACGGCTGCGTTGGCTGCGCAGAGCCCGGTTTCATAGACACTATGGCTCCATTCTACCGCAGACTCCCATCTGTTCCGGGGTTTGGCGTTGAATCAACAGCAACCAAACTAGGGCTGAAGATACTCGGTGTATCAGCGGCAGTATTCGGCGTTCACGGCATGATCAGCTTCTTCCGGAATAAAGATATAGTCCAGCAGGTTGAAAGTGAACACCTCGACAACGAAGACAAGAAGGAGAATTAAACATGGCTGAAAGGATAGTAGTAGACCCCATCACCAGAATTGAGGGGCACCTTAGAATAGAAGCCAAAGTTGAAAACGGAAAAATCGTGGATGCATGGTCCAGCGGAACAATGTTTCGCGGTATCGAGAAGATACTAAACGGGCGCGACCCGAGAGATGCGTGGTACATAACCCAGCGTTTCTGCGGTGTCTGCACAACAGTTCACTCCATAGCATCAATCCGTGCCGTTGAAAACGCACTTGGCATAAAAGTTCCTTATAATGCGGAACTGATTAGAAACATAATAATGGGCTCTCAATACATACAGGATCACGTGGTGCATTTTTATCACCTCCACGCACTTGACTGGGTTGATATAACAAGCGCACTGCAAGCAGATCCTAAAAAAACCGCAGCTTTACAACAGTCTGTTTCCGACTGGAAATACAGCTCGGAAGACTATTTCAGAGGCATTCAGGAACGCATCGGCGCATTTGTCAAAACCGGCAGGCTCGGACCTTTTGCAAACGCCTACTGGGGACATTCCGCCTACAAGCTCCCCCCTGAGGCAAACCTCATGGCAACAGCTCATTACCTTCAGGCTCTTGAGCTTCAGAAAGAGATAATTAAAATCCACGCCGTGCTCGGTTCTAAAAATCCTCACCCGCAGACATTCCTTGTGGGCGGCATGGCTATACCCATCGACCCGAACAGCCAGAACGCAATCAACGCAGACAAAATAGCAATGCTCCTTGAGTACAACAAGCTGGCAGTGGAGTTTGTTGAGCAGGTATACGTACCGGACATTCTCGCTGTCGCCCCTTTCTATCTCGACTGGGCAGGGATAGGCGCAGGACATAAAAACTATATGTCTTACGGTGAATTCCCTGAGACACAGCTCGGCTACCCTAACGACATGTGGCTTCCGTCAGGTATCATCAAAGGCGGAGATCTGTCTAACATCATAGAAGTTGATCAGGCAAAAATAGCAGAGGATTCCGCACACGCATGGTATGTGGATAAATCCGCTAAACACCCGTACGACGGTTCCACCGAAAGACATTATACAGGACCGAAACCTCCGTATGATTTCCTCGATGTCGAAAAAGAATACTCATATGTAAAAGCCCCAAGGTACGAAGGCGAGCCTATGGAAGTAGGTCCGCTTGCCCGTATGCTTGTTGCATATGCTAAAGGTCACCCTGAAGTGAAAGCTGTCGTAGATGCTGTTCTCGGCAAACTTAACGCAGGACCGGAAGTTCTCTTCTCTACTCTGGGACGTACAGCAGCAAGAGCCATAGAGTCACTTGTCACAGCCAAGCGTGTTGATAAGTGGATAATGGATCTCGCAACGAATATTAAATCAGGAGACTATCAGGTACATGCCGGAAGCAAGTGGGAACCAAGCACATGGCCTTCAGTAGCCAAAGGCTACGGCTACCATGAAGCTCCACGGGGCGCCCTCGGACACTGGATAGTTATCAAAGACGGCGCAATAAAAAACTATCAGGCAGTAGTACCTTCAACATGGAATGCAGGCCCGATGGACAAAGGCGATGTACACGGTCCATACGAGCAGTCTCTGATAGGAACACCTATCGCAGACCCTGACAAGCCGCTTGAGATATTGAGAACAATACACTCATTCGACCCTTGCCTTGCCTGTGCGGTACACCTTTATGACGAAAAAGATAAACTACGCTCAAAGGTAAAAATACTATAAACTGAAGCACACCCCGCTTTAGGTGACTATAGCTGAATCAGGGGATATGAACACAGTGCTCAAACAATCAATATACGAAAGACCGGGCAGACAAATGTCCGGTCTTTTTCAGGAAAAACTATGAATTTACTAGTGCTGGGAATAGGAAATCTTGTAATGAACGATGACGCCGCCGGCGTGCTTGTGGCACAGGAGCTAGCTCCTAAGTTTAACAACAAACGTGACGACCTTCTGGTACTGGACGGCGGAACCCTCGGGCTCGACCTGCTCGGGTACATCGAGTGGGCAGACAGGCTTGTTCTTGTTGACGCCGTGGAGCTGGATCTTAAGCCGGGGACAGTCGTGAAACTTGAAGGGGACGACATAGATACCGCCTTTGAAAGCAAGCTTTCTGCTCACCAGATGGGGATGAAAGACATGCTGCTCACTGCGGAGCTGATAGGACACCGCCCGGCTGAAATAGTTTTTTACGGGATACAGGCGGAAACGGTGCAGATGGACATGGAGTTGTCCGAAGCCGTTAAAGCCAACATGCCAAAACTCACATCTCACGTTGCAGCAGAAATTGAAGCATTCATGAATCCGCCTGACAGTTTGTAAAAATACTTTTCCTGTGTTATTCTCTTTCAAAATAACCACGGGGATCATGCATGAAACAGTTAGACTCCAAACAGGCTTATGAGCTTGCAATGAAATACCACCAGAAGGGCGAACTTGCGAAAGCAGAGCAGCTTTACGGTGCCGTGCTTGAAGTTGACAGGCATAACGCCGACGCCATGCACTATCTGGGACTGATACATATCGCAAACGGAAAAACAGAAAGCGCTCTGGAACTGATGAAGCAAGCTGTCTCACTGGATAAAACCAACCCTGTGTTTCATAACAACCTCGGTGAAATTTATCGTCAGACAGGTCAGTTTGAACATGCAGAATTTCATCTCTCCTCTGCTGCGGAACTAAAACCAAACTACTCCGATGCATTCTCCAACCTCGGGCTGCTGTATAAGGAACGGGGACTCGTCAATGATGCAAAATACTGCTTTGCCGAAGCACTACAGAGTGACCCTAAGAACCTTAGCGCACTCATAAACACAGGCAATCTCTTCAACAGCGAAGGCTCATACGAAGACGCCATACAGTGCTATGAAGCAGCACTTGAAATCTCTCCGGACAACCCCAACGCACTTGCCAGCGCCGGAGCGGCATATTATAAGACAGGGGAATATAATACTTCTGCAAAATACTACAGCAGACTGGTTAACGGACACCCTGAGCTCCACAGAGACAGAGTTAACCTTGCACTTATCACTTTACGAAACAAAGACTTTCGGAAGGGATTTCAACTCTACGAATCCCGTTTTAAATATCTGGATGTCATGGAAGGCGCGCAGGAAAAACTGTGGCGTGGAACAAATCTTAAAGATAAAACTCTTTACGTTTACAATGAGAAAAGCGGTCTTTCAGGTTTCGGGGATACTATACTTTTCGCACGCTACATTCTGGAGCTTGAAAAGTATGAGCCGTCAAAGGTGATATTTCGTGTCCAGCCGGAGCTTGAAACACTTTTCAGAGAAAACATGCCGGAAAATATTGAAGTAACATCAGAAAGCTGTGCAGATTATGACGTGCACTCCCCTCTTCTCTCTCTGCCTCTGGTGCTGAATGCCAGAGCCAAAACGATTCCTCACTCTGAAGGATATCTTAAGGCTGACAGCAAAAAAGTGCAGATTTTCTCAGAAGAGATGCTGACTGAAAAAACTAAAATCGGGATTGTCTTTCAGACAAGCAAAGATCATACAGACCATGAAAAGCGATCTTTAACACAAGAGTCTTTCTCCTCATTATACAATAACAGCAGCGTCAAACTTTTTCACATAGGCAAAGAAACAGCGGAAACACCTCTGGACAAGACCGTCACTGACATGAATGAAAAGATAAACGATTTTTCAGACACGGCAGCTATCATAGAAAATCTTGACATGGTTATAACCGCAGACACTTCAGTGGCGCACCTTGCAGGAGCAATGGGAAAAAAGACCGCACTGCTTATCGACCACCTCCACGACTGGCGCTGGTTCAATGCAAAAGAGGGAAAACAGAGTGAATGGTACTCAAGCGTAACCTTTCACATCAAAGAGAAAGGCTCATCATGGTTTGATGTGGTATCATCGATAAACATATAAAGTACCGGAGGAAAATGTGAGCAGTTTTCAATATAAAAACGAAACACTCCACTGTGAGAATGTTTCTCTGAAGCAAATTGCCGAAGAGGTCGGGACTCCATTTTATGTATACAGTGCGAACGGTTTGCGTAAAAGATTCCGAGAATTCGACAACGCATTTGAAGGCATGGACAGGATAGTTTGCTACGCGGTCAAAGCTTGTGGAAACATCGGAGTTCTGGCTTTGCTCGGTTCCGAAGGGTCCGGAGCGGATATTGTCTCTGGCGGCGAACTTCACAGAGCTTTAAAAGCCGGTATGGATAAAAACAAAATAGTTTTTGCCGGAGTGGGTAAAACAGAAGAGGAAATAAAATTCGGCATAAGCTCAGACATCCTGATGTTCAACGCAGAATCCCGTCAGGAGATAGACCTTATCAATAAATGTGCAGGTGAAATGAATGCAACGGCAAGGATAGCCATCCGTGTTAATCCCGATGTTGATGCAAAAACTCACCCATATATCTCCACCGGACTGAAGAAAAACAAATTCGGCATACCTGTCGATAAAGCAAAAGAAGACTATATCTATGCCAGCTCACTGCCGAACATCGAAGCAGTAGGCATACACTGTCATATCGGCTCACAGCTAACGGAGATATCTCCCTTCAGAGATGCAGCAGCGATACTTGTCAAACTCATAAAAGACCTTCGTAAAAACGGAGTAAACATAAAATATCTGGATCTCGGCGGAGGGTTAGGAATAACTTATCACGACGAGCATGCACCGTCTCATAAAGAGTATGCCGAAGCTATAAAGGAAGTCATAAGAGATGAAGATTTCACACTTGTCTTCGAGCCTGGACGAAACATATCGGGAAATGCAGGTGCGCTGGTAACAAAAGTGCTCTATACCAAAGAAACTGAAGAAAAAAGTTTTAAGATTGTCGATGCGGCAATGAACGATCTCGCCAGACCATCCCTCTATAATGCATACCACGAGGTTCAGGCTGTGGACAGCACAGAAAAGATGTTCACCGGAGACATTGTCGGTCCGATATGCGAATCGAGCGATTTTCTGGCAAAAGACCGCAATATGCCCAATGTGAAACGTGGCGGGCTATATGCTGTAATGGATACAGGTGCTTACGGTATGACCATGGCATCAAACTATAACTCACGCCCCCGTGTACCTGAAATATTAGTTGACGGAGAAAATTATCACATAGTCAGAAGACGCGAAACATACGACGACCTCACTGGTCCTGAAGGAATCCCTAAATATCTGAGGACAAAATGAACATACCATTTTACAAAATGAGCGGAGCCGGAAACGACTTCATCTTTATCGACAACAGAGACGGCAAAGCTGACGGGATAGACCGTCAGACACTTGTAACAAAAACATGTGCGAGAAATATTTCTGTCGGAGCTGACGGAATGATGCTGATAGAGAATAGCGACAAAGCAGATTTTAAATGGCGTTTTTACAATTGTGACGGCTCAGAAGCAGAAATGTGCGGAAACGGTGCAAGATGCGCCGGACGCTTCGCATATCTCAACAACATAACAGGTGAGAAAATGACCTTTGAAACCCTCGCCGGAATAATCGAGGCGGAGATTAAAGAAGGCGTTAATGTCAAAGTCCAGCTCACAACTCCTTTTGATGAAAAGTCAGACTATCAGATAGAACTCGACGAAAAGAAACTGGATATCAGCAGTGTTAACACAGGTGTGCCTCATGCTGTTATGTTCTGTAACGACATAGAAAACATAGACATAATGAAACTCGGAAGCGGCATACGCTACCACAGCCACTTCGAACCGGCAGGCACAAACACCAATTTCTGCGAGATGAACAAAGACGGCGTACTGCGTGTGCGTACCTATGAAAGGGGTGTCGAGGGCGAAACCATGGCTTGCGGCACCGGATGTGTGGCATGTGCTCTCTTCGCCGTCAAAAAAGGACTGACTAAAAGCCCTGTCAAATGCAAAACTACAAGCGGTCTGATGCTCACTGTCTATCTGGAAAACGGCAAAGTTTACCTTGAAGGTGAAGCCAGAGTGGTTTATAAAGGTGAACTCACCAATGAGGCTTACACCTACTGATTTTTAACGATAACAATCATATTCTTTTGGAGGAAATATATGTTTAAAGGAAGCTACGTTGCAATCGTGACCCCTTTCGCTGACGGAAAGGTTGACGAAAAAGCACTAAGAGCTCTGGTTGACTACCAGATAGAAAGAGGCACTGACGGCATTGTTCCATGCGGGACATCCGGCGAATCTGCCACGCTCACATACGAAGAACACTGTCAGGTGATAGATATAGTTATCGACCAGACCAACAAGCGTGTGCCTGTCGTAGCGGGGACAGGTTCCAACTCCACCCATGAGACAGTATACTTTACAGAACACGCAAAAAAGGCAGGTGCAGATGGCGCACTCCTTATCACACCATACTACAACAAACCTTCTCAGGAAGGGCTTTACCAGCACTATAAATATATTGCGGAGCGGGTTGACATTCCTATTATCATGTATAACGTTCCAGGAAGAACAGCTTGTAATATGCTCCCAGAAACAGTTATAAAACTGTCCAAAATCCCTAACATCGTCTCTATAAAAGAGGCGAGCGGGTCTATGGATCAGGCAGCAGCTATAATAGGCGGCACAGATGGCGATTTCGGTCTTCTTGCCGGAGAGGACGCACTCATTTACCCTCTTCTCTGTATTGGCTCCAAAGGTGTAATTTCCGCATCTGTTAACGCCTGTCCAGCAGAAGTTGCAGAGATGTATGATGCATTCACTTCAGGAAACATAGAAAGAGCTAAAGAGCTTCACTTTATGCTTCTCCCTCTTTTCGATTCTTTCTTCATGGAAACAAATCCTGTCCCTGTTAAAAGAGCCTTGGAGCTGATGGGGCTTGTAGGACCGGAGATCAGACTTCCTCTGATGGGCATGACACCTGAAGGCACTGCCAAAATGAAGGCAATCATGGAGCAGGTCGGGATTTTATGAGTAAAGTAAAAATAGCAATGGTAGGCGCCGCAGGAAAAATGGGGCGCCGGATAATTTCACTGATCACAGAAGATGAAAGATGTGAACTCAACGGTGCACTGGAACACTCTGCATGTCCTTTTCTGGGGCACGATGCAGGAGATGTTGCCGGATGCGGCAAGCTGAGTGTTGAAATAACTGACGACATAGATAAAGCTTTTGACGGATGCGACGTCTTCATAGACTTCACCGGAGCAGAACCCACAATGGCAAACCTCAGCAGGTTCCAAAAGGCCGGAGTGCCCGCCGTCATAGGCAGCACAGGGATGACAACAGAGCAGACAAAAGAACTGGAAAAGCTTTCATCAGAGATGCCTGTTCTCTTTTCACCAAACATGAGTGTCGGTGTGAACCTCACTTTCAAAATACTTGAAATGGTTACGCAGGCTATCGGTGAAACATGGGATATAGAGATCATTGAAGCTCACCACCGCATGAAAAAAGATGCACCAAGCGGAACAGCCATGCGCATGGGCGAAGTCATTGCAAATGTACTGGGACGAGATATAGAAAAAGACGGCGCTTTCTGCCGCCACGGGCTCATAGGTGAAAGAACTGACAGAGAAATAGGTATGCAGACCTTGCGTGCTGGCGATATTGTCGGTGAGCACACTGCTATGTTCTGCACAAACGGCGAACGCATAGAGATTACACACAGAGCCCACACCAGAGATATGTTCGCAAAAGGAGCCATCTCCGCAGCCGTCTGGCTTAAAGGGAGAGATAACGGTTTTTACAACATGTTCGACGTATTGGGACTCTAGATTTAAGACGAAACTGATACTGGCAAAAAAACCACCGGATGACATATAACTACCAATACCAATCGTGTAAAAAAACTTTACATATTGTAGCAGATAAAATATGTCCTATTATGTTTAGAAGAAGAAAGGGATCTGCACTCTAAAGCCAAAAGAAGCAAGTAGTCAGAAGGGTTTCTGACTGGATACCCTGGATTCAAAATTAGCTGGAGCTTCTTTTAAGAAGTCAGGCGCCGACAGCTTAATAGGTTATTAGCTCTGCTAAGTGATCACACAGTTATTATGTCTCACTGGGACAAAAAACATGCGGTCGGGTGATTTTTTCGCCCGGCCCTTATTTTTCTAGGCATCCTTTTCAAAACACTTCACACCGGAAAACAGCAGACAAGCTTATAGATTCCCCCTGGGTAACCCAGTGGCTCTATTGCTCCGCACGTGCTTAACATACGAAGCTACAACTTTGTTGTCACAGCTAGAGCATATGCAAAATACGTCACTGCGAAGCCCGCAGGGCTGTGGCAGTCGCTGGACTCGTTAATTCGTCCTGAGATTGCTTCGTTATTACATTCCTCGCAATGACTTATAAGCTCATTCATACAAGCATAAATGCGTGGTGTTATGTCTTCGAGCGCATAGATTCCTGCGGGTCAATCCGGGGTTCTATTGCTTCGCACGTGCTTAACACACGAAGCTACAACTTCGTTGTCACAGCTAGAGCATATGTAAAATACGTCACTGCGAAGCCCGCAGGGCTGTGGCAGTCTTTGGACTCGTTAGTTAATCCTGAGATTGCTTCGTCATTACACTCCTCGCAATGACTTATAAGCTCTAACATACAAGCATAAATGCGTGATGTTCTGTCTTCGAGCGCATAAAAAAAAGCCGGCTCACGTGAACCGGCTTAAATATATTTCAGTAATTTAGAATGTTTAGAAATCGCGTGTCACTGCAACAACACCTTTTGCCACGGTAGGAGACTGTTCCGCGCCGGCATACTCTGCATCTTCCCCCGCTAAAATCTGCTTAACCACAGGGAAGAAATATTCTCTACTCTCTTCTGTAGGGGCGAGGTAGGATTTGGCGGTGATGATATTTGTATAATACCTTGGGAACATATAGTAAACAAAAGTTTTTGCAGCAGGTTTGCTATAGCTGTACGGTGTGCTGTTCCACTCGTTTGATTTCTCTTTAACGATAGTGCCGTCAACCTCAGAATAATCAACATCAGGGAAACCGTTTTTACCAGCGATATCACCATGAAAAGTATCATAAGCGCAAGCGGTTACATTTTGTCCCATAAGAGAGGCGAGCATTGATGCCACCTGCACGTGAGTTTTCTGAGAACCTTTCGCCTCTACGATCTTTTCAAGAGCAACAAGCCTGCCGTCAAGAGTGGTAAAAGTCCCCACAGTTTCCAGTGAGTCCTTCACAGGCAGGATAATGTCTGCTGTTCCGGCAGATCCTGTTTTAAAGATATCTGCTGCTATATATGTTCCTGCTTTTGAAAAAGCGGATTCAAGTTCCGACATTACTTTACAGTTAGGCCTGGCGTTGAATCCAGCGTTAACGACAACTTTCACAGCACCAGATCTGAGCTCTTCAGTAAGCTTCTGTGCGGTGTATCCGTTGCGTACGTATCCGTTCACAACAGCGCCCATGTAGTTTACCTGATCATTTATAACAAAAACTGATTTAAGCAGGTCTTTGCCGAGAAAATCACAGAAAGCGAGAACAGCATCGGCGTCTGTACCGGACTGTATGTATTCCTCACCGATAACGATAGAGACCTTCTTAGCCTTTTTCAGCACAGCGGGCACGTAGAGTTCGGGGTCATTTACAACATCTATAATATTAGGATTCTGCTGATTAGACGGTGCCGGAGCATCTTTCTTCATCTCTTCAAGTGCACCTGCAAAATCGCCATACTCAGCCATAAAAGTTTTAGTTGTAAACAGGTCATACTCGTACTTCTGAACACCAGCCACATAGAGTTTTGCGTCATTGTGTATTACAGCGTTCATTATTTTGTGCTTAACGCCCACGGCTTCCCTGCGGAGGTCGCAGCCGATAACAAATACCACATCGGAATCCTTTATGTCATCAAGTGTACCAATGTTCTCCATCGTTCCGAATTTGGCAGAATATTTGTCGTAAAACTCGCCGAGAGAGATATCTGCTTCGCTTGTCAGTTTTTTAGAGCCAACAGCGTCCATGAACTTTTTATAAGCGGCAAAAGCTTCATTTGTAATTGTGCTTCCAGCCACAAAAGCTATCTCTTCAGGTTTAACGCCTGCAAGTTTATCTTTAAGCAGGGCTTCTGTTTCTTCCCAGCTTATCTGACTCAGGCTTCCGTTATTTGAAGCCATAGGGTTCAGCGCTCTTTCTGCGCTGTCCAGATATTTAAATGCAAACCTGTCCTGAGCTGTGATCTGACCGCTGCCTACAGCTTTTGCTCTGTATATTTTACCGTCTTTCAGTCCGTACTCAACAGCTCCGCCAGTTGGGGAGAAAACAGAAGAAGTCACTTTGTTTTCGAGATCCCACACCCGTGCAGAGTGATGAAACTGAGAGTCTAGCAGGGCGCCCACGGGGCATCTATCGATACATGTACCGCAGAAGTCGCATTTCAGTGTATCGCCTTTGGAAGGTGTTACGTGATTATAAAAGCCTCTGTCCTCCATCTTCAGCGCAGAGCAGCCTGTCATTTCGTGGCAGGACTTAATGCATTTTTCGCAGAGAACGCAGAGGTTTGAATTGTATACTATTTTATTCCAGTATTCGATCGGTTCAGCCGGTTTGTCAGAAGAAACCTGTTCCTCCATCATACCGAACCCAAAGGCTGTATCCTGAAGTTCACATTCGCCGGCTTTGTCACATATAGGGCAGTCCAGCGGGTGTTTTATAAGAATGAAATCAAGCATATCCTTTCTGTTTTTCCAGACATGCTCGTTATCAGTTTCTATCTTCATGCCGTCTTTTGCATAGGTTACGCAGGCTGCCTGAAGCCTTTCAGCGCCTTCAACCTGAACAAGGCAAAGTCTGCAAGCTCCTGTCGGAGTTACATCCTTCAGATAGCACAGGGTTGGTATATGGATTCCGTTTCTTTCTGCTACATCCAATATGGATTCGCCTTCGTCGAAAGAGTAGGGTTTGTTATTTATGATGATTTCTGACATTTTTATCTACTCCGCCCGCCTAGTTTTTTCCCAGTGCAACCATAGCCATGCGTACACAGCGGAGGCATCTTGTTGCCTCATCATACGCCTGACTCATTGTGAAAGGTTTTTCAACCTCTTGATAATTGTCTCTTCTGGCTTCACCGCTCATCTTCTCCTGATGTACTCTGTGGATAGATGTGGTTTCCATTTCGCAGACCTTCTCTTTCTTATCGAAAACAGCACCACGGCTGGTTTCCAGAGCTCTCTGAAGCGTTTCCTCTTCTGTAAGATACGGAGCGCCTTCCCTGAGATACCTGTCTATCATAGTGGACGCCCAGCGGGCAGCACCTATGGCTTTTACAACAGTCATTGGACCCCACTCGCAGTCACCGGCAGAATACACCTGCGGGTCTGTGGTATCGTAAAGGTCGTCACGCACTTTGAATGTGCTCCACTTAGTAACATCTATGCCGTCTTCTTCTCTGAGGAAGCTCAGATCAGGATCCTGACCGATGGCAGGGATGATAACATCGCAGTCTATGATAAACTCTGAGCCTTCGACAGGCTGAGGTCTTCTACGTCCGGAATCATCAGGCTCGCCAAGCTCCATTCTGATAGCTTCGCACCCGACTACCTTGTTATTCTCTGCAATAACTCTTGTTGGGTTGCAGAGGAAGTGGAAGTTTATCCCTTCGTCAATAGCGTCTGTTATCTCGTAATCTTCAGCGGGCATTTCCGCTCTGGTTCTTCTGTATATGAGGTTTACGTCTGTTGCGCCTTCTCTGAGAGCAACTCGTACGCAGTCAATGGCAGTATTACCGCCCCCGACCACAACTACTTTCTTACCTTTAACATTAACATCCTGTCCTATTGCCTGTTCATAAAGGAAGTCTATACCGCCTGGATAAACGCCGTCATATCCTTCTTTCTCACCTTCGATCCCCATCGCTTTAGATCTCCATGCACCGAGGGTTACAAGGACAGCGTCATAATTCTTTTTCATGTATGCAAGGTCGATATCATCCTTTGGACCGCCGAATTTAGTATTGTACTGAATTTCGACACCGAGGGACTGTATGATTTCAACTTCGTGCCGGAGAATATGTCTCGGCTCTCTGTAATCTGGTATTCCGAGAGCAACCATACCGCCGGGTTCCGCACACATTTCATATATTTTGCAGGTATACCCCATGAGGCTCAGGTAGTAGGCGGCGGTGAGTCCTGCTGGACCCGCACCTATGATGCCGACCTTTTTCCCTTTATCTTCCATTTTTGGCGGAAGCTCAGGAGTTTTATTATTGTAATATTCGTAGTCAAAAGGAGTTCTCTTCAGAACCATTATGCTTACAGGCTCTTCATCCACAAGACCTCTGCGGCAGTTATCCTCGCAGGGGTGAGGACATACGCGTCCGCACACGCCGGGAAGCGGCATTGTCTTTCTGATAGTTGCCAGAGCATCAAGGTGTCTGTGGTCTTTAATTTCCTCGATAAATTCAGGGATAGGCACATTCGCAGGACATCCCGCTGTGCAGGGGGCTGTGATATGCTTATGATACTCTGTAGTACCTTTTGCAACCTGAGCAGTCACCTGATCTCTGAATTCTCTTAAAAATGCTCTTACAGGAACAGTTGAGGTGGGAGCCACCGTACATTTTGCAGAGTTGAAGATAGATTCAGCCATATCAACTGCTTTGTTGATCTCTTCTTCGGAAGTTTCTCCGGATCTGATCTTCATCAGCTGTTCTGCGAGAAGCTTTGTCCCTACACGCCCTGGGAAACATCTTCCGCAGCATCCTTCACTGCTTATCTCTTCCATATAGTTAGCGAGTGCTGCGAGCATATCTACGCCTTCATCGTAAACTAAAAAGCCGTCCCAGTTGATAAGGGCTTTGAGCGGCTTGCCCCTGTACTCATCGGGAGTTTTGAATGGTGATTCGCTCCATTCCTCCCTCATTTTGCCTCTGTTGTCTAGCTTGGTATCCTTATAGTACCCGTAGCAAACTTGTGCCATTACACACTCCACGGAAATTTATGTTATTGCAATATTTATGCGCTTTATCGGCAATGGTATACTGTATACAATTTCGTATAACACAATTATAAATCCATGTCTATAACTTTATTGTTCTTTGGGGCACTCATGGAAAAGACTGTCAAAGCCCCGAAAAAGCATTATTATTTATACACTTTTACCGGCAGGATTACAACCCCCGCGGTGAACTTATGCTCTGGTTTAACGACGTAAAATTTTATTGTGTTTACGAATAAGGCTACAATGTTTTATTATACATTGAGAGGTGTTTTAGTGAATAAAGCAATTAATTTCTTTTTGTGTATTCTTGTGGCTTTTCCGGTTTTTGCGTCAAAACTGGATATAAATATCATTTATGAAGCATCCCGGATGAAGATTAAAGAGACAGTATGCGGGTGGCAGCCCGACTTTGATCTTGGATATGTCGAAAGCGAAAACGACTGTTACCAAACGATATATGAGATTGATGTCCCAATGTACGGCTTTATTGTTGAGCCAAAATCCACCCCGCTTCCTCAGGCTGCAAAAGTTGCATATTATCTGTCTTTTTTTGATTCTGCCGTCCCTAAGGATGGTCATGTTAAAACCGTGGTTCTAAAAGACGGAAAGCCTGTTCGAACCGTAACAGGCATACGTCACGACAGAACTTTTGAAGGACTTGTCATAATGGATAAAGGTGAAAGTTTACAATTTTCATCAAAAACAGAACCGTCTTACACTTATATCTATATAATAGCAGTGATATTTGTTATAATAGGCTCATATTTTATCCTCAGGAAACGAAAATGAACATTTGCCTTTTCACTGCAAACCACATCGGAGAACTTCTTTTAGCAGAGCTGGATAAAAGACATTTTTATCCGGATGTTGTAACCTATACAAGGGGGTTTCAGAGGACGACTCTGGCAAAAGACCTTGGCTCTTTCCGTAAAGAGTTTAATATGACTTTTATCGCATCAAACAGCTATCTCACATGTGACAAACTGCAGGACATCTCAGACCGGACTATAGTATGCGTTGACTGGACAAAGGATTTCTTTAAGGATGCTGAGCTTGTCGGGATGGATGTTATCTTCGCTCATCCATCACTTTTACCCGCCTACAGAGGCTATTCCGCTGTCACAGAGCAGTTTGTACGGGGAGTGACTGTCAGCGGCGCAAGCTTTTATAAACAGGGGAACCGCATTGACGCAGGGGACATCATCCACTCAGCAGAAATCAGAATAGGCTATCAGGACTACCCTGACGATTTCCTCCGAAAATATGCCTCAGCCTGTGCGGACTTCATCGTGGAACTGAACAAAAAAGGGGTAGACGCATACGAAGCTGTACCGCAAAACGAAGACATGTCTTTTTATCTACAACGTAAACGTGGCAAAGACTCTATTATAGATTTCAACAGGGACGCTTTCAGCCTCTACAACCACATCAGAGGGTACAGTCGTCCTTTTTTCGGCGCCTATTATATGTCAGAAGGCAAGAAAGTGAATGTCTGGCGTGCTTTTACTGAAGTCTGGCAGGGGGATTACGGCTGCCCTGGCGAGGTGCTTTCTGTAACAGACAATGGAGCTGAAATCGCCTGTGGAAGTGGCACTATAACTTTCAAAGAAGTTGAAATAGACGGTAAAGTTTATAAAGGGGAACAACTTAAATGTCTTACAGTATAAGGCACAGATTGCTTCGTCACGCTGTTCCTTGCAACGACAAGGTTGGCACGTCACTGTCCACACACCTCCCGTCATTGCGAACAAAGTGAAGCAATCTGCAAACGCTATCAGAGTTCCACACCATAAGATTGCTTCGTCACGCTCCTCCTCGCAATGACAATAACGGCTGTCATTACATCCCTCGCAACGACCACTATTACCTATATTTCAGTATGTAAAATAGTTTTCCATATTGACTTATAATATATTCGTACGATAATTATTCGTATAATAACCGTAATATACACTGCGGGAGGATATAATGAATAAAAATGGCTTCACACTTGTCGAACTTGCTATAGTGCTTGTAATAATAGGGATTATTCTCGGCGGTGTCATAAAAGGGCAGGAGCTGGTCACAAACGCTAAGATAAAAGGACTTTACAGAGAATTTCAACAAGTTGAGTTCGCTACTTTTTCATATTACGACAGATTTAATAATTATCCAGGCGACAACAAAAGCAATGAAAACGGGCTAATAGAGGCTGACCCTGTCGGAGATGGAACCGGTACTGATGAAACTGTCAAATTCTGGTCAGACGTAACTTCAGAAGGTTTTTATATCGGAGAGTTAGACAGTATAACCAACTTGCCTGGCCATGGACTAGGCGGAACTATAAGCGTGACAAACAAAGTATTTGGTTTTGCAAAAAACGCTGTGTGCTTTTCTGATATATCTCCGGATGACGCTCTTATATTTGACACACAATTCGACGATGGCAAATCTGATTCAGGCACAATCAGGGGCGGCAGTGGCAATAATACAGCCAGTGACGACTACACCGGAACTGCCGAATACAGGATATGCGTGCAGCTGGATTAATTCTCTGTCAATTAAACAAACACAAGGGCGGCTACAGGGTCGCCTTTGATTTTAATTATCTAAGACACTTCCATATTTAATTATTTTTTAGTATTATTATTTCCAGAGGGGGCAATGAACAAAACCATACCGATATTAATACTTACTCTTGTGATGAGTATAGTACTGTTTATGATAGCGGATTCCAGAATGTCTGACCCTATCATTGTCGATAAGCTAATACAGCTTGTATATCCGGACTGGCGCCCCACAGGACAGACAGAGAAACCTGCCATGCCCATGCAGAAACCTGAGCAGACAACCTCCTCTCCATCTGCAGATATCGTAAAAAAACTCAACACTGTTGAAAACAGCGCAAAAGTCACAAAAAAACATATAAATACAGAACAAAATGCATCTATGCTGAATGCTGTGAGTGCTGCAAAGCTGGAAGAGGTGAAATCTCTCATAAGGAAAGGCGCTGACATCAACTATCAGGACGATTATGGCAATACAGCACTTAACTTAGCCGTTATGCGTGGCAACACTGAGATTATAAATACACTACTAATAAACGGTGCAGACCCGAACATCGCCAATGCCGAAGGGTATACACCCACAGCGAACGCAGCCAGGCAGCGCAGGGAACAGATAGCCAGCGTGCTTCTGGAGCGTGGTGCAGACCCGAACAAGCCTAATATTGACGGAGTCACACCATTGATGCTTGCTGCAAAATTCGGACACGAGAAAATCGTGGACATGATGATAAAACACGGTGCAAAAACAAACCTGAAAGACAATCTCGGCAGAACAGCTATGATATACGCCGCTGAAAGAGGTTACACCCGCATAGTCATCGCACTGATAAGCATGGGGGCAGATAAAAATATTACTGACAACATCGGAAACACAGCAAAGGATTACGCCCAGCGTTTCGGACACGACTCCACAGTAATAATCCTCAGCAGAAATTAAAACAGATAGCCTATCTCAAGGTATATAGCAAAGAAGCCCGCACCTATTTTAGTAAATGTTCCGACAAACCTGCCGAAAAGAATTCCCTTCGCCTTCTCTCTAGCACGGACAAGACTCGCACCTGCCGCAAGCTCATAGAAAAGCGTCCCCAGATAAGCTCCGAGAAAAGTCCCCACAACAGCCCCCAATCCCATAAAGAGAGGCGCCATCAGTATACCCAGTATGACTGCTGCGACCACAGAAACCCAGAAACCTTTGCTGGATATGCCGTATCTTCTTCCTACAACAAATGATGCGTAAAACTCTGCAACCTCGCCGGCGGCAATAATTATAATAACACTGATAAAAAGCTTAATGCCGATAAATCCGCTCAAAACCATGATTACAGGGATAATTGCAGCAATAATCCCGCCGGGGATACCAACTATGTTTGTAAGGACAGCAACACTTTGCAGCCCGATTAGTATAACTTTTATTGTTTCCATATAGCATTTTACACTCAAAATCATTAAAATCAAAGCATGTTAAACAACACTTTCTTTCAAAAAGATGCAAAAGAGCTCGCAGCTGACCTTTTGGGAAAGGTCATACGCAAAAAACACGGAGATATTTTTCTCTCTGCGATGATAATAGAAACCGAATGTTACTACCTCACCGAAAAGGGTAGTCATGCGTCTCTTGGCTATACTGAAAAACGGAAAGCGCTCTTCATGGAAGGCGGCACGATCTATATGTATTACTCCAGAGGCAAGGATTCACTGAACGTAAGCTGCCAAGGCGAAGGAAATGCTGTACTAATAAAAGGCGCAGTGCCTTATGTGGACAGCCAAAGCCCATCTGAAACCATTGACGTAATGCAGAAACTTAACCCTATGCCTGACGGAAGAGAAAGAGAGGTAAAGCGGCTCTGCGCAGGGCAGACACTTTTATGCAGGTCTCTGGGGCTGAAGCTCACAGAGTGGAACGGCAGGAACTTTATGCCGGGTATATTTTATTTTGAGGATGTAGGTTACAGCCCTGAGAAAATCATACAGACCACAAGGCTGGGCATACCCGCCGGACGTGACGAACATCTCCCGTATAGGTTCGTAGATTTTACTCATGCGGAAAGCTGCACATCAAACCCACTCACCAAAAAGAATAATAACTATACTATAATAAACAATGAAACTGTTTAAACTCTTCCGCAAAAAAACACTCAAAGATGCAACGGACTACCTTGACAAGGGTAAGGTAAAAAAGGCTCTGAAAGTGCTTAATAATAACCTTGACGACAAAAACGCATGCGCGATGCTTGCCCACATGTACGAACACGGGGAAGGAGTTCCTCAAAACATAAAAATGGCTCTGCGCATGTATATCAGAGCGGCGAAATTGGGCTCTGCTGAAGCGAAATTTCTTTTGGGCAGCTTTTGCAGCAGCGGAATATACTTTGAAAAGAGTACCAAAAAAGCTTTTGTGTTTTACAAAGAAGCAGCAGACCAAGGCATGCCCGATGCGATATACAAGACCGGACTCTTCTACCTCTTCGGTTATCTCGGTGTCAAAAACCTTGAGCAGGCATTTAACTATTTTGAAATGGGTGCAAATCTAGGTCATCCGCCTTGCCAGAACCGTCTGGGGCTACTCTACGCAGGAGGGAGAGGCACGCTTAAGTCTGACGATGATGCTGTCTACTGGTACCGCAAAGCGGCAGAGCAGGGGCATGGCGAAGCGATGTATAATCTGGGCTGTATGCTGAGCACCGGAAGGGGCGGTAAAGCAGACAACAAAGAAGCGCTTAAATGGTTTAATCTAGCAGCTAAGACGCTGTAGCCCCACGCTTTACTACACTGCCTCCAACCTGATGTAGAGATTAACTTTATCAGCCTGAAAAAACTATGTTATCGCTCTAGTCGCACATAAAGGAATAAGACTGACAAGTGAGGCTTGACATAATATTCAGAATTAACAATATTCTTTATAAACAAACAAGGGCGTGATATACAAAAATATTCCCTTTATACTCACATCAATGATATTGCGTAATGCCTGTAAAGAATTATTAATAAGTTAAACACTATGACGTTAAAAAACAAAACTATCCTGATCTTTCTTTTTGCTTTCACAATTGCATTCTCAAGCCTCGGCATATATATGCACAAAAAAATATTCCATGCCTTTAATCATCTCGAAAATGACCACTTTATGAAAGTCGGACATCAGATAGTGAAAAGCATAGACAACAGAGTAAATTACTACAAAGCTTTTCTCAACGACTGGGCATCATGGGATGATACCTATTATTTTATGAACGACCTGAATATTAAATATATCAGAAGCAACATATACGACAGCGTGCTCCGGGATATAGGGCTTACATCGATATTATATTTTGACAGTAATATGTTTCTCAAATATCAACTTACTGATGATGAATATACTGCCGATGTACAGAAACTAGCCCAAAAGATACAAGCCAGCAGCCCCACTCTAAAGGAGATTGCCAACAGCCGAAAGATGGATTTTTATATGAAATCTGACAATAACGGAAGCAACTTCCTATCGGTTATAGCTCCAATAACAAAATCAGACTCAAAATTTCCGGCTAACGGCTACCTCGTCATGACAATAGTTTTTGACCAGAAACTTGTCGATAAACTCTCTGAACTCACAGGATACCGGCTTGAATACCATACGGATATCAGCGGTCAGGAAAAGAAAAATATTACACATATTTCCAAAGAAATCGCATACTCACTTAATTACTCCAACCGAAACTCTGTCTATCATGATATTTCGTTTTACGACATTACAGGAGACAAACTTCTCGAAATCAGACTCGAACAAGACAGAGCCTTTAATACACATATGAATAATGTCCTCAAAGATTCCATAATTGTATTAGTTTTGTCAGGCGTTCTCACAATAATTCTGATGAGCTTTATAATTGATAGGTTTGTTCTTTCTGAACTTCGACAAAAAGTTGAACGATTCAAAAAGATAGAACTCAACAATGACCTTTCAGTCAGACTGTCAGAAACCGGATCTTTCGAACTGAAAGAGCTTGCAGTTGCGGCAAACAGAGCTATGGACAAGATAGAAAACCTTAATAAAGAGATCGTAAAGCTTTCAAATATCGATGCGCTCACACAGATCTACAACAGAAAATTCTTTGACGAACAGTATATCAAACAATATAAAAGCTCTGCCAGAAATAACAGCAGTATAGCAATACTAATGATAGACATCGACTATTTCAAAAGCTATAACGATGCTCACGGCCACGTTGAAGGAGATGCCTGTCTTAAAGAAGTAGCATCAATCATAAAAAACAGCATAAGCAGACCAGACGATATCGCTGCCCGCTATGGCGGCGAAGAATTCATTATCATGCTGCCTTTCACCCATGCTGACGGTGCAATCCACATAGCAGAAACAATCAGAAAAAATATAGCTGACAGCAAAAAACCGCACGGAGCATCTCAGGTCTCTGAGTATATTACAATAAGTATTGGTGTCGCAATAGAAGTCCCTGAAGACTCATCCAGCAGTATCAACCTTATTAGCAAAGCCGACAAAGCACTCTATCAGGCAAAACGATACGGCAGAAACCGTGTGGAAACATTCTGAAAAAAGGGCTGCCCTTCCGAGCAACCCTCGTTATTATTTTAATGATTATCCCTGACTGGTGTCACCGCCATTCTGAGTACCATCGTCACTCATAGCTCCAAATGTGATAATCTTAGAATCAGCATCAAAAGAGAAATCCCCGTTAATATGCACTGAGACATCAGAACCATCACTGGCTGTAAACATCCCATTATCACCTTTAACCCAGTCACTCATATCAACCTGATCACCTTCGCTGCCTGTAACCTGAAGCAGGTTGTCATCATCGGTGATATTCAGTACATCTGAAATGCTAAGGTTATCAATGATCTGATTTTCTTCGCTGCCCAATGCTATCACCTCTATGTTGCTGACATCATGTAAGCTGCTGAAATCAATATGGTTATTATCAAGTATAAGGAGAGTATCCGTTCCATCTCCACCGTCAACAGTATCGCCTGCGTGATAAACAATCGTGTCGTCACCGGCTCCGGCTTGAATATTGTCTCCTCCACCGTGCCCGTCGATAAAATCGTCGCCATCACCAGCATTAATTGACTCTGAGCCTTCTGTGCCAATTATCACGTCATCACCTGATGTGCCTGTAATGTCAGAGCCATCACCTTCAATAAGGTTTACTGAGTCAGTGTCTGCACCAAGTTTAATAACGAGGTTCGCAGTATCAAAATCTCCAGAACCTGCATTCGGATCCGCCCCCTCTTCAACAAGAGCGTACTGGAAGCTCGTAACAGTACCAATATCAACGCCGGATGCCGGATTAAATTCATATGAGCCGTCCTGATCTATGTGGAGTGAGCCATACTCGTTAGTAACTGTAGCACCGTCTGAGCCCACAGCTTCGTAGCCTGTGCCAGTGTAAATATAAAGAGAAGCACCATCTGAACCGACAGTGTCAGTCGCTCCATATGCATCAGCACCTTCGAGGTTGTAGTTAGGGTCTGAAAGGACATTACCTGCAATCAGACCAAGTACAATTTCGAATTGACCATCTGGCTTAGTGCTGCTCACGATCTTAACAGCCCCGGACAGGTTCATTGTGTCCCCGTCTCCTGTCCTGTCATACATACTAACCAGAAGGTTATAGTTGCCTGCTTCAATATCATTAAAAGTTATTTTACCTGAATCAGCAGTTACAGTTATGCTGTCAGTTGAAATAACAGTTCCGTCGAGGCTGACAAGAGTCCACTCCAGAGTATTGTTTATGCCGTAATCTGCCGCAGAATATTCAAATTCAACGAGGTCGTCAGCTCCGACTTCTATGTTAGTTACACTACCTGTAGCTCCCCAATATGTATTATTTCCATCCTCCAGCTGCACTGTGCCAACTGTCTGAACATACATAAAATCTGCCTGAGCAAAGTTGTCAGCCGCTACAGGTTCTCCATCAATGGTAGTCAGGTGCAGAACAGCAGAGCTTGTTGCACCGCTGGTATCTGCCACAACATATGAAACATCTGCTGTGACATTACTCTCAACATTCACTCCGGCAGAATATTCGTACTGACCGTTGGCATAGATTTTAACAAAACCTGCATCACCAAGGTCAAACTCATGGCTGTCTGTTCCGGAACCATCAAATGTGTATGTCTCATCACCGTATGTGACAGATGCTATTTCAAGCGAATCACCGTCTGCATCATAGTCGTTATCAATCAGATTGCCCTCGACAGTATTCAGATTAACTGTACTGTTTAACTGAGCAGAGAGATCGTCTGCATCAAGAACTATCATAACATTCCCGTCGTGATTCCCATCAGGGTCACTTGTCCATGCCACATCTTTCAGGTCAGAATCAGTCTGGCTGACACCTCTGCCTACACCTACAGCATAAACCTGATCAATATCGCTGCCTTCAAGGAAAGAAACCCACTCCGCACGTTCAGTGTCGTTTATAGCATATGAATAGCTTGAAGGTTCGCCATCACTCAGAAAGTAAACATATGTGTTATCAGCTGCAGGAGCTCCTGAATAATTATCTTGTACAGCGCTGATAGCATCATCATAGTCTGTGTACCCACCTGAACGGAAATTAGAAGAGTTATCAAGTGCCGCCTGAGCCTCATCACCAGTCATCCACTTATCACCATCCGCAGAATAGACAAGTCTGGCATCAGTATCAAAGTCAACAAGCATAACACTGTTCAGAGAGTCTCCATATTTTCCTATGAGAGCCTTGAGAGCACTTTCCGCAAGAGCCATACCATTTGACCCCATACTTCCGGAGGAGTCAAGGACAAGAACAAGGTTCACAGACCCTATCTCCACGGTGCTTTCGTTAAATGTTGCGTTATCGTCAACTGCGACAGGCGCATCATTAACAGGTGCAACATTAACTGTAACTGTTGCTATGTCTGTTCCTCCATTACCATCTGATATGGTATATGTGAAGGAATCTGCTCCGTTGAAGTTCTCGTCAGGGGTGTACTGGATTGTTCCGTCATCATTAATAGTCACTGTTCCGTTGGCAGCTTCCCCAACCTCTGTCACAGTCAGCGTGTCCCCATCTGCGTCTTTGTCGTTAGCAAGCACATCTATAGATACCGAGCCGTCTTCGTTAACCAACTGAGTATCATTAACTGCTACAGGCGCATCTCCAGTAGGATTAACTGTAAGGTTTACTGTGGCTGTGTCAGTCCCGCCCTTGCCGTCAGATACGGTGTAGGTGAAACTGTCTGTGCCGCTATAGTCAGCAGCAGGTGTGTATGTAACTGTACCGTCACTGTTCACTACTACTGTGCCGTGCTCCGGCTGGGCAGCGATACTCAGATTAAGCGCATCGCCATCCGGATCAACATCATTTTCAAGAACGTTAATAACAACTGACGAGTCTTCATCAAGAGCAGTGCTGTCGTCCATTGCCACAGGAGCATCATTAGCAGCGGCCACACCAACAGAAATTGTTGCGGTGTTGCTGTTATCATCACCATCAGAAACAGTTATGCTGAATTCTCTGTCTGAAGTATCAGGAGTGTCGGAAGTATTTTCAAACATAACGGATGTTACCGCAGTTTCAAAATCTGCATTCGGCATCTCAACATCAGGGTCAACATTTGTAAAAGTAATAACATTACCATCGATTGTATATGCCAGCCCATCCGGCAGAATGCTTTCATCCACACTCAGCACATCACCAGCCTGCATGTTATTGAGAGTGACAGTCAGTACTGTCATGGTTGTATCGTCAGAGTCAGATATGCTGACATCTTTTGCAATATAAACAGCGCTGCCATCCTCTGTAAAAGTTACACCGTGTGTTTCAAGATTCATCACGACATCATCATAATCTTCATCAGAAACATTCGGAGCAAGATCTTCAACACCCACGACAGTAACACCGTCCTCTGTGACATTAACATTGAAGTGGTTAACATCCTGCGGATTCATTGAGGCATCATCAAAGTATACGTTTTTATTAAGTTCAACAGTGTTGTCGCCAGACTGATAAAGAACTTTATAACTGCCATCGTCCTGTTTTTCAAAACTGATAGAATCGTAATCAACACCAGCTTTGTAACCATCTGCGATAATAAAGAAATGAAGGTCACTTCCGTCGCCGGAATATGTACCAAAATTTCCTTCTTCAAACGCAATGCCGCGTTCGCTATAGTCTGCATTGGTCTCAAGGATTTTAACAAGCTCCGGCTCACCGGCTTCATTAAGCAGATAAAGTCCTACGACATTGTTATAGCTTGCTTCTTCAGAGACATAAGAGACCGTTGTCTCCTGATTCTCTACAGAAATAACAGGTGCGTCGTTTGCACCGTTTATAGTTATATTAAGTTTAGCAGCGTCTGTCCCTGTTCCGTCAGAAACAGTATAGTCAAAGCTGTCAACAAGAGTATCGTTTGAGCCAAGACCACTCACGTCTGGATTACTATTATCAAGTTCGTATGTATAACTACCGTCAGGCTTAATTGTAAGTGTACCGTATTCGCCCTCTATAACAGTCTCACCGTTAACATCTTTTCCGTCAACATCGGCAACATGAAGATCATCGCCGTCTACATCACTGTCGTTAGAAAGGACATTTCCATAAACCATAGAATCAGCGTCTGTGCCGTCTCCTGGTATTGAACCGTCAAGGTCGGCAGGATCGACATTTACATTAACCTCACCAACAGAGACTTCGCCGCTGCCGGTAGGTATAGCTTTCAGACCTTCAAGCTGGTCCGGAGTGACTGTCCATGTTCCGTCACCATTGTCAGTCCCCTGGTTAAGAGTTGCATTAATAACAGACAGGGTATAACTTTCTATGTCCAGGTCTGTATCAGATGTAGCAATGTTGACTTCATACTCAATAGTAGCTTCGGAAATTCCGCCAAATCTGAGATCTTCGACATTATTAACATTAAGAACACCACCGGACTCAATGTCCAGTATGCCGTCAGAAATCGTACCATTGTTTGTAGTCATCCACTGTACTTCATAAGCAGATTCTTCTTTCCCAAGCACGACTATATCATAACCGCCGCCTCCGCTAATATGTGTATAGCCTTTTATATCTCCGGAAATGACAATTACATCGTCACCGTTGGCAGCAAGAATATTGTTCCCCCCGAATGTGTCACCGACAACAATAAGGTTATTACCGGAATTACCTTTAATGTTATCATTAAGATACATATCGCCGCCCTCAATAGTCTCGTAACCATTGAGGTCTATGTCGCTATTGTTACCACCGGTAGATATCTCAGTTAGTGTGGCTTCTGCTGTAGGCAGGGTAATACCGTTCCCCTGATCGCTTGCAGTCACAGAGTTAATGTCGTCAACTGCAACTGGGTTATCGTTAACAGGATTAACTGTAAGGTTTACTGTAGCTGTGTCAGTTCCGCCCTTACCGTCAGATACGGTGTAGGTGAAACTATCTGTGCCGTTATAGTCAGCAGCAGGTGTGTATGTAACTGTGCCGTCTGAATTAACAACGACTGTTCCGTGTTCCGGCTGAGTAGCGATACTCACTGTAAGTTCGTCGCCGTCTAAGTCACTGTCGTTAGAAAGAACGTTAATGACTGTTGCTGCATCCTCGTCAAGTGTGACGATGTCATCAACTGCAACTGGATTATCGTTAACAGGATTAACTGTAAGGTTTACTGTAGCTGTGTCAGTTCCGCCCTTACCGTCAGATACGGTGTAGGTGAAACTATCTGTACCGTTATAATCAGCAGCAGGTGTATATGTAACTGTACCGTCTGAATTAACTACTACTGTGCCGTGTTCCGGCTGGGCAGCGATTGAAACTGTAAGGTCGTCGCCGTCTAAATCTGAATCGTTGTCGAGAACGTTAATGACTGTTGCTGCATCCTCGTCAAGTGTGACGATGTCATCAACTGCAACTGGATTATCGTTAACAGGATTAACTGTAAGGTTTACTGTAGCTGTGTCAGTTCCGCCCTTACCGTCAGATACGGTGTAGGTGAAACTATCTGTACCGTTATAATCAGCAGCAGGTGTATATGTAACTGTACCGTCTGAATTAACTACTACTGTGCCGTGTTCCGGCTGGGCAGCGATTGAAACTGTAAGTGCATCACCGTCTAAATCTGAATCGTTGTCGAGAACGTTAATAACTGTTGCAGCGTCCTCGTCAAGTGTGACGATGTCGTCAACTGCAACTGGATTATCGTTAACAGGATTAACCGTAAGGTTTACTGTGGCTGTGTCAGTTCCGCCCTTACCGTCAGATACGGTGTAGGTGAAACTATCTGTGCCGTTATAGTCAGCAGCAGGTGTGTATGTAACTGTACCGTCTGAATTAACTACTACTGTGCCGTGTTCCGGCTGGGCAGCGATACTCACTGCAAGGTCGTCGCCGTCTAAGTCACTGTCGTTAGAAAGAACGTTAATGACTGTTGCTGCATCCTCGTCAAGTGTGACGATGTCATCAACTGCAACTGGATTATCGTTAACAGGATTAACTGTAAGGTTCACTGTGGCTGTGTCAGTTCCGCCCTTACCGTCAGATACGGTGTAGGTGAAACTATCTGTACCGTTATAATCAGCGGCAGGTGTGTATGTAACTGTGCCGTCTGAATTAACAACGACTGTTCCGTGTTCAGGCTGGGTAGCGATTGAAACTGTAAGGTCGTCGCCGTCTAAATCTGAATCGTTGTCGAGAACGTTAATGACTGTTGCTGCATCCTCGTCAAGTGTGACGATGTCATCAACTGCAACTGGATTATCATTAACAGGATTAACTGTAAGGTTCACTGTAGCTGTGTCAGTTCCGCCCTTGCCGTCAGATACGGTGTAGGTGAAACTGTCTGTGCCGTTATAATCAGCAGCAGGTGTATATGTAACTGTGCCGTCTGAATTAACAACGACTGTTCCGTGTTCAGGCTGGGTAGCGATTGAAACTGTAAGGTCGTCGCCGTCTAAATCTGAATCGTTGTCGAGAACGTTAATGACTGTTGCTGCATCCTCGTCAAGTGTGACGATGTCATCAACTGCAACTGGATTATCATTAACAGGATTAACTGTAAGGTTCACTGTAGCTGTGTCAGTTCCGCCCTTGCCGTCAGATACGGTGTAGGTGAAACTGTCTGTGCCGTTATAATCAGCAGCAGGTGTATATGTAACTGTGCCGTCTGAATTAACTACTACTGTTCCGTGTTCCGGCTGAGTAGCGATACTCACTGCAAGGTCGTCGCCGTCTAAGTCACTGTCGTTAGAAAGAACGTTAATGACTGTTGCTGCATCCTCGTCAAGTGTGACGATGTCATCAACTGCAACTGGATTATCGTTAACAGGATTAACTGTAAGGTTTACTGTAGCTGTGTCAGTTCCGCCCTTACCGTCAGATACGGTGTAGGTGAAACTATCTGTACCGTTATAATCAGCAGCAGGTGTGTATGTAACTGTGCCGTCTGAATTAACAACGACTGTTCCGTGTTCAGGCTGGGTAGCGATTGAAACTGTAAGGTCGTCGCCGTCTAAATCTGAATCGTTGTCGAGAACGTTAATGACTGTTGCTGCATCCTCGTCAAGTGTGACGATGTCATCAACTGCAACTGGATTATCATTAACAGGATTAACTGTAAGGTTCACTGTAGCTGTGTCAGTTCCGCCCTTGCCGTCAGATACGGTGTAGGTGAAACTGTCTGTGCCGTTATAATCAGCAGCAGGTGTATATGTAACTGTGCCGTCTGAATTAACAACGACTGTTCCGTGTTCAGGCTGGGTAGCGATTGAAACTGTAAGGTCGTCGCCGTCTAAATCTGAATCGTTGTCGAGAACGTTAATGACTGTTGCTGCATCCTCGTCAAGTGTGACGATGTCATCAACTGCAACTGGATTATCATTAACAGGATTAACTGTAAGGTTCACTGTAGCTGTGTCAGTTCCGCCCTTGCCGTCAGATACGGTGTAGGTGAAACTGTCTGTGCCGTTATAATCAGCAGCAGGTGTATATGTAACTGTGCCGTCTGAATTAACTACTACTGTTCCGTGTTCCGGCTGAGTAGCGATACTCACTGCAAGGTCGTCGCCGTCTAAGTCACTGTCGTTAGAAAGAACGTTAATGACTGTTGCTGCATCCTCGTCAAGTGTGACGATGTCATCAACTGCAACTGGATTATCGTTAACAGGATTAACTGTAAGGTTTACTGTAGCTGTGTCAGTTCCGCCCTTACCGTCAGATACGGTGTAGGTGAAACTATCTGTACCGTTATAATCAGCAGCAGGTGTATATGTAACTGTACCGTCTGAATTAACTACTACTGTGCCGTGTTCCGGCTGGGCAGCGATTGAAACTGTAAGTGCATCACCGTCTAAATCTGAATCGTTGTCGAGAACGTTAATGACTGTTGCTGCATCCTCGTCAAGTGTGACGATGTCATCAACTGCAACTGGGTTATCGTTAACAGGATTAACTGTAAGGTTTACTGTAGCTGTGTCAGTTCCGCCCTTACCGTCAGATACGGTGTAGGTGAAACTATCTGTGCCGTTATAGTCAGCAGCAGGTGTATATGTAACTGTGCCGTCTGAATTAACAACGACTGTTCCGTGTTCCGGCTGAGTAGCGATACTCACTGTAAGTTCGTCGCCGTCTAAGTCACTGTCGTTAGAAAGAACGTTAATGACTGTTGCTGCATCCTCGTCAAGTGTGACGATGTCATCAACTGCAACTGGATTATCGTTAACAGGATTAACTGTAAGGTTTACTGTAGCTGTGTCAGTTCCGCCCTTACCGTCAGATACGGTGTAGGTGAAACTATCTGTACCGTTATAATCAGCAGCAGGTGTATATGTAACTGTACCGTCTGAATTAACTACTACTGTGCCGTGTTCCGGCTGGGCAGCGATTGAAACTGTAAGGTCGTCGCCGTCTAAATCTGAATCGTTGTCGAGAACGTTAATGACTGTTGCTGCATCCTCGTCAAGTGTGACGATGTCATCAACTGCAACTGGATTATCGTTAACAGGATTAACTGTAAGGTTTACTGTAGCTGTGTCAGTTCCGCCCTTACCGTCAGATACGGTGTAGGTGAAACTATCTGTGCCGTTATAGTCAGCAGCAGGTGTGTATGTAACTGTACCGTCTGAATTAACTACTACTGTGCCGTGTTCCGGCTGGGCAGCGATACTCACTGCAAGGTCGTCGCCGTCTAAGTCACTGTCGTTAGAAAGAACGTTAATGACTGTTGCTGCATCCTCGTCAAGTGTGACGATGTCATCAACTGCAACTGGATTATCGTTAACAGGATTAACTGTAAGGTTCACTGTGGCTGTGTCAGTTCCGCCCTTACCGTCAGATACGGTGTAGGTGAAACTATCTGTACCGTTATAATCAGCGGCAGGTGTGTATGTAACTGTGCCGTCTGAATTAACAACGACTGTTCCGTGTTCAGGCTGGGTAGCGATTGAAACTGTAAGGTCGTCGCCGTCTAAATCTGAATCGTTGTCGAGAACGTTAATGACTGTTGCTGCATCCTCGTCAAGTGTGACGATGTCGTCAACTGCAACTGGATTATCGTTAACAGGATTCACTGTAAGGTTTACTGTAGCTATGTCAGTTCCGCCCTTACCGTCAGATACGGTGTAGGTGAAACTATCTGTGCCGTTATAATCAGCAGCAGGTGTATATGTAACTGTGCCGTCTGAATTAACGACAACTATTCCGTTTGCGGGCTGAGTTGCAATTGAGACAGTTAGGGTGTCCCCGTCTTCATCGTAGTCGTTATCAAGAACAGCTATCGTTATTGTTCCGTCTTCGTTAACTGTAGCATTATCCGCTACGGCGACTGGTATTGTACTGTCCTCTCCGTTGCTCCCTTGTTCGTCTGCAAACAGACCATCATCTGCGCCATTGCCGACATCACTTGCGTCGAGAAGGTATGCTCCGACATTACCCTGAGTCATATCTCCCGGGAGGAAGCTAAGCGCAAAGGAGTTAGCCAGGTCTTCCTCGCCTGTGGCAGTAGCATCTTCGAGGTCTTCTATATTTTCGCCCCGCTCCAGAGCCTGTTGTATCGCAAGGGCATCAGCTTCGACATCACCTGCGTCCATATCCCCTATAACAGTATCATCCATGGCAACAGCCTGCCCGCCGTCCATCTGGATTTCTTCGCCGTTATTAAGAGCTATGATTATATTTGATCCCGGTGAAGTAATCACCAGTTCGTCTTTACTGACTATATCGCCAACGCTAAGGGTTCTTTCTTCACCCTCAGGTGTTCTGGCAACTACATATCCGTTTACTGATTTAACTGTACCGATTGACTGAGCCATTACTGCACCTCATAAAATAATAATACTTATGATTAAGCATACAGCTCTGTAAAGAAAAAACATCGTACCAAGGTACAATTAATAAAAATTATCTTATGATTTCAGAAGAAACTTTTGAGCAAACAAAAAAGCGGAGGTTTTATGCTCCGCTTTAAATATTTTTATATTCTGCCTTCTTCAACAGCATGACAGGCAATCTTCCTTCCGTCTTTGTGCTGTATAAGAGCAGGGATCTCCTCACGGCATCTGCCGTCTGCATAGGGGCACCTTCCGTGAAAGACGCATCCACTTGGCAGATTTATAGGAGTGGGCACTTCCCCTGTCAGTTTCAGCCGTTCAGACTTTCTTCCGTCCAGAGTAGGTATCGCACTAAGCAAAGCTTTTGTGTACGGGTGTTTCGGCTCACCAAACAAAAGTGATGTCTCCGCAAGCTCGCAGACAGTCCCCAGATACATAACAACAACATTAGTGCTGATATGCTCCACCACAGAAAGATCGTGAGCCACGAAAAGATATGTAAGATTCCTCTGCTCCTGAGCATCCATAAGCAAATTGAGTATCTGAGCCTGAATGGAAACATCCAGTGCAGATATAGGCTCATCCGCAACGATAAACTCAGGGTCAACGACAAGTGCTCTTGCAATACTTATCCTCTGGCGCTGACCGCCGGAGAACTCATGCGGCATACGGCTTATCCACTTAGGGTCACTTCCGACCTGAAGCATAACTTCTTCAATCCTGTCTTTCACCTCTGATGGTGACAAATGAGGGTTATGATATTTCAAAGGACCTTCAAGGGTCTGTTTTATAGTCTTTCTGGGATTAAGCGATGCATACGGGTCCTGAAAAACCATCTGCATCTTGCTTCGGTAAGGCAGCATTTTCTTTGGGCTAAGGTTGTCGATACGTTCGCCTTTATAGTATATCTCGCCGCCATTAGGAGGGTAAAGCCCCATAATGGTACGTCCGAGAGTGGATTTCCCACAGCCGCTTTCTCCGACAACACTGAATGTTTCGCCTTTTTTGATATCTATACTGACGTTATTCAGAGCCTTTACGAGCGTTTGCTCCAGCTTAAACTTTCCATTTTTAAATTTTATCTGATCAAGCAGTCCGCCGGATATATCAAACCGCTTATAGAGGTTTCTGACACTGAGAAGCGGAGTCTCACTAGTCTTATCACTCACCTGACACCCCCTCTTTTTCAAAGCTGCACAAAACGCAGGCAGCCTCTGTGTCCATCCCTTTAACTTTAATCAATGCAGGAACATACTTTTTGCAGACATCCATCACATGGGGACATCTGGGGTGGAAGGCACAGCCCGGCGGGATATTGGTCAGGGTGGGCATCATGCCAGGTATCTGGTTCAGCCTTTTGCTCCCTTTTGCACCCTCCGGCAGCGCCGCAATCAGCCCCTGAGTATAAGGGTGCTGAGGGTTGTTTATGACATCTTTTGTCCGCCCTTTCTCGACTACCCGCCCGGCATACATAACAGCGATATGCTCTGTAACCTGTGCCACAACAGCGAGGTCATGCGTTATGAGTATAAGCCCCATATCGTCTGTCTCGCACAGCTCGATAATAAGATCCATTATCTCTGCCTGAATAGTAACATCAAGGGCTGTAGTAGGCTCGTCTGCTATTATTATCTCAGGGTCGGTAAGCAGTGCAATCGCTATGATAATCCTCTGACGCATACCTCCGGAGAACTCGTGCGGATATTGGCTGAGACGTTTTTCAGGTGAGGGTATATGAACTTTCTTAAGCTTATCAAGGGCGATAGCTTTCGCCTCTTTTTTTGTCATTTCAGGATTATGTGCGAGCAGTGTTTCTATCATCTGCGTCCCGATAGAAAGAACCGGATTGAGAGTCATCATAGGATCCTGAAAGATCATACTGATGCGGTTCCCCCTGATGTGGCGCAGCTCTTCACGCTCCATCTTTGTAAGATCGTCGCCGTTGAAGAGAATTTTGCCGTCTGCCACATAGCCCGGCTTACTAATGAGACCTATTATTGAAAATCCTGTCACAGACTTGCCTGCACCGCTCTCTCCCACAAGACCGAGCCTTTCGCCTTTTTCAAGGGTAAAGCTGACGCCTGTGGTGGCGGTAACATCGCCTGTACGCAGACCAAATTTGATCACGAGGTCTTTAACCTCAAGTAAACTACTCATAAGACCTAACCTTTATACAATTTCGGGTTAAGAACATCCCGCAGGAAGTCACCCAAAAGATTTATCGCAAGTATTAAAATAACCAGCAGTATCCCGGGGAAAGCTGTTATCCACCATGAACCGCTGAAGATATATTCGAAACCTGAATTTATAAGAGAACCGAGCGATGGGCGCGAAATAGGCATACCTAGCCCCAGAAAGGAGAGAGCAGCCTCACTCATCACAGCATTTGCGACCTGTATTGTGGAAAGAACAAGAATAGGCGAAAGAGTATTTGGGAAAATATGCCCCCACATAATACGCCCTGCACCAAAACCCGCCACACGAGCGGCTTCAACATATTCTTTCTTCTTCTCCGCAAGTACCGACGCCCGGACAGTTCTGGCATACTGAGGCCACTGGGCAAACCCTATCACCAGTATCAGAAAAGGAACAGCGATCTCTCCGAAGCGACCGACACCAACAGCAGCCTGAAGTATCGCCGTGAAAAATATTGCGACCATCAGGTAGGAAAACGAAAGCTGTACATCAGCCATACGCATGAAAAAGCTATCGAGTTTACCGCCGAAATATCCGGAGATAAGCCCTATAGCAATCCCCACTATAGACTGAAGCACAACAGCACCCACACCGATGAGCAGAGATATGCGCATCCCGTATATCATCGTGGAGAGCAGATCACGCCCCTGATCGTCTGTTCCGAGGATGAATGACGGATCACTGCCGCTCATCCAGAACGGGGGAAGCTCAGAGTTCATGATGTCAATATTAAGAGGATCATAAGGGTTAAAAGGAGCAATCAGAGGGGCAAACACTGCGGATAAAACAAGAAAAAGGACAATCACCATGCTGAAAATTGCCACCTTGTCACGCTTAAAGCTGTACCACAGGTATGACTGTTTAAAAGTATTAAACTTATTTTTCATTTCGCACCTGTTATTCTTATAGTCGGATTCACAACTCCATAAATGATGTCAACGATTGTATTAACAACAACCATCACTATCCCGACAAACATTAAATATGCCACCAGCAGTGACGCATCAGCACGCTCCACAGCCTCCATAAAAAGGAAACCAAGCCCCTGCCACTGAAAGACAGTCTCCGTCAGAATGGTGAAGGCTATAGTGATACCAAGCTGCACACCACCCACAGTGATAACAGGCAGAAGTGTATTTTTAAAAGCATGAACAAACCATATACGTCTTCTCGTAAGACCTTTTGCCCATGCGTATTTTACGTATTCAGATTCCAGAACTTCCATCATCTCAGAACGTATAAGCCTTATGAAAAGAGGAAGCATTATTGAAGAGAGCGCAACGCTGGGCATAATAAGGTGCATCCAGCCGTCAACAGTAAGCATCCCTGTGTCCCACCCTCCGAGACTGACAAGCTCACCACGCCCATAGGAAGGAAACCAGCCGAGCTTGATTGAAAATAAATATATCATCATAATAGCAGTGAGGAAAACAGGGATTGAAACACCAACAATACTGCTCCCCATGAGAAACCTTGAAAAAAACCTTTTGGGATATATCGCAGAATAAACACCTAAAGGTATAGAAAGCCCTACGATTATAAGAGCGGAAACAAAAACAAGCTCTATGGTTGCCGGAGCTTTGGAAAGAATCACGTCAACAGCCGGTCTTTTGTAAAAGAATGAGTTTCCCAGATCACCGTGAAGAGCATCCTTGGCAAAGCGGATATATTGTGTCAGCAGAGGATCGTTCAGTCCGAGCTTATCACGCATCGCCTCCCTCTCCGCAGCGGACACTGAAATGCCGGTGATGTCGCGTATAGGGTCCCCCACATTCTGCTTGATGGCAAAGGCTATAACGCTTATCACTGCGATGACAAACACAGCCTGAATAAACCTTCTTATGATAAAAGCTATCATATTATTTTTACCTACCTGAATAATTTGAACTAAAAAGTCCTTTATAGAGACAATAAAGCGGGAACCAACCCAAAAGCTGACTCCCGCCGATAATTACAGTTTACTATGTTCCGTTACTTCATTATAAGGTCACCGAAGTAAGGGAAATTCATTACGTTCACAATATCAAGGATATTCATCCCTTCAAGTCCTGCCCAGCTAAGGTGCTGCCAGTGAAGAGGGATAAAAGCGGCATCCTCATAAAGCATTTTTTCAACCTGCTGAAGTATGGCAGCACGTTTTTTAACGTCTGTTTCAGACTGAGCAGCGATGACCAGCTTGTCGACTTCAGGGTTACAGTAGTTACCGCTGTTGTACTGTCCGTAGCCTGTTTCTTTGTTCGGACACATCAGAAGAATCTCAGTATAGTTAGCAGAATCTTCTGTATCCGGGTGCCATCCGATCATCTGAATGTCAGCAACCTGTGCGTCGAACTGATCCCAGAACTGAGCTTTCGGCATAGTTTTCAGGTTGACTTTGATTCCTATTTTACCAAGCATAGAAGCGACAGCCTCTGCAACTTTCTCATCATTAACATATCTGTTGTTCGGAGCTATCATAGAAACTTCAAAGCCTTTTTCATAGCCTGCTTCTTTCATAAGCTGCTGGGCTTTTTTGAGGTCATACCTTGGCTCCAGACTCTCAACATAGCCGAGATAGCCTTCAGGCGCCTGCTGCCCTGCTGCTGTTGCCTTCCCTTTCATGATCTTCTGAGCGATGCCTTCATTATTAACAGCGTATACCATTGCCTGGCGAACTTTTTTGTTTCTGAAAGCTTCAACACGCTTCTGGTTAATCTGAAATGTAATAACACGGCTTCCGCTCATTGTTGCCAGCTGAAGCCCCTTTGTGCTTTCAATGCGAGGGTAATCCTGTGGAGGAACCGGCATTATGAAATCCACGTCACCGGAGAGCATCGCTGCAACTCTTGTTGCATCATTTTTAATAGGTGTAAGCACTATAGTGTCAACATTTCCTTTGTTTTCCCAATATTGGTCAAACTTCTGAAACACAACCTTAACACCTTGCTCACGCTCTTTTACATAATATTTACCTGTTCCTGATTCGTTCAGGTTTGCAAATGAATGGTCAGTTTTAACGATAGCGCCTTTGTCCATACCTTTTTCATCTGTTCCTGTATAGAACTCACTGTCCATAGGGAAAACATATGTTGCCATATTCAGAAGCAGCGGATACGGCTCTTTTGTTATGATATCTACGGTATAGTCGTCAATTACTTTTCCACCTACAAATGGCTCGAAAAGACCTTTAAAGTCAGAGCTTTTCTTAAGCCTTGCAATTGTCCAGACTACATCCTTAGCTGTAAAATCGTTTCCGCTGTGGAACTTGACTCCTTTGCGCAGATGAAACCTGATAACAGTGGGGCTGATCCGCTCCCATTTGGTAGCGAGTCTCGGCTCAAATGTCATATCTTTTGTCCATCTAACAAGGGGGTCAAACACAAGGTGGGAATACTGAAGCATACCGCCGGAAAGCTGCACATGCGGGTCAAGGGAAACTGGATCTGCGTCCATTGCAAGACGAAGCGTCTTCGCCTGAACCTGTGCCGTCAACGCCATCGTAAGCGCAAGCACAAACAGCATAATAAGTTTTCTCATTAACTCCTCCTAATAACTTCGGGGGGGGTATTCATCCATCAATAAAATGTATAAAAACAGCCCCATGTCTTAAGCTTATCTTAACAATCAGTATTAACACAAATATCTGACAGAATCAATCCCGCTATTCACAGCTCACTCATACACAAAACCTCTCCAGTAAAGCATTGCTGAACAATTTTCACTCAAACTTTCCAAATGTTAAGAATTGTGGCTCAACTCCTGTCACCTGAACTTTATAAATGCATCTTTTTCAATATAGTAGTATCCTTAGAGAAATACTTCCTTTTTTTCCGGAGGTCTGAATGAAAAAAACGATTCTGTCATTCCTGCTTGCAGCCGCCACTTCCTTTACATCCTACGCAGGAAACATTATTGAAGAGTGGAGCAGTTCCATATCCCCATCGGCACCAAAGCTTTTCGAAGTAAATATTTCTGCATCTGAAACAGCTATGCTCATAATTGATATAGAAGAGCAAAGACCTGAAAGAAACCGCAGGTCTAAAAACAACGGGAAAACAGCATCTATCAACCATCTGAAAAACAAAGCAGAAGAAGCGGGCATGACTGTAATTTATACAGTTATACCTTCGTACTCAGAACAAAAAGCTCTCACGTCTGCCAAAAACAGCAGTGATAATATTTTTAACGAGCTTCAGGATATACTCAGTAAAAATAATATCAAAAATATAATTATCGCAGGAGCATCAGACAACGCAACAGTCCTGCATACTGCAACAGCAGCCGCATATACAGGGTACAGCGTTATTGCCCCTATCGACTGCCTGACAGGTGCAGAAGAATATACAGAACAGGCGACGATATGGAACCTGGACTCCGGCAACAGAAAAAACGAAACAGTAACACTTACAAAATCAAATATGATAACTATAACAGCATAGGAAAGACTATTGAAAATATCCAAAGCAACCACAAATGATATTCCTGAGCTTTGCGGTCTGCTAACAATACTCTTCACACAGGAAGAAGAGTTTAAACCTGACTTTAAAAAGCAGGCTGAAGGGCTGAGGAATATAATCGAAAACCCCTCGGCGGGGTGCATACTTAAAGCAGAGGCGGACGGACGCATAATAGGAATGGTAAATCTGCTGTTCACTATCAGTACATTCACCGGAGGCAAAGTAGCTGTGCTCGAAGACATGGTCGTGCTGCCCGAACAGAGAGGAACAGGGACAGGGGCTAAGATTCTGGAGGCTGCAAAAAACACCGCAAAGGAAGAAGGGTGCAGACGTATCACACTGCTAACCGACGGGAACAATCTGCTTGCACAGAAGTTTTATAAAAAGCACGGTTTTGAAAGATCCGACATGGTGGCAATGCGGTATTTCTATTAAATTTCATATCAGGTAACTATTATGGCAGATAAAATTATCATACTGGGAACAGGCGGTCATGCAAAAGTTGTCAAAGAACTGGCTGAAGCGTGTGGATACGAGGTGATAGGCTTCACAGGTTCCGGCAAACCGGCAGGCACAATAATACTGAACAAAGAAGTGCTCTGCACTACAGAAGAGATCGAATCATTAAAAAAACAGACAAACAATGTGATAGTCGCAGTGAGCGCAAACAGCGTCCGTCAGAAACGGGCTGAATATGTCTTAGAGCGGGGATTCAACGTAGTTTCACTGATACACCCTTCATGTGTTTTCAGCCCGAGTGCAGAGGTGGGCACCGGTACAGTCATAATGGGGGGAACAGTTGTAAATGCAGACTCTTATATCGGCGATTTCTCAATCATCAACACTGGCGCCACCGTTGATCACGACTGCCGCATAGGGGACTTCTGCCACATCGCACCAGGGGCAAACCTCGGCGGTGAAGTAACTATCCGGGATCATACATGGATAGGGGTAGGTGCAGCAGTTCGCGACAACATCACCATAGGACAGAATGTCATGGTGGGCGGAAGCGCCTTTGTGGCGTACGACATAGATGACAACGTCACCGCTGTCGGTGTACCTGCAAAAGCAATGCTGAAATAATTCCGGTTGATTTAGCAGCATTTAAAAGCAATTATAACAGTAGAAGGAGCCTGCTATGTCACTACTGAATTTTGAAATACCACTTGTTACAGGCGAGATGAAAAATCTGGATGAATACAGCGGGAAAGTTGTTCTGGCTGTTAATACCGCAAGCAAATGCGGATTCACCCCGCAATATGAAGGGCTGGAAGAAATCTACCGGATGTATAAAGATCAGGGGTTTGTTGTGCTAGCATTTCCATGTAACCAGTTCGGCGCACAGGAACCGGGTACAGAAGAGGAGATTCACGAATTTCTTAGCTGTAACTACACTATAACATTCCCTGTTTTCCAGAAAATTGATGTTAACGGAGCAAATCAGCACCCGTTTTTCCGTGCGCTTAAAACTATGGCGCCGGGTACTATGGGCACGAAACCTATAAAATGGAATTTTACAAAGTTTCTGATCAGCAGAGACGGCACAAGGGTGGAGCGGTTTGCATCTTCCAAAGACCCTGAAAAACTTAGAACAGCCATAGAAAGAGAGCTTGCGAAAGAAGCCTAGAATCCAAGAAAACGTAAAAAACCGTCCTCTTTCACCAGAAGATTCCCTTCAACCTTTTCGTCTATCTGCATGAGCGAACCTATCTTAGGCAGTTCTTCCGCTGTGGAGCGTGCCAGTATCAGACGCCCCTTCCTCTGGAGCACAACAAGATCCAGCGGTGCATCAAACCCCTCCGGAGGCGTGTGGAGCCTTGTAGCTGAATATATCCTGTATCTTTTATCCGTATCGCTTTTAACGTCGGGCGCAGCATAGACCATTGGTCTTGCGAGGGGGGTTACCTTAGCCCCTGTTTTCTTCAGGATCGTTACGAAGTTATTAGTGGCAAGTCCGCCTATGCTCTGGGTCAGTGCGACATCAGTTTTTTCAGGAGTTATCTCCTTCGGGTATCGTCCGGTCATTACCTTATAACATTCAACAATCTGTGCCAACCCAGAAGCACCCACAGGATGCCCTCTCGATTTAAGTCCTCCGGATATATTAACCGGAAGTCTGCCGTCATGATATCCCTCTTTACCCTGATAGAATTTTATTACATCTTCCGGTCTGAGCAGAAACGTATCAATAAGCCCCACCACCTCAAATGGGGTAAAAGCGTCATGTATCTCTGCAAAATCTACATTTTCCGGACCGAATCCAGCCATATTATAGGCAGATATCGCCGCCTTTCTGGTTGAGAGAAAGCTTGTGATTGAAGTTCGCTTGGTGAGTGCCTGCTTGTCTGTCCCCTGCCCGACTCCGGCGATCACGACATCGCTTTTGTCGCTAGAAACAATAAGGGCTGCCGCTCCGTCACTTATAGGCGAACAGTCATACAGCCTCAGCGGTTCTGCTATAAATCTGCTGGCAAGGTAATCATCTCTGGTTATCTCATTACGGAACTGTGCTTTGTCGTTCAACACTCCGTAATGATGGGCTTTTACAGCAACAGCACCGAGTATGTCTGAAAACTTTTTATCGCTCAGCCCCTGCTCATAGGCAAACCTTCTTGCACACATAGCAGCAAGTGACGGCATACTGGCTCCTGTCCGCCTTTCGGAAGGCTCTATCACTTCGGAAATTATCTTTGTCACTTTAGGGGTTGAAAGATGAGTCATCTTTTCGGCAGCGATAACGAGAACATTCTTATAAAGACCAGCCTTAACGGCGGCATAAGCAAGATTCAAAACTGCCGCACCAGTGCTGGATGCAGTTTCAATACGCACAGATGGAACACCCGAAAGCCCGACCTTGTCTGTAACATAGGATGCAATGTTGCCGACACCGGTGAATGCTTCCGGATTCATAAGTCCGAGATAAACCGCATCCACGCAGGACAGGTCAGCATCCATAGCCTTGATAGCTTCTCTGATCTTGTTAATAAGATTATCCGGACACCTGCAAAAAGTGGAGAGTCCCCCCGCTTTTATGTATACGCTCATGATTCCTCCAGAGTGATAATACAATAATGATGCACCTGCTGTGGCATATCAAGTTTATTTTGTTTTTACATGTGGAGGTTATAGAAAAAAGCCGGAGATATAAACCTCCGGCCGTTTGTTCAGAAAATGGTTGAGCTTCTTAGTAACGGTCGTTACCGAAGTTACCTCTCGGAGCTCTGGGAGCTCTCGGTCTTGCTTCGTTGACAGTGAGCGGTCTGCCCAGCATCTCTACACCGTTAAGTTCTTCGATTGCGGCTTTAGCCTGCTCATCGTCTTCCATTTCAACAAAGCCGAATCCTTTGGAGCGGCCTGTTTCGTGATCTGTGATGATTCTCACAGAGGCTACATCGCCGAAAGACTGAAACATATCACGGATTTCATCTTCCATAGCTTTGTAAGAGAGATTTCCAACATAGATGTTCATAATAACTGATACTATCCTCAAATTTTCGCCATAAAACACTCCTATCGACTGTTTATCCTGGCGAAAACAAATTGGGACGAACATCGATATCCTGTCCAATGGACCTTGCCAAAACTTGTAATAAAACCTTAAACCCGCTCCTGTAGCAGATCATAGGAAATTACTACCTTCAACGCAAAAATATCATTGTTTTTTCGCATTCGCAATAAAATTTTAACAACTCACAAAAAAATTATATTATTTCTAGTGCCTAAAACTTACTCTGTTAACAGAGATTTCGTCTCTCATAACTCCTCTGCTGTATTTAACTGACGGCTCACCAAGCAACAGTACATATGATACGTCGTGGTCAGCAGGAATACTCAGAAGCCCTTTAAGCTCCGGTGCCAGTGCAAATATATGCATTAAGAACCCCAGCCATACTGCTCCGAGACCAAGAGTAGCAGCCATAAGCTCCATATAGCTGAGAGCGATTATTCCATCAGCACTCGGTGTGGGGCTCTCCTTAGGCACAGATGCAACCACAAGATTCGGACCGCCTCTGAATATTATGTCGTTCCCCTTTCTGAACGCTTTCGCAAAAGTGCTGAAAACCTGATATTGCCCTGTCAGCCTGCCTTCTTTATCGAGCTTTTCCAGATGCGAGATCACTTCCTCTCTGAATATATCCATATCTTCAATATTATCTATTATGTGCAGAGCAACACCTCTGTTGTTTTTACCTGTGGGTGCATTTGCTGCGGCTTTGATAAGCTGTTCCATCTTTTCAGCTGAAATATTAACTTTTTTAAACTGACGCACAGAGCGCCTGCTGCGTATCAGGGCATCCATAGCATCCGGAGCTGCTGCAAATCTGACATCAACGCAGGCATCAGGGTCTACGCCCAAGATAGACAATGCCGCAACGGGGCAGACAGCCAGACAGTGCTGGCACCCCATACATTTGCCTTCATTCTTCTGCTGTATGAAGGGTATGCCGTTTGTTATGTCTATAATCTTAGTCGGGCAGTCAACGGCGCATAGCCCGCATTTTGTACATTTCGATTCATCAATAATAAAATTCAACATTAAAGTGCTCCCAGTTTTTCTAATATTTCATCCGGCAGCTTTGGTCTTCCTGATTCCGAAATCCCTGTACCTGTGATTTCCCCTTTAAGCACAAGCTTGTTGTCAGGATAACGATAGATATCCTGTTGGAATATCATACGGACTTTTGAATGAGGGATAAGATTTATCCCTATCCAGAAGTCATCACCGCTGCGGAGAGAGGTTTTATACTCCAGCACAGCCTTTGCTACAATAAGAAAGATGCCCTTTTCGGCGTAACCGGCAAAATCTATTCCCATAGAGAGAAGAAATCTGTGGCGGGCGTGTTCCAGGTAATTCATATATACTGAGTTATTTACAACCCCTTCCATATCCAGCTCATAGTCACGTACGCTGAAGTCCATCCGGAATGCATAATCTTTCATCTTACACCTCAGAGACTATTATAAGTAACCGACAAAAACAGTCAACTTTTCAAATGTAATAGTTATTACTACTTTAATTTATGTGAGAAAGGTATATTTTCTATGAAACAGGAGAAAACTATGAAAAGCATAAAGCTTATTTTGATATTTGCTCTATTTTTGATAACAATGGGGGCAGCGATGGCAGAAACTAAAATGAAAGAAGCAATCTTCGCCGGAGGTTGTTTTTGGTGTATGGAACCTCCATATTCACTTATTAACGGTGTATCAGATGTTTCAGCCGGATATACCGGCGGTGATGTCCCGAACCCGACATATGAAATGGTGTCCACAGGTAAAACAGGACACTATGAAGCGATAAGGATAATTTATAACCCTGAAAAGGTCAGCTATGAAAGACTGCTTGATATCTTCTGGGTAAACATCGACCCCACAGACAAGGGCGGTCAGTTCGCAGACAGAGGCACACAGTATAAGACAGCAATCTTTTATGCCGATGACAAGCAGAAGGCCGCCGCTGAACAATCCAGAAAAAACCTTGATGAATCAGGTAAATTTAACGTTCCGGTTGCAACAGCGATACTGAAAGCAGCGACATTTTATGAAGCGGAAGACTATCATCAGGACTTTTATAAGAAGAACCCTGAAAGATATGACAGCTATAAAAAAGGTTCCGGCAGAGCCGACTTTATCAGCAAAACATGGAAAGATAAGATAAAAGCTGCTGGAAACGTCCCGCAAGCCGACCTTTCGAGATGGGAAGATTATGTAAAACCAGATAAGGAGAAGCTTAAAAGCCAGCTCACAAAACTTCAGTATGAAGTTACGCAGAAAGACGGAACAGAAAGAGCATTTAATAACGAATACTGGGACGAAAAACGAGCAGGAATATATGTTGATATAGTTTCAGGCGAACCGCTCTTCTCATCCACCGACAAATATAAATCCGGAACCGGATGGCCGAGCTTTGTTAAGCCGATAGTGCCACAGTTTATCAGCGAACATACTGACAAAAGCTGGTTTTCTGTCCGGACAGAAGTCCGAAGTGCCTACGGGGACTCTCACCTTGGTCACGTGTTTGAAGACGGTCCAAAAGACAGGGGCGGGTTGCGGTATTGCATAAATTCTGCTGCACTAAGATTTATCCCTGCAGAAGACCTTGAGAAAGAGGGCTATGGCGAATTCAGGTACCTTTTCGAATAATATTAAATATTAGACTGTCACCTGTCTCTGCCCCTTAGCAGGCTAATTGAGAGTTTAAAGAAAAATAAGAAAAACCTCAATTTTGATAACAAGATTGGGGTTTTTTATTCCAAGATGACATTTTCATGGACAAGTTTATCTAAGCCTTACCGAACTTTTCGCATCACTGCAAGGATTAATTTCGAAGCTGTTATTCAAAAAATGCTGATTCTCTTTTTTTAAAAAAATAAGAAAAAAAAGCTTGCTATAATTTTGAAGACTGCTATCTTCTCTCACAAGGCACACAAAAAATGAAAAATATTACTGACATCATTTCAACCAACAGCCTGAACTCAATGTCTCTCATGTCTCACAATACCCTTATGCGCAGCTTCTAGCTGCAATATATTTTTACTCAAACACTACAATACCATAATAACAACTTTTGCCGGCACACAACGTCGGAGCATTTAACTCATTTATTAATTTATTATTTCGGAGGAAATACCAATGGAGCATATCGAAAGCAGACTCCTGCACGGAGGATACGAACCCGGAGAAACAGGATCAAGAGCAGTACCAATCTATCAAACAACAAGCTATGTGTTCAAATCCAGCGAACATGCAGCAAACCTTTTCGGACTCAAAGAGTTCGGAAACATATACTCCCGGATCATGAACCCGACAAATGATGTACTTGAAAAACGTCTGGCAGACCTAGAAGGCGGAACAGGGGCTCTGTCCCTCAGCTCCGGTCAGGCAGCCATAACATTCTCTGTGCTGAACATAACAGCTGCAGGGCAGAACATCGTAGCATCATCATCAATCTATGGCGGGACATACAATCTTTTCAAATATACTCTCGGCAGACTGGGCATAGAGGTCCGGTTTGTTGATGGAACTGATCCCGAAAGTTTCATAAAAGCTGCTGACGAAAATACAAGAGCCTTCTACACCGAATCCATCGGAAACCCGGCAGGTAGGCTGGCTGACATCAGAGGCATCTCTGACCTGGCACACGAAGCCGGAATTCCCTTAATAGTAGACAACACTATAACCCCTTATATATTCAAACCATTTGACCACGGAGCCGACATAGTTGTTTACTCCCTGACCAAATTCATATCCGGTAACGGAACATCCATAGGCGGGGCAGTTATCGAAAAAGGGGACTTCAACTGGGCAAACGGAAGGTATCCTGAGATCACAGAACCGGATCCTTCATATCACGGACTGAGCTACTGGGATGCATTCGGCAACCACGATAAAGCAGTCCTCAGAGGAGCTTCTTACATACTAAAAGCCAGAGTTCAGCTTCTGCGCGATCTCGGGTCATGTCTGTCCCCTTACAGTGCCAACCAGATTCTCTTGGGGCTGGAGACACTTCCGCTCAGGATAAAAAAGCACTGTGAAAACTCTCTGACTGTGGCTGAATTCCTCGCAAAACACCCAAAAGTCAGCTGGGTGAACTATGCGGGTCTGAGTGACCATCCGGATCACAAAAAAGCATCAGAAATCCTTAAGCACGGCTATGGTGCAATCATCGGATTCGGCATTAAAGGCGGGCTGGAATCAGGCAAAAAATTTATCGAAAGCGTAAAAGTATTCTCGCATCTTGCCAATGTCGGTGATGCACGCTCCCTTGTCATCCACCCTGCGAGCACCACACATCAGCAACTCACCACAGAAGAACGCATATCTGCTGGGGTAACAGATGATTACGTCCGACTTTCTGTTGGGATTGAAGACGTTTCAGACCTAATTGCAGATCTCGAACAAGCATTAGAACAGATATAATTATATTATAGTAAGGGGGGCTTTTGTCCCCCTTTTTTATCCCTCATCTTAACCACGCAACGCAACCTTTGTTAACATGTAACCAAAACTTTAATAACAAAAGAAATAAAACAGCTCTTCAATTTTATTGTAATTTCAGAAGCGTTTCGGTGTTTCTAACTATTTATAATTAGATATTTACATGTATTTTTACATATAGATCCCAGTTTTTATTGTGTGACATATTAACCAGCAGTATAAATTGCATATGTTGAGAATATTGTGGGATCTCAAATGGGGTGTAAAATGTTAAAGAATCTAAAAATATCGAACAAACTTTATCTTGGCTTCACGGTAGTTCTGTTGCTTATGATTGCCATATCGGCGATAAGCTTTCAGAGAATGGAAAAAGTATCTTCACTAGTAGAAAAGAGAGACATGTTCGCCAGCATTGTTGAACATATTAATGATGCCAGAGTTAACCGTATCAACTTTAATTATACTCAGGATATGAGCTACAGTACTTTGGTTGATGAAGGCTTCAAGCAGATACTGAGTTTAGCCGACGCTTCAGCAGACGAATATACTTCAGAGCAGGATGCAGAATCAATCAATTCTCTTATAACGTCTGTTAAGGAATACCAGAAAGCATTTGCTCTGTATTCTGACCAGATAAACAAAGAGGCGGAACTTTACAAGATTCTAACCAAATATGGTAACGAAATGTCTGATGTTGCGGGGGATATAACAACTGCATCTTTTACTTTTAACTTTCTTACTATGCGCATTCACGCTTCAAAATACCTATATTCACCCAGCGAGGAAGCGTATCAGATTACTCAGGAATACTTCAGAAAGGCTTATGCCGATGCTGAGGATGCAGGAAGCCAGGAAGTAATGGAAAAACTTAAGCGTTACAGCGAGGGTTTTAAGGATATGCACGATGGCAATATGAAATTAAAAGAGGTGGAAGTCATACTCGGAACCACAGCTCAGAATGCTCAAAAAGTAGCAGCGGATATTATCAAACAGGAGAAGCTATCTCTAAACTCCACCTTAAGGATGGCAGAAATAATGATTGTGATAATATCAATCACTGCAATTATAGCTGGGCTTATGACTGCACTAATGATATCCAGATCCATAACAGCACCGATGAGCAAAGCTGTAGAACTTGCCAATACTATGGCTGATGGTGATTTTACCTGCGATGTTGACACTGACAGAAAAGATGAAATCGGGCAATTTATGCACTCTCTGGACTCTATGAGGCTTAAATTGAAATCCATATTAGATATGATCATAAGGTCATCCGACTCTGTAGCGTCAGGCAGCACAGAGCTTGCATCCACCACAGAAGAGCTGTCCACAACTTTTTCTGATCAGGCAAGTCAAGTCAGCATGGTCGCATCAGCAGTGGAAGAACTCAGTGTGTCTTCATCCCAGATACTCGAAGCTGTTAACGGAGTTCAGGATAAATCCAACACTGGTAAAGACCTGACTTCAACCGGACAGAAATACATTCTGGAAACAAACGATGCTATGTCTGCCATCAGAACAAATGTAGAAGAACTCGGTGGCACTGTGGAAACACTTGCAAGATCCTCTCAGGAGATAGGGAACATACTGCTTGTCATAAACGACATCGCAGATCAGACAAACCTTCTCGCTCTTAATGCTGCCATTGAAGCTGCAAGAGCTGGGGAACACGGAAGGGGATTCGCTGTTGTTGCTGACGAAGTCCGCAAATTAGCCGAGAGGACTCAAACTTCTATTCATGACATAGAAACTATAATTTCAACCTTTGTTACTGAAACAACAAAAACTAATCAAGGTGTTGCTGCTGCTAAAAAAATTGTACAAGATGGCGCAGAAAAACTCCATGAGACCGATAACATTTTTGCAATGATTGTCAGCGCAGTGGAAGAGATAAGCACCGCCAGTAACCAGATAACGACTGCTATCTCCGAACAGTCCGCCGCCATAGCAAACATAAACGACAATGCACACGTTATCTCAAGCGGACTTGAACAAAGCTCTGCTGCAATCGGAGAAGTTTCTATAACCGTGGCAGATCTGCAAAAACAAGCTGATGAGCAGATGGCAATGACAGAAATGTTTAAAATTTAATATAGATTCCCCCAGGTAAACCCGGGGTTCTATGCTTCGCTCATGCTTAACGCATGATTTTTCCTACATCTCTCTAGAGAGATGTCTCAGCTATGCTGAGAGAAGCATTCATCCACGCTTAAAAGCGTGGTGTTCTGTCTGCTGCGCAGATTCATAAAGCAGGCGGCTCCAAAAATATCAGAGAATTCCACAACATAGAGCCGCCTTTTAATTCGTGCGCAAATAGTTAAAAAATTAACTATTGATTTATTCTTGCATAATATCTAAGTTTTCCTTATATTTAATATGTAATTCTCAGGGCGGGGTGCAACTCCCCACCGGCGGTATTCTGTTAAGACAGAGAGCCCGCGAGCGCCTGCAAGCCAGGGTCAGCAGATCCGGTTAGATCCCGGAGCCGACGGTCACAGTCCGGACGAAAGAGGATTAACCAATCTTAAATAATCGGTTATTCTAACGCCCTGATTCATGAAGGAGTTTAAACATGAATCAGCTTAAATTATCCAAAAAAGAATCTATTCTATCCGCTATTGAAGCAATCAAAAGAGGCGAAGGTGTTATTGTCGTAGACAATGAAGACAGGGAAAATGAGGGAGACCTTATCTTTTCTGCTGAAACAATCACTAACGCACAAATGGCTGCACTTATAAGAGACTGTAGCGGTATCGTATGCCTCTGCATCACCGATGAGCACAGACAAAGACTTGGACTAGACATGATGGTCAAAGAGAATAACAGCCAGTTCGGCACTGCTTTTACAGTCACAATAGAAGCAGCAGAAGGCGTTACAACAGGTGTCTCCGCTGCCGACAGGGTTACAACCATCAAAGCCGCTATCGCCGACAATGCAAATGAAAACAGCCTGGCAAGCCCGGGGCACGTTTTCCCTCTTGTGGCAAGACCTGGCGGAGTGCTGGAAAGAGACGGGCACACAGAGGCTTCGGTAGACCTGATGAAACTTGCCGGTTTAAAACCGTGCGGCGTTCTTTGCGAACTCACCAACCCTGACGGGACTATGATGAAACGAAAAGATATAGACATATATGCCGACATCCACGGTTATGAAGTTATCACCATTGATGACCTCAAAGAGTTTATCAGGGAGAAATAATAATCAGGAAGGTGTTAATGAGCCCTAAAGAAATTATCGAACAATTCGTCGAAGCTTTTAATAAGGCAGACTACAACTCTTTAGCAAATCTTTATGCAACAGACGCTATTAACCATCAAGTTGCTGAAGGGCCCATAACAGGCAGAGAAAATATAAGAAAGATGTTTAAGCTGGCTTTTGAGACAGCAGACATGATATGCATAGTCGAAAATATATTTGAAGATAATGAATGGGGAATTCTTGAGTGGAAAGACCCCCTTGGTCTGCGCGGCTGTGGGCTATTCCATATTAAACGTGGAAAGATTGCCTTTCAACGCGGATATTGGGACAAACTGTCATTCCTGCGCCTGCACAACTTACCACTACCGACAAAATAGACTTAAATTAGTCACCTATTAAAATACAGAAGCCGGATACTCGCTCCGGCTTCTTTCTTAAGGCATTGTTATCGTAAACTTCGGATGACAGTTTACACAATATGCTGTCTGTTCAGTATGTATATGGTGGCATACTGTACATGCAATGTCTCCGAGGTGGGATTTGTGAGGATTCATGTCTTTATGTTCAGCCGATTCTGTTTTCTTCTGTAAGGCTTTAAGTTCACCATGACAGCCGAGGCATGTTACATTACTGACTTCGGAAGCAAACTCCGGAAGCGCTATCCCATGACATCCGTTACAAAAAACTTCTGCTTTAGCATGTCTGTTGTCGAGATCCTGTGATGTCTGCCAATGTACAACCTTCTCTGTGATAAGCTCCAACTCTTCTGTTGGTTCACCTATCCTGCCTTTTTGCAGACCAAATGGTGAAGCCCCCTGCATAACATGGCAAACATTACACTCAGCTTCTCCGGCATGCTTAATATGCATTCCGGCGGCAAATGGATCCGCCTGTAAGACATCCTCTTTCACATGGCATTCTGTACATGCTGCAACCTGAAAATTCACTTTTTCGTGTTCAGACGGTAAAACATTAACTGACTGATGACATTCCAGACAAACCTGTTCAGCAAAGCACATTGCCGCAATACACATTACAGCTGTCAGTAATATTATTTTCATAATAGCACCTGTAGTAAAGGCGGTCGGAGTAAAACCCACGACCGCCATGTATGTCATTTCGCAGCGTTTCTGCCTGCAATCCTTCCAAATACTACTGCATCAGGGATTGCGTTGCCCCCAAGCCTGTTTATTCCGTGAATACCGCCTGTGGATTCGCCACAAGCATAAAGATTAGGTATAACATTTCCCCAAATATCAATAACTTGTGTTTGTTTATTGATACGCACACCACCCATAGTATGGTGCACAGCAGGCCATTGAGCTATGCCGTAAAATGGTCCCTTCTCTATGGGAATCATTTTATCTGTTATTGGTTTACCAAAATCAGGGTCGTTCCCCTGACGAAGGTATTTATTATGTTTTTTTACGGTACCAGCCAAAACATCAGGTTTCATCCCAAGTTTTTGAGCAAGTTCTTCAACAGAATCGGCTTTAACGAATCTACCTTTTTTGAGCCCTGCTTCCACCTCATCTTTAGTTCCCATAAGAGGTATCATAGCTTCATTAAATATTGAGTATGTTGGTTTCATTCCTGTGTTAATTTCAGCTCTTGAGACAACATCCCTTCTTTCGAGGTCATTTACAAATCTATTCCCATTTTTATCTACAGCAATCATCCCATACCCCGGCCCTCTGAAAGGATAAACTGCGGGGCTGTCAAGAATACCAGTCTCCGGCTCTGCATACGGATAAAGCTGTATAAAAGCAAGATGCATTGTCTCAGCGCCAATAGCCTGTGCGTACCTTAACATTTCGCCAGTAGCACCCGGTTGATTAGTGCAGTTATATTCAGGAACAATACTTGGATTGAATTCCATCCGCATTACTTTATCCTGAGAAAATCCGCCACTCGCCATAATCACAGCTTTATTTGCCTTGAGATTCCTTTTTCTGCCTCGAACATCAGTTTCAACACCGATAACCGGTTTCTCTTCAGATGCCCGCCACAGCCAGCTTACAGGAGTATTCAGCATAAATTTAACACCACGTTTTTCTGCTATCCGCTTCAGCGCTTCAGTATACCCTCTGCCTACACCTTCCACACATGTATGGGTACGATATGCAGAATGACCGCCGGTTCTGTTAAGAATGTGACGAAGTTTCAGACCGCCCTCGTCAACCATCCAGTTAAGCGCGTCACTGGAATTGTCTGTAAGCAACTCTATTAGCTCTGGGTCACCATAGAAATCACCGCCTTTAAGTGTATCGCTTTTGTGAAGTTCAGCACTATCATCTCCAAGATTAAGTGATTGACGCAGTTTGAGTTTATCAGTCCAGCTATTATACTCACCGCCATTTATGATAGAGTTACCACCATATAAAGGCATTTTTTCTACAATAACCACACTCAGACCGCTTTCAGCCGCTTCTGCTGCTGCGGCTAACCCTGCAAAGCCTGAACCTATCACTATAACATCAAATGTCTTATCCCATTTAGCAGGTAAAGTTTTCGATGCTGCTTCTGCCGAAAAAGGTGATAACAAATTCATGGCCAGCCCACCAGCTGCAACTGTTGCTGCTGCCATACCAGTCTGCAATAAACCGCGTCTTGTGATTCCACTCTTATTATTACGCATTACATACCTCCTAAATTGATATAGACATATGCTCTTTATATAATTATATACCATGAAATTTATTTTACTTTAATTATCGTGCGAATTATTAAAGAGTGTTTATATCCACAATAAATTACATCATTGCATCAATCGTTAACAAAGTTGTAAATTTTGTTAAGACTATCGCAACACTCTATATAGTAACACTTAACAATAGAGATACATTATAGGTGGTATTTCCTTCTCTGGTGCAATATGAGAATTATCACGGTTAAGAATGTTCAATAAAACTACACGCAATGATCTGAATCAGGTCAAATAGCATGAATGACAGTTTATAAATATCATTTACAATATTAGATTTAGTATAAACGTTGGTGTGTATTGCCTGAGTATGGGGGACGCAGCGATAATGGCATGTTACGGGTTATATAGATGGGTATTTGAGAATAGAAACAGTTAGATTTGAGTTCAGACATAAAAAAATCCCTGGCGGCGACCTACTCTCCCACATGTTTGATTCATGAAGTACCATCGGCGCTGGTAAGCTTAACTTCCGTGTTCGAAATGGGAACGGGTGGAACCTTACCGCTAAAACCACCAGGGAATCCTGTATACATATTCTATTGTTGTAATATTTAATGTCTGCCTAAACATATGAGCTCTTAGAATTAAGGGAAGCTAAAGTAAACAATTATATCAAGCCTTACGGACTATTAGTACTGGTCAGCTCAACGCCTCACAACGCTTACACACCCAGCCTATCAAACACGTAATCTACATGTGTCCTTTAATGACTATAAAGTCAGGGAGATCTCATCTTAGGGCCAGTTTCCCGCTTAGATGCTTTCAGCGGTTATCTGTTCCAGAAATAGCTACCCAACAATGCTCCTGGCGGAACAATTGGAACACCAGAGTTCTGTCCATCCCGGTCCTCTCGTACTAGGGACAGACCCCTTCAAATCTCCTGCGCCCGCAGCGGATAAGGACCGAACTGTCTCACGACGTTCTGAACCCAGCTCGCGTACCACTTTAAACGGCGAACAGCCGTACCCTTGGGACCTGCTACAGCCCCAGGATGTGATGAGCCGACATCGAGGTGCCAAACCTCCCCGTCGATGTGAACTCTTGGGGGAGATCAGCCTGTTATCCCCGGGGTACCTTTTATCCGTTGAGCGATGGCCCTTCCACTCGGGACCACCGGATCACTAAGGCCTAGTTTCCTACCTGTTCGACTTGTAGGTCTCACAGTCAAGCATTCTTATGCCTTTACACTCGTCAATTGGTTTCCGACCAATCTGAGAATACCTTCGCGCGCCTCTGTTACTCTTTCGGAGGCGACCGCCCCAGTCAAACTACCCGTCAGACAATGTCCCTCCGGTTACACACCGGCTAGGTTAGATAATCAGCAAACCAAGGGTGGTATTTCAAGGACGACTCCATGCAATCTAGCGACCACATTTCAACGTCTCCCACCTATCCTACACATGATTTACCAAGTATCATTGCCAAACTATAGTAAAGGTCCACGGGGTCTTTCCGTCCTGCTGCGGGTAAACGGCATTTTCACCGCTACTGCAATTTCGCCGAGTTCATGGTTGAGACAGCGTCCAGATCGTTACGCCATTCGTGCAGGTCGGAACTTACCCGACAAGGAATTTCGCTACCTTAGGACCGTTATAGTTACGGCCGCCGTTTACTGGGGCTTCAATTCGGAGCTTCGCTTGCGCTAACACCTCCTATTAACCTTCCAGCACCGGGCAGGCGTCACACCCTATACTTCCTGTTACCAGTTGGCAGAGTGCTATGTTTTTGATAAACAGTCGCCTGGACCTCTTCTCTGCGACTCCGTTCTGCTACACCCGCGAGGGGTTACACATAATGGGAGCTCACCTTATCCCGAAGTTACGGTGACATTTTGCCGAGTTCCTTAACCATGATTCTCTCGAACACCTTAGAATTCTCTTCTCGTCTACCTGTGTCGGTTTACGGTACGGACAGCACATGCACTCCTTAGAAGTTTTTCTCGAAAGCATGGTATAAATGGCTTCGCCCTTGTTACGGGGCTCGTCGTAACGCCTCATCCTTAGGAGAACGGATTTGCCTATCCTCCCAGACTACACGCTTAAACCGGGATATCCAACACCCGGACCATCTAACCTTCTTTGTCACTCCATCGTACAAACGCACATATGCCGGTACAGGAATATTAACCTGTTTCCCATCGACTACGGCTTTCGCCCTCGCCTTAGGGACCGACTAACCCACCGCGGATTACCCTGCCGGTGGAAACCTTAGACTTTCGGTGAATGGGTTTCTCACCCATTTTATCGCTACTCATGCCTACATTATCTCTTCCGTCCGCTCCAGCATACCTTACAGTATACATTCAACGCTGAACAGAATGCTCTTCTACCACTCAATCTTAAAGATCAAGTCCGTGGCTTCGGTGGTGTACTTAGCCCCGTTATATCTTCGGCGCAAAAACGCTAGACCAGTGAGCTGTTACGCTTTCTTTAAAGGGTGGCTGCTTCTAAGCCAACCTCCTGGTTGTCTAACCATCTTCACATCCTTTCCCACTTAGTACACACTCCGGGACCTTAGCCGACGGTCTGGGCTCTTACCCTCTCGACTACGGACCTTCTCACCCGCAGTCTCACTGCCATGCTCTAAACCTATGGTATTCGGAGTTTGATTGGGTTCAGTAAGCGGTATGCCCCCTAGCCCATTCAGTGCTCTACCCCCATAGGCAAACACATGACGCTGCACCTAAATGCATTTCGAAGAGAACCAGCTATCACCAACCTTGATTGGCCTTTCACCCCTATCCACAGGTCATCCGAACACTTTTCAACGTATATCGGTTCGGGCCTCCACGACGTCTTACCGTCGCTTCACCCTGCCCATGGATAGATCGGTTGGCTTCGGGTCTACAACATACAACTATTCGCCCTATTCAGACTCGGTTTCCCTCCGGCTTCGACTAACGTCTTAACCTCGCTGCATATCGTAACTCGTAGGCTCATTATGCAAAAGGCACGCCGTCACAACATAAAGTTGCTCCGACCGCTTGTAAGCAGATGGTTTCAGGTTCTATTTCACTCCCCTAACAGGGGTTCTTTTCACCTTTCCCTCACGGTACTAGTTCACTATCGGTCGATAACTCGTATTTAGCCTTAGGAGGTGGTCCTCCCAGATTCTCACAAGGCTCCACGTTCCCCGTGATACTCGGGGACACCGCTGACTGATTTCTGATTTCGTATACGAGACTGTCACTCTCTATGGCGTGCCTTTCCAGACACTTCTACTATCATCCATCATATCGTATGCGGGCCCCACAACCCCAAGCCGAAACTTGGTTTAGGCTGTTCCGCGTTCGCTCACCGCTACTTACGGAATCGTTTTTACTTTCTCTTCCTCCGGGTACTGAGATGTTTCACTTCCCCGGGTTCGCTCTGATTACTCAGTGACGGAGTATTAACCCCGCCGGGTTGCCCCATTCGGACATCTACGGATCAACGCTTGTTGACAGCTAACCGTAGCTTTTCGCAGTCTTCCACGTCCTTCATCGCCGGTTATCGCCTAGGCATTCCCCATCTGCTCTTAGTAGCTTGATTTCGTTTACCCTATTGCTTCCCTTATCTCTAAAAGCTCATATATAAACATATACACTCAAACGATCAGTCAAAGTTTAGGCTTTCAACCAATCTCGCGTATATATTATTAAGTCAAACATCATACAGCTTTCTAAACAATCTAAACCAAACATAAATGCTTGCGTTACTCAGATAACTCAGAAACCGTTTTAAAATTAGACCGAAGTCTAAAAAAGACAGCCTTGACTGCCTTGCTCTTTTAACCTGTGACAGTTAAAAAAATATATAATCTTGTTAGTTCCTTAATGGAGATGAGGAGGTTCGAACTCCTGACCCCCGCCTTGCAAGGGCGGTGCTCTCCCAGCTGAGCTACACCCCCATATATCTATGGAACTATATATAAATACTCAAAATATTGAGCGTTTATAAACAACCCCATAAGGTTATTTAATGGGCCTAGGTGGACTTGAACCACCGACCTCACGCTTATCAGGCGTGCGCTCTAACCAAACTGAGCTATAGGCCCCTATAAGCTCTAGGTCGATACTTCTCCCCAGACACCATATATGTAAAATAAAAGGTCGATATGAGTAATTATCTTTCTATAGATTCTGCACCGAAATGCAATCTCCTTAGAAAGGAGGTGATCCAGCCACACCTTCCGGTACGGCTACCTTGTTACGACTTCACCCCAGTTACCAACTATACCATAGACGGCTCCCTCCTAAAAGGTTAGGCCACCGGCTTCAGGTACGGTCGACTCCCGTGGTGTGACGGGCGGTGTGTACAAGGCCCGGGAACGTATTCACCGCAGTTTAGCTGACCTGCGATTACTAGCGATTCCAGCTTCATGTAATCGAGTTGCAGATTACAATCCGAACTGAGATCCACTTTAAGGGATTCGCGTACTCTCACGAGTTAGCTGCCCTCTGTATGAACCATTGTAGCACGTGTGTAGCCCTGGACATAAGGGCCATGATGACTTGACGTCGTCCCCACCTTCCTCCGCCTTATCGACGGCTGTCTCTTTAGAGTGCCCAGCATTACCTGATGGCAACTAAAAATAGGGGTTGCGCTCGTTGCGGGACTTAACCCAACACCTCACGGCACGAGCTGACGACAGCCATGCAGCACCTGTCTCATAGCTCTCATCAAAGATGAGCAAATTTCTATCTCTAGAAACGACTACGGATGTCAAGCCCAGGTAAGGTTCTACGGTTAGCATCGAATTAAACCACGTGCTCCACCGCTTGTGCGGGCCCCCGTCAATTCCTTTGAGTTTCAGCCTTGCGGCCGTACTCCCCAGGCGGGATGCTTAATGCGTTAGCTTCGGCACTGAGGCGTATAAACCCCAACACCTAGCATCCATCGTTTACAGCATGGACTACCAGGGTATCTAATCCTGTTTGCTACCCATGCTCTCGCACCTCAGTGTCAGTTATTGGCCAGAATGCCGCCTTCGCAACTGGTGTTCCTTCCGATATCTACGCATTTCACCGCTACACCGGAAATTCCGCATTCCTCTCCAACACTCTAGACTACCAGTTTCAAAAGCCTTACAACGGTTGAGCCGTTGCCTTTAACTCCTGACTTGATAATCCACCTACGTGCGCTTTACGCCCAGTGACTCCGAACAACGCTTGCCCCCTCCGTATTACCGCGGCTGCTGGCACGGAGTTAGCCGGGGCTGCTTCTGCAGGTACCGTCAAAACTCAATCAGTTACTATTGAACCATTTCTTCCCTGCTGAAAGTACTTTACGATCCGAAAACCTTCGTCATACACGCGGCGTCGCTGCGTCAACCTTTCGGTCATTGCGCAAAATTCCCCACTGCTGCCTCCCGTAGGAGTTAGGGCCGTGTCTCAGTCCCTATGTGGCCGGCCACCCTCTCAGGCCGGCTAATCATCGTAGACTTGGTGAGCCGTTACCTCACCAACTATCTAATGATACGCGAGATCATCAAAAAGCGACAGCCGAAACCGCCTTTCCTACACAAACATGCGAATGTGTATATTATCCGGTATTAGCACCCCTTTCGGAATGTTGTCCCAAACTTAATGGTAGATTCCTCACGCGTTACTCACCCGTGCGCCAGTGTAATCGCCACCGAAGTGACTTTCCCCTTGACTTGCATGTGTTAAGCACGCCGCCAGCGTTCGTTCTGAGCCAGGATCAAACTCTCCATCCAAACTCTTTATGATAAACTCCAACTAATCTAATAATCAGAGATATCGAACATCACTGTATTCATTATCTCATATCGACCTTATTCATTTGTCAAACATCAAAGTTTCTTTCGAAACCGTTCGTTGTTATTTGTGCAACGGAGGATAGTTATACAGAACTTAGCGTCCCGTGTCAACAAGTTATTTAAGTTTTTTCAAACAACTTACTGAACTATCTTTTTCGTTTTTCTAACAACTCTTTGCCGTTTCCGGCTGGAGGGAAGTTATAACCAATTTAAACTCCTGTGTCAACAGGTTTTTTAAGTTTTCTTTTTGGCTGTCTAGCATCCCGTTTTTAAAGCCCTGCGTTTCTGGCAGGAGGGAAGTTATAACCAATCTGAACCCCTGTGTCAACAGGTTTTTTTAAAGTTTCTTTTTGGTTGTCTAACACCCTTTTTAAAACCCCGCGTTTCTTGCGGGAGGGAAGTTATAACTAATACGGGGCACAGAGTCAACATCTTTTTATCATTTATTTGACTTATTATTTATAACCTTTAACTACAACATGTTACAAGCACGATATTTCCCTGCCACCACAGGACAACAACACGGCTCCGATACCTCAATATAAAAAAAGCCCCTCTGGAGTTCAGAGAGGCTCTATATTGTTCAGCTTTACTATACGCTTATGCTTTGCCTGCCGAACCAAGCACATTCACATTTTTAGCCTTATACATCTTTACCAGTTCAGTTCTTGCAGGCTTAAGATATTTACGCGGGTCAAACTCTTCCGGATGTTCAGCAAGGAATTCTCTTATCTTTGCCGTAAGTGCAAGTCTTCCGTCAGAATCAATGTTGATCTTACACACTGCGCTTGCCGCCGCCTGCCTCAGCTGTTCCTCTGGAACACCAAGAGCACCTTCCAACTTTCCGCCGTATTGATTGATCATCTCGACATACTCCTGCACGACACTAGACGCTCCGTGCAGAACGATAGGGAACCCGGGCAGCCTTACTTCACATTCCTTCAGTATATCGAACCTGAGGGGAGGTACGGGCTGTCCTGCCTTAAATTTGAATGCACCATGAGATGTGCCTATTGAGATTGCAAGCGAGTCGCATCCTGTTTTCTCTACGAACTCGACTACCTGATCTGGGTTAGTATAAGTTGACTTCTCCGCAACAACATCGTCCTCAATGCCTGCAAGCACACCAAGCTCCCCCTCAACTGTAACATCGAGACTGTGAGCATAGTCCACAACCTTTTTAGTAAGCGTGATATTTTCTTCGAATGGCAAATGAGAACCATCGATCATGACACTTGAGAACCCTGAGTCTATACAGCTCTTAGCTGTTTCAAAGGAATCACCGTGGTCAAGATGCAGAGCTATAGGTATCTCACACCCAAGCTCTTTCGCATATTGAACTGCGCCCATTGCCATGTACCTGAGCATTGTCGCATTGGCATATTCTCTGGCTCCTTTAGAAACCTGCAGTATTACCGGAGACTTCGACTCCACACATGCAGTGACTATTGCCTGAAGCTGTTCCAGGTTATTGAAATTATAAGCCGGTATGGCGTACTTCCCTTCCATAGCTTTTGCAAACATCTCTTTCGTATTTACAAGCCCGATATCCTTATAGCTAACTCCCATCAGAACCTCCGTATATACATTATAATTTATATGAACATGTTTAGAGACATAATGATCTCATCCATCTTCAGCTTTGCACTTTCCGGCTCAGACTTCTTACAATTCGGCAACGTCACCCCGAAGAACTTCATTCTGAAGATACTGCAAAAGCTCTTCATCCAGTCCTGAGTGGGCTGTCCATGTCCCCGGTTTGCCGAAGCCTGCGTAAGGATAAAGAAGAACTTTTTCTCCCCCTCAAAAACAGGCATCCCGCCCTTCCCCAGAAAAACGAAGAATTTATCAAGAAACATTTTAGCCGTACCTGTCACAAAGCTAAAGTAGTTAGGAGAAATGAATATGATCAGATCAGCAGAATAGACTGCCGACATCAGTTCACGCAGACTCTCCTCGACACAGTCATCACTGAAAGCACCGTCACATTTTCTGACAGGATAAGAAGGATCGAAATCCATGCGACAGAGGTCGAATCTCTTTGCCCCGTCATATTTCCCGTGCAGTTTTTCAGCCACATATGATGAATTTACATCACTGCCGGGAGCAGCATTCACAAGCACAACATTCATAATAACCCCCACCATCGTATTTTAGCTTTACAAACACCTACTTTCAACATGTATTTCCATATATAATTTATTGACAGGAACGTAGAAAAATATACATAATCTTCCCATGAACACACTTTTAGAACTTATCAGCCAATCAGGAATTAAAACCAGCGAAGAGACCGAAAAGGGGAACATAAAGGCAGAACCTCACTACAGAGGCAACTGCGGATTTTACCATCTCATCGGTGACAACTGGGAACTGACCTTTATCAAAGGTGTTTACAAAAGCAATATCAGTATTGTCAAAGGTGAAAGCCCCTACAGCAAAAAAATAATGAACAATATTGCACAAGGGCTGGCAGACATAGAAAGATCACTCCGTAAACCTGTCAGCATCAGCTTATATGTTGACGATAACTCATATGTTGTCACTTCTGCTGAAGTGTATACTCCTGAGAAAAACAGGGGAGACAAACGTGACCCGTTTATAAAATCGCCGCTGACCCCAGTGGAAAAGTCTCTGGGAAAAGGTGACCGCACAAACAGCAAGCACCTTTTCATAAGGGCTCCCTTCGCAGAAATAGCTCCCGAAACTCTAAGCCCGGCGGCCATGTCCATTGCATCTGTAATGCCAGACGTGCTCAACCCGCTCTTCATGAGTTGCAGTATTAAGACCCAGTCCCCTTCAATAAAACTTTTATTTGGTCGTCTCTATATGAACCTTGCAAATGCCGAAACGATACTACCTGCGTTCAAGCAGACCACAGATATGTTTACACTCAACTTCGCACCGTCAGTTTTTAAAACTATTAAAAAGCCTTCTTTCGGTGTTCCTGACGATTCAGACCTGAACATTACTGATGCCGAGATACTCGATGCTCTTAAAGAGGTCAAAGAAATTTCCGCGACACTAAAACCGGAAGATATCTTTGAAGACAACTTTGCGGAATTAACTGCCCTTTGTGTAATGCTGTGGGAAATGATATATGTGCGCCTCTGGAAATCATTTGCAGGTGTACATAAGCTGATCGGCAGAGACATCAGCGAAACACTCCGGCATATATATATGACAAGAAGCGAAAGTATCTTGGAACAAAATTTCGACAGTATCGCAACAGACATTGATCCCGCATCTGCAATGACATGCATAAACGGAATTGAATTGAACCGCCTCAGCACAGATGAAATGTTCAGCAAACTTTCAACTGCCAAGAGAATAACCCTGTCAAAATCAAAATATGCTGAAAAACTTAAAGAAGCGCACAGATTTCTTAAGCTCAGAGACGATGCATATATAACTATCATGGATTTATCCGGAAAACTGCACGAATTCCTGCTCCAGACAGGGAAAGACTTCACCGAAAACAGCATGCTCACTGCCCCCGAGGACATATTCTTCTTTGAAATGTCAGAAATCAAAAGTATTCTTGGTGATGAGTTCTTCGGGAACATACCTTTCACAATCAACTTCAGGAAATGGCAGGGGGAACGTTTCGCTGCCATGTGCATGCCGTATAACTTATATGAGAAAGATGTTGAACGTTCAGATGAAATTGCCGCAGCGCAGCTGAAAGCATCAGAAGAGAGCAGCACCCTCCCTTGTATTTCATTTTTCCATAAAGACATACAGGGGGATAACTATGTTGTTAAAAAAAGCTGGAGACTCGACGACATTAAAGATGCCAGCGGAAAAGAAGCGGTACTGACAGAATCTGCCAGTATATTTTCGTTTATTGCAGAATACTGCGCAGTAACAGAAACCCCGCTATACACTGGCGCACGATTTGCGGGACTGCTGTTGACCGGACAAAATATCAGCACCGCCAAAGACTGTATCGCTTTCTAAAAAAAAGCCGGAGCATTAGCCCCGGCATTATGTTTTACTCAAACTCAATGTTAATATCAACGGAACCATCATGTTCGATCTGATCAGGAATCTCCGGATCGACACCAGGATTAAGATCAAAGTCGCCCCCTCCCTGAGGGATCTGACCTAACTGATCATACCCTGGGATATCCGGCTTAACATCAGGATTGGAATAAAAATCGTTCCCCTCCTGAAGAGCTTCGCCCAGCTGATCATACCCAGGAATCATACCCATGGGGTCTCCGTGTTCAGAACCGAACAGCCCCGCACCTGCCAAACCACCGAGACCGTCTGCGTCAGCAGAGCCGCCAAACTGTTCATCCTCTCCCAAAGCTCCGAAAACATCGGAACCACCGCTTCTCAAAGCTGCGGCAGCCCCATTGAATATTAAAGACTGACCAGAGCCGTCACCAGCGAATTCGTAAACCTGCACTCCGCCGGAACTTGACAGAACCGCACCCTGCCCGGCACCCAGGTTAGCAGCCGGAGCCTGTCCACCTTCCGCAGGTTCGCCACCTCTACCAGCTTCACCCTGATCTGGCACATCTCCATTGCCGGATTCCATATCAGCGGGAGTTCCAGATTGAAATACTTCAACATTCCCTTCATAAACCTCTACAATAGTAAAGGGACCACCCGACACAACACCAAATGTTGTCCCCTTAACCCCTATAACGGAATTAGTGGTCTTCACTCGGAAATCGCCAGCGACATCAACCATCTTCTCAACATTAAAGAGGACTTTCCCCTTTTGCAGTTCAGCATTAAAACCGGCTGTCTCACGCCCGATTCCGTTTATTGTAAGTCTAGATTTTTCAAAAATTTTGACATTTGTCCCATCAATAAATCCAACTTCTGCATAGCCGCGTCTTTTTGTCCGCAGTATGTCGCGCACCACAAGCTCTGCACCTTCTGATGCTCTTTTGCCCATCACAGCATCGCCGTGGACAATTTCCACCCGCCCCTTTGAAACAGTAACCTCAGCAGCTTTATCAGAAGCAGCGGCAGGGAGAGCTAAAACGCATATTGATATTATAACTATCAGTTTTTTAAACATTTATGATCTCCTTAAAATGCATAGCTTACAGAAACTTCAGATACTGTCTTTGTATAGTCATAGACATCATTCGTCGAATCTGTTTTTGTGAATGTCATTCCAGCTCCTAGAAATACGTTAGGAGTAAGAACATATATGGCTTTCAGAGAATAGCTGTAATAATCATCTTCCCTGTCTATATTGCTGTAGTCATAGTTCGCATAACTGAAGGCAAGCGTCGGTATAAGCCTTGGGAGCAGACGCATACTTATTGATGCATCAAACATGGTGTCGTCTTTAACTTTATACTTGCCTTCTGCTTCATCATGTCCGTACCCAGCTTTTACCTTTGCAGTATATTTCTGCAAAAATCTTCTGCTGACTTCTAAAGCCCCTTCATATTTATATCCGTCTTTGCTCAGATCGTCCGAACTTGTTGACTGAGTATAGTTAACTCTCGAGAGCTTGACAGGAACAGTAAATGTCCAGTTGTCCAGTTTATATGCTCCGTATGCCTCTGCGGTTACTGTAGTAGAGTATTTTTCTCCGCCGAAATCAATAACCGACGCCGTAATTTTCGGAAGCATCACTTCGAAAGAATCATATGAGTGCTTCATCTGAAAATATACTTTATGCATACTCATGTCATAGTCATGGATGTTTTCGTTTGATGTGCCGTAGTGCATGGTCCCAACTGTTAGGCTATCTGCAAAAGCAGGATAAAAGTTGATCCTGAGATCCGCAACTGCATAAAGCCTTAAGCTCGAAACCTCTGAAGCACCGGCAAGTTCATCCTCGTCAACAGATGTAACGTTGGAATCATACTGACCGCCTAAACTAAAAAAACCGCTGAAACGCTTTTTACTCTTTTCAAGTTTTTCCATTTTTTCCTGAGCAGATGCGGCATATTCCTCAGAGCTGCCCACAAGTCTATACTGCTTCTCAGCGCAATAATACCTTTTAGAGCTGGTGCATATATCGCCTATGAGCAGGTTAGCGTCATTATATATTTTACCTGCTGAGGCATCCACCATGCGGAGATTCTTCACAGCGGAAAAGTTATTCCCGCGAAAAACCTCAACACGTCCTTTGCGGTAATAATAATCGCCATCCTTTGAAGGGGACCGTTCCAGAACAGCCTCCGCTCCGTTAAAGTCACGAAGGGATATCTTTATATCAGCAAGACTGTAAAGAGCCTCTGTGTCTGAGGTTGTTGTCAGATATTCTTCAAGATCATTTACAGCAGGATTAAGAGCACCAACATTATAGTAGGCAAGTCCTCTGTATTTGAGTAGTCTGGCATCATGGTTCCCTTTGTCCTGCTCTGCTTCCACAACGTAAAGCACTTCATCGTATTCCTGCTGGGAAAGCATCATAGATAAAGTGTCATACGCCTTGTCGTCTTTCTTTTCAAAGTAGCATATGCTGACATATATAGCAGGCGACACTCCTTCATTATCGTAAAGAGCTTTCAGCTCGGCATCCATACTTTCGCATTTTCCATCTTTCACGGCTCTGAACACATCGTCGTAATAACGGCTGTATTCGCCAACAACAGGATATTCATATGCAAAAGATAATGATGAAAACGATAAAACAAGAGCAAATAGTATCTTCTTATAACCTTTCAAAAGGTGCATTCATCCCCTCCTAAACTAAAACAAAAATTAATAACCCCGAACATGTTTGTAATGTCTCAATTAAATTACCACAATTTAATGGCACTTTATCATAAAAAAAAGCTGTAATCGTGTATTTTATTCGACTAACCCCTACGCAAACCATTTTTCTTCCCGAAATATATAAATCCGGCCCCCACCAGAACCATAACCATACTTATAAGATGAGGGGCTCTAAAAGGTCCTGCCATAAGATCATCTGCACGGAAGAAAGTAACGAAGCTTCTTATAACCCCGTAGAATATCAGATACAGCCCGACAAGTTTCCCCGTACCTATATTTTCGTTTTTTCTCCATAAGATATACAGAGGGATGAAAAACAGAAAATTAAGTATCATTTCATATATAAATGTCGGGTGTACAGGGAGCCGCCCGAATTCCTGAAAGGCTGGGGCATGGTATTTATCTGTAAAACTCATCCCCCACGGGAAATATTCCTTAAGAGTATATGTTTTCCCACCATGGGTCACATCCACTGGAATCCTGTCTAAAAGCTTAGATATGGAATGAGGAGTGTTGATCAGTCCCTGCTGGTTAAGCACATCAGCCCAGAAGCTCTGGAATCCGTTCTTCATCTGAAAGACTATAGATGGGGGGGTCAGCGTAGGTACTCCATGCGCCTCGCCGTTGGCGAGATTGCCTATTCTGCCTAGCCCCTGTCCGAACAGAAGCCACGGGACAATCAGGTCGCCAAGCTTGACAGGGTTTATTGTTTTAAATCTGCAATATATAACCACGGTGAGAATACCTGCGATAATGCCGCCATGGATAGCAAGCCCGCCGTGCCATACGGCCACCATTTCAGAAAAGCTTCCTTTATAATAGTCCCAGCGGAAAGCTACGTAATACATCCGCGCTCCGATAATACTCATCAGAAATGTCACAATTACAGCATTTTCCACACTTTCTTTTTTCACGCCGAGGAGATCCGTACGTTTCTTCACCATATAGATACAGACAACAAGTGCAATGATATACATAAGGCTGTAAATCCGCAGTTCGAAAAAACCTATTTTGAATAAATATGGGAACATGTTAAACCTCTATTTCTCGTCATTTGATGACATAATACACCTCATGACTTTTTTTTGTATCAGAAATTTCTTGATTTTTTATATGACGGTTGCTATAAATATAGCCCCAATACACACGCCCTTATTGCGTGCAAAGCCGGCAGGTGCCTGTAATCCTTTCAGGTTGCGGTTTGCAGGGGCGGAGGAATAACAAAATAAAAATAGATATCTATGGGAGATATCAAACTTGGAGGAGCAATGTCTTACATCTCTATGAAAAACCTGCTTGAAGCAGGTGTACACTTCGGTCACCAGACAAAACGCTGGAACCCTAAAATGTCCAAATATGTTTTCGGAGCTAGAAACGGTATCTATATCCTCGACCTTCAGAAAACTGTACAGTGCTTTAACACTGCTTACGAATTTACAAGAGATGCCGCACGTCAGGGGAGCACTTTCCTCTTCGTCGGAACAAAAAAACAAGCACAGGAAGCGATTAAAGAAGCTGCTAACAAATGTGGTGCATTCTACATGAATGAGCGCTGGCTCGGTGGTACTCTTACAAACTTTCAGACAATCAAATCACGTATCCAGAGACTCAAAGAACTCGAAGAGATGTTTGAATCAGGCTACATAAACAAATATACTAAAAAAGAAGCTTCCAAGCTCAAAAAAGAACTTGAGAAACTCTCTAAAAACCTCGGTGGTATCAAAGATATGCCTGGTATACCAGACGTTATGTTCATCATTGACATCAAAATGGAGCAAAACGCTGTTGCTGAGGCAAAAAAACTCGATATTCCAATAATTGCCATTGTTGATACAAACTGTGACCCTGACCTCGTTGACCTGCCTATCCCTGGTAATGACGACGCCATCCGCGCTTGTCAACTTATCTCAGGACGCATAGCTGATGCTATCGCTGAAGGCAAACAAATGAGAGAAGAAGATATGGCAGGCGATATGCAGCAGCTCGCAGAAGGCGACGATGTCCCTGTTGAAGAAATCGTAGAAACACAGGAAGAAGCAGCAGAAGCACCTGCTGCAGAAACTAAAGAGGAGAAGTAATAGCATGGCACAAGTTACAGCCGCAATGGTAAAAGAGCTCCGCGAGAAAACCGGAGCCGGTATGATGGACTGTAAAAAGGCTCTGGGCGAAGTTGACGGAAATATGGAAGAGGCTATCGAATTCCTTCGTAAGAAAGGTCTCGCAGCCGCAGCTAAGAAATCCGGCAGAATTGCAGCAGAAGGCGCTGTTGTAGCCAGCCTTAAAGATAATAAATCAGGAGTAATCCTTGAGGTTAACTCCGAAACTGACTTCGTAGCTAAAAATGACGGCTTCAAAGACTTTACTCAGGAACTCGCTGACCTGATCATTGAGAAAAATCCTGCCGATGTCGATGCATTCATGGCTGTTCAGGCTGCTAATGGACAAACAGTTGAAGAATATCTTAACACTATGGTGGCAAAGATAGGTGAGAAACTCACTCTCAGAAGGTTTACCAAGCTCGATGGAAATAATGTCTCAACTTACATCCATATGGGCGGTAAAATCGGTGTTGTTGTGAATCTCGAAGGCGGCAACGAAGAGCTTGCAAAAGACATATGCCTCCACATCGCAGCCAGTAACCCGAAATATCTCGACGAATCTTTTGTCGATGCTGACTATATAGAGAAAGAGAAAGAAATATTCGCTGCCAAGCTTGCTGAGCAGGGTAAACCAGAAAAAATGATACCTAACATCATAAAAGGTCAGGTGTCAAAACTCCTTAAGGAAGTATGCCTTGTGAGCCAGCCGTTCGTGAAGAACCCTGATGTCACCATCGCACAGCTCCTTGCCGATAACGGCGCTAAAATTGTTACCTATACCCGCTATGAAATGGGGGAAGGTCTCGAAAAAAAGCAGGAGAACTTTGCAGAGGAAGTTGCGAAACAACTGCAGAAATAAATACCTGCTGTTCAGTTTCGGTTGCTTTCAAAGCAATCAGCAGAATTCAACGATAAATCAATCAGACCCTGCCCTTTTCGGCGGGGTCTTTTGTTTCCTTCACACATGTCAACAGGGTAACAAAGCCCCCAGTGAACACCATATCTAATGTCTAACAATACGCCTTTGTGACGCATTTTACATAATATTTTAATGCTTAGATTACATTTTACATTAAATACGAAGCAAAATCCGTCCAGCCACCGTACTAAAAGAATATAGACTAATAATTTCACCTGTGATAACATCGCTTAGATAATGAAGAGGGAACCAATGAAAACACAACTCATACATTATGAAAAAAAGACCGCCTACAAAATCAGCTCATGGGATATGAAGGCTGCCCTTACAAGTGCTCAATGCACCAGCGAAATCTGCGGATCCGGTTAGAAGACAGATACCAGAACTCCCCTGCCACCAGGCAGGTTTTTTTGTGACCTTTTTACTAAGGCAGGACATCTCAATAATTCAATTTTAGCGTGGGACAAAATGGCAAGAATAAATTTCAGAATGATCAGAGCAAGCTATCTGCTGTCAAAAAAAGTATATAATAAGAAAATAACACCTGCTAAAGCAGCAGAGAGACTTCACGACGAATTCAAAATGAAAGAGAGCTCTGCGTACGAGTTCTATTACGCTCTCAGGCATATGCTGAGGGGGGAACGCCTTCCAAAGCTTCTGAGCTGCTCTGCAACAGACTTCTTTCTTCAGAGCATATACGAGGATTTCGGCTCTGTTTACTATAACAATGCAATAAATTCTGTTCGCAAAGGTATCGAATATCAGGTTAAAAAAGGCACAGGGGTATACACTGCTCTGAAAAAGGTGCTCAAAAGCCATGCGGATAAATTCAAGGCACAACATGTATACTACTATCCGGACGAAATATCAGACAGCCAAAAGATTTACGAAGGAGCCAAAACCACTGTCACAGTAAACATCTATGAACGTGACCATGATGCAAGGACAAAATGTCTGGAATCACAGGGGTGCACCTGCTCGGTCTGCGGGTTCAACTTTGAACAGGCTTACGGACTCATGGGGATAGATTTCATACACACACACCATATAACACCACCCTCAGAGATTGACAAAAACTACATCCCGGATCCCGCAAAAGACCTTGTCCCTCTCTGCCCGAACTGCCATGCAATGATCCACAGAAAGTCACCGCCTTATACCATAGAACAGCTCAGGGCAAAGCTTCGCAGGAAAGTTAAATAATATATAATTGACATCTGATCTGAAAGGGATATTATATCAGCACCTACCCCTAGTACTTTAACAATCAAAACAGTCGGAGTACGTACATGTTTAACAATGAACTTGTAATTGACGGAAGGAAATTCAGAAGCAGACTGATGGTAGGTACAGGAAAATTCTCTAACTCGGACACAATGGCGAAAGCCATCGAGGCTTCCGGTGCAGAAATTGTCACAGTTGCCATGCGCAGAGTTGACATCAATAATCCCGCAGACGATATATTAAAACACATCAAGCCTGATAAATATCTTCTTTTACCAAACACTTCAGGAGCACGCGACGCAGAAGAAGCAGTTCGCCTTGCCCGTATCGCAAGAGCCGCAGGGTGCGAGCCGTGGATAAAACTTGAGGTCACACCAGACCCGTATTATCTTCTGCCAGACCCCATTGAAACATTTAAAGCAGCTGAGATACTAGTAAAGGAAGGCTTCAAAGTCCTCCCCTATATCAATGCCGACCCTGTCCTCTGCAAAAGGCTTGAGGAGATCGGTACTGTCACCGTAATGCCGCTAGGAGCCCCCATAGGGAGCAACAAAGGGATAAAAACCACCGACAACCTGCGTATAATAATAGAGCAGGCTAAGATACCTGTTGTAGTTGATGCCGGTATCGGAGCACCTTCCCACGCAGCTCTTGCAATAGAGATGGGCGCAGATTCCGTGCTGGTAAACACAGCGATAGCAACAGCTAGGAACCCTGTCAGAATGGCAGAGGCTTTCAGACTGGGTGTTGATGCGGCAGTAGCTGCCAGAGACGCAGGAATGCCCGGACAAAGAGACAAAGCAGAAGCGTCAAGCCCGCTCACAGGCTTTTTGAGGAATTAAGATGTTTAAAGATGTTTTGGCAAAATACGATTTTGAAGATACACGAAAATTTATACATTCGAGAACCGAACGTGATGTTGAACTAGCACTGGGGGCAGACAAAGTTGATGAAGCCCATTTCGCGGCTCTCCTTTCTCCGGCGGCTGTGAAATACCTCGAGCCTATGGCAGCAGAAGCACACAGCATCACCAAAAGAAGGTTTGGGAACACTATAAAAATATATGCTCCGCTCTACCTTTCCAACGAATGCACTAATTCATGTAAATACTGCGGGTTTAATCATAAAAATGATATCCCCAGAATTATCCTAAGTGATGAACAGATAAAGCAGGAGACAGATATCATCCACAACATGGGCATCCGCCACATTCTGCTTGTCACAGGCGAATCACCGAAAAAAGTCGGCACAGATTACCTGATTAATTCAGTAAATATCATGAAAGATAAATTCAACTCTGTATGCATAGAGGTTTACCCTATGTCTGTAGAAGATTACTCGCTTATGTACAGCCACGGGGTTGACGGGCTGACGATGTTTCAGGAGACATACAACCGCACAAAATATGCCGATGTGCATCCGGCAGGGATGAAGCGTGATTTTGAATGGCGGCTGGGCGGTCCTGAAAGAGGAGCAGAAGCTGGTTTCCGCACTATCGGACTCGGCGCTCTCATGGGACTCGAAGAATTCAGAACAGACCAGTTCTTCCTCGGGCTCCACGCACATTACCTTATAAAGAATTACTGGAAAACACACATATCGATTTCGTTCCCGAGAATACGCAAAGCATCTGGCAATTTTCAGGTGCATGAAATAGTCGATGATGTCAGCTACGTTCAGATGACACTGGCACACAGACTTTTCCAGCACGATCTAGGAATTAATATCTCAACAAGAGAATCTGCGGAATTCCGTAATAACCTTCTACCTCTCGGCGTAACCCAGATGAGTGCAGGATCAAAAACTGAACCTGGCGGATATTCAAACGAAAATGAAGGGAAGCAATTCGAGGTTGAAGACAAAAGGAGTGTCGAAGAATTCTGTAATATGATACGCTCTAAGGGATATGATCCGGTCATGAAGGACTGGGACAGATCGTTCTTATCAGGAGAGTAAGCTATTATGTGGGCACATGTCAGGAACATTTCCGGTCTGGACATATACGTGTCATATGACGAAGATAAAATATATGAGATAACGTCACACAAGCCTTCGCAGGAAATATCAGAAAATATCCCCGCGAAATATGCTTATATAGCCGAATATCTCAGAGATCATACAAAGAAATCTGTAATAACCGAAGCATTAAAGGATTTCGACCTGAAGTGGACTACATCGTTTCAGTCCAGAGTTTATAAAGCACTTGCCAGCATCCCATGCGGAGAACTGGTAAGCTATGCACACCTCGCCGAACTGGCAGGAAGTCCCGGAGCATGCAGGGCAGTCGGAAGCGTGATGTCCAAAAACAGATTTATCATTGCTCTGCCTTGCCACAGAGTGGTCGCATCAGGGAGGAAAATAGGCGGTTTCTCCAGCGGACTGGACACAAAAAGACAGCTGCTCAGAGCGGAGGGCATATATGACATTTGATTCTTTACCTGATACCCTCAGATGGGAAAATAACAGATTTTTTATAATTGACCAGACAGTTTTGCCTGAAAACTTCATAGAAATCGAGCTCCAGACAAGAGACGAGATTTATGCAGCAATCAGACACCTTAAAGTACGCGGTGCGCCAGCAATAGGCATAGCAGGAGCTTATGGGCTGTGCGTATGTGCTCAGGCTCATATAGATAAACCATACAGTGCTTTTGTTTCTGAGGTTCAGCAGGATGCGCATTACCTCAGCAGTGCACGCCCGACAGCAGTAAACCTGTGCTGGGCGATCAAAAGAATGATACGCAAAATACACTCAAGCAGATCAAAAGACACTGCAAAAGTTTACGAATCAATGGTAAACGAAGCCAGTAAAATCCATAAAGAAGACCTTGCTCTCTGCGAAGCAATAGGCAGACATGGCAAAAACCTCATCACAAAAGGGTGCGGAATACTAACCCACTGCAACGCCGGGTCTCTTGCAGCGTCTAAGCTGGGAACGGCAACAGCACCTATGTATATGGCTGCTGCTGAAGGGGTTAGCTTCAGAGTATACACAGATGAAACCAGACCTCTCTGTCAGGGCTCCAGACTCACAGCATGGGAACTTCAACGGGCAGGACTAGACGTCACCCTCATCTGTGACGATATGGCTGCCAGCACTATGTCAAAAGGACTCATTAATCTGGTTATAGTCGGCACAGACAGAGTCGCAGCAAACGGTGATGTAGCAAACAAAATCGGCACGCTGGGTGTTGCAATTATGGCAAAGTTTTACGGGATACCGTTCTATGTTGCCTGTCCTTCTACCACGTTTGACCCTGCTACGGAGACAGGGAAAGACATCGTTATTGAACAACGGGAAGCATCGGAAGTATGTCATTTCGGAGATAAACGAACCGCTCCCGAAAATATAAAAGTGCTAAACCCTGCTTTTGATATCACTCCCAAAGAGCTTGTTACAGGCATTATTACAGAGAAAGGCATTATCATGCCTCCTTATGATAAAAATCTAAAACAGCTTGGTGTAAAATGAAAACTATCGGACTAATAGGCGGGATGAGCTGGGAATCAACTGCTCTTTACTATAAAATAATCAATGAAGAGATTAACAAACGCTTAGGCAGGCTTCACTCTGCCAAAATTGTACTTTACTCTGTAGATTTTGACGAGATAGAGCGAAATATGTCTAAAGAAAGGTGGGACCAGACAGCGCTGATCCTTAACGGAGCAGCCACAAAGCTTATGAGTGCCGGGGCAAACTGCATTATGCTCTGCACAAACACTATGCACAAGAACGCTCCTGATGTACGCAGATCAGTATCCATCCCCTTTCTCCACATAGCAGAAGCCACCGCAGCCGAGATAAACATTGCCGGATACAAAAAGGCGGCACTCCTTGGCACCAGATTCACGATGGAAGAGGACTTTCTTAAAAAGGAGTTTAACTCCAAAGGGATAGAAATCATTACACCGGACAGGGACGATATGAAATTAGTGGATAAAATCATCTTCAGTGAGCTTGTAAAAGGCATAGTTAAAGATGAATCACGGGATATGCTTCTCCAGATATTAGACAATCTCCACGAACAGGGCGCACAATGTGCCATACTCGGCTGTACCGAACTTGGCATAATCCTTAATGAAGCGGATGCACCTCTCCCGCTGTTTGACACCGTCTACTGCCACGCCATGGCCGCCGTGGACTTTGCCCTAAACAAATAGTTACCAATGGAGAGGACAACGTGCCCTCTCTGCTGCTGTGCGACCAGACATTCGCTGTTCCGTTAACGCTTAAATAAATGTCACACATTCATTTGTAAGTCGTTTTTTTTTAATCTATCATATAGTTTATGAGCACACATAAAAACATCCTGCTGTTTTGCGGGAGCCAAACTGACAGTCTTTTCAGTTTCTGTACCAACTTTCCCGGCATAAGATGTAATGCCGCCTTTGACAGAGAGCATTTCATCTCTGCTCTGATGAATGCCCCCTGCGGGATTATCCTCACTGCTGCACTTACAGATGAGGAGCTTTTGAACAAATGCATTATAATGCAGCCTGAAAGCAGCTACGCAGTTGTAGTCAGCTCCGAAGACAAAGATAAAATTTTTATGTTCCTCAAGGCGGGAATAAGCACGTTTATTTATTCCGGCGAAACATTTGAAAACAGCCTGACCGACTTTCTGGATAAGCTCCTGCTGGCAGATAAAAAATGCGACACCCTCCTGAAAACTCTCCACAAGATGCGCTGTCTGGCAGATAACGTAGACGAAGGGATTGTTATCCTTGATAAACATCAGGCAATCACCTATATAAATGCTGCCGGGGCAAAGCTGCTGGATGCTGAAAATATATTGGTAACAGACAAACACCTTAGCGATTTAATTAAAACATACCCGTTCGAAATGGACTCACCGGATAATCTCCCTCAGCATTATGATGAATTCGAATTTATCACAGCATCAGGCAAAAAAATAACTATGACAAGCACTTACTCACCCACTTATGACGCAGATGAATTTGCAGGGGCAATAGTCATATTCAGCACTATCTCTGAGGTGCAGATTGATAAAAAGAAAGAACTGGAACTTCTCAAATACCAGCAGCGATACCACTCCTTTCAACAGAACCTCGCTTTTCAGAAGCAGATGCTTATCCTTCAGGACGAAATGTCAAACATAAAAACCGATGGATTCTCAGTTGAAACTTATTTCAAACCACTGGACATATTAAGCGGGGACTCATACGGCAGTCTTAACTTAAAAGACGGGCGTTATCTGTTTTATATTATAGATGCTATGGGGAAGGGTCTTTCAGCTTCGGTAACTGCTCTTCAGTCAACTTCATTCATAAACCACGCAGTCAGTCAGTCTATAATCAAAAATAATTTCGATATGGAAATAACAATTTCTTCGTTCTTAAGCTATATTCAGGCACGACTGATGGACGAGGAAGCCCTCTGCTGTCTGTTTGCACTGCTGGACAGCAAAAGTGCCACCATGACTATCGCAAGTTACGGAATACCTCCTGTCTATATGGTGCACACCGATCAGCATGTGGAAACCATACGCCCAAACAATCTCCCCATCATGAAATATATTACAACCGCAAATTCAGATACTTACGACCTGAGCTCTATAGAAAAAATACTAATGATGTCGGACGGACTTACAGAAGCGGTAACTGTTGATCAGAATCTATATATGGATTATTTACAGGAAGACTTAATTCGCAGCTGCACAAAGAAGCATTTCCTTTCGTTTCTGAATCAAAGAATAGAAGGTAACGACGATGACATAACTTTTTTCTTTATAAAAAATGAAGACAACTATTCAGACGGATTCGAAACTTACGAAGCTAGCACCAGCTTTGACGGGATAACACATTTGTCGAAGGTCATAAGCATGCGCATGGAGAAAGATAAAATACCTGAGGCAGAATGCGGAGTGCTTGAATACGCTGTGTCTGAAATACTCATGAATGCCCTTGAACATGGTAATCTGGGGATAGGTTTCGGTGAAAAGCAAACAATGATAGCTGCCGGAACATATGATGAAACATTAAAAAAACTCACTGCTACAGGAACAGAAGGATTCAGCAAAAAGATCAGTGTGCTTTACAAATACGTAAAACCTGTAAATGATTTGCCTGGCACTCTATATCTGGACATCTCAGACGAAGGAGCTGGGTTTACACCTACGGATATTTTTAAATATCATACATTTGACGGTAACCTCTGCCACGTGGATAAGGAGAGGTATAACGGTAGAGGCATATTTATAGCGGATAATATGGTCGATGCACTTTATTACAACGAAAAAGGCAACCGAGCCAGCATAGTAAAGCTTATAAAGCCTGAAGCATGAACTATTACCACCAACAAACCAATTAATATATTTTGCACACAAATGTTGTTCGGATCCCTCCTCATCTTTAGTCAGAAGATGCGCAAGAGTGGCAGTAAATAAAAATGCCAGCGATGCAATAATACTGCCCTGAGCGTAAGTATACGCACGATTGTATCTAAAGATCATATGCTTATTGTCAATGAAGATAACAGTAAGTTCATGTTTACTGAAAAAAAGGTTGACGGCAATCGTGTAACATTAGATCAAAACGTAAGCTTCCCCTTGATGATGACAGTTCTAAGCTAGAGAAGTCTGACTAAGGTGATAATATCTCGCAAACCATGTTTAATAGAGCATCCCTGCAAACAGGCTTATGAATAATCGAATATCCCACGCATTTTTCAGCTTCTTCTCTGTATGCTGTAACAATGAGAACCGGAATCTCTGAATATTCTTTACTCATCCGGTCAACCACAGCAAATCCGTCAACAACAGGCATTGCAAGATCCGTCACAACAAGATCAGGTTTGAAATCTTTGATCATATCAAGCCCCTCCCCGCCGTCTTTCGCTGTACGCACTTCGGAATAGTATTTTTGCAGAAGCAACCTGAGAATGCCCCTCGCTATCTCGTCATCTTCCACAATCAATATTTTTTTGTTAATCATATATACCACACAACATTTCTTTATAAATTAATCATATCATAACCGATCGATTATGCACCCTTATCTGACAAATACAAATTTTGCTCTGCTGTTGCCACAAGGCACTTGTATACTATGTATTAACCATATCAACTATCACAAGGCTTGAGTTTAGATATTTCCATAAGAGAATTTAACTTTACATACATAGCGGCAGGCATATTCATTCGCATAAACTATTGTAAATTTAAACTTATATGATTCCAGACAGGACAGGACGTATATTTTAGTATTATTCAAAACCATTTTAATTGGTAATCTCTTTTTTAACTGGTATAATATCTCATTACTCTGGGTGAGACATGTTTATTTTGAGTTTAATTAAAAATTCCAGATACTTTTATACTGCAATAGCCTGCATGTTTGCTCTTTTCGTGCTTCTTATACTTGTCACAGGCAGACAGTTTTACGAAAACGAGAAAAACAAACTTTACACAAGCAAAATCAACGAGCTGGTCATCAACTGCAGCAACTTTGAAAACAGGCTGAACGATGTTGAAATTGCAATACGCAGAATAATCAACTTAATGAAACAGCAGGAACTGCTCGAAAGCCCCGACCCGACAAGCATTAAATCATTTATCAGTGATTTTCTGTTTGATCACTACTACCTCAGCGTCATAATAACGTCACCGGCAACACCACTGCTAAAAATAGACTCTGCGGCATACCCTGCTGCATATATTAACTTTTTCAATATGGAAAGCAGCGAAATTCTGAAAATACTTGAAAAGGATAACTATAATATAAACGAGATAACCATAAACAAAGATCTGGATATTGTTTATATGGCAAAAAATCTAACAAATGCCTTTGGTGACGCATCCCGGCAGGCAATTTTCTTTTTCAGTCCGGAACTGCTTTTACAATATCTGCCGGTTAATTATGCTTTATTATTGAAAGGGGAGGGAGTCCAGTGGATTCCGGACAACGGAAGTTTTCCTTTGGATTTTATTCTGCCTGAGGATATCGGTATAAATTCTGATATCCAGATAAGCGATACCAAAACACTCTTTTTCATGCCCATTTCTAACAACAATAACAACTATCTGCTTGCCGCTGCTGTCGACATATCAGACCTCAAGAAAACCCTATGGGGGAGCACTCTGGCAACCGCTGCCGCGTTTACGTTATTCTTTGTCCTCCTGTTCATTATGATCTATTTCAGAAACAGTCAGGTAGCCCACCTTATCAACACACAGAGGGCAACAGTTGTCTGCCTTGCGAATCTGGCAGAATTCAAAGATAATGAAACTGCCGACCATCTGGAACGAACAAGGCACTATGGGACACTGCTGTCCAACTATCTTCGTAAAATCCCGAAATTCAGAAAAACAATCAACAAAGACTATCTGGATAATATAGGATTTGCATCGGTTCTCCACGACATAGGGAAAGTCGGCGTACCGGACAATATCCTTAAGAAGCCTGACAAGCTCGACGAAGAAGAATTCGAAGTTATAAAGCAACACCCGCAATTTGCAAAAAACATACTTAAGGGACTTGTGGAAAAACATAAAATTAACGATTTATTCTTTCATCTTGCATTCAACATCGCTGCTTATCATCATGAAAAATGGGACGGATCCGGATATCCTGACGGACTAAAAGGAAATCAGATCCCTCTCGAAGCAAGAATTTTCAGCATCTGTGATGTTTATGATGCGCTCAGGTCGGAACGGGTATACAAAAAACCTTTCCCGCATGATATATCTATGGAGATTATTAACGAAGGCAGAGGGACGCATTTTGACCCAGAAATAGTTGATACCTTCAACGAATGCGCAGACCAGTTCAGACAGATTCATAACACCTATGACATGTTTTATACCCAGATATCATACGCAACATTCGGCAACAACAAAAGAGAGTTGAGAGTTGAGTGGACTCCTGCCCTTTCAGTCGGGATAGAAGAGATAGACTCACAACATAAGATACTGCTCAGTAAGATTAATATGCTTATTAAAGCTATACTGGAAGGCAAGGGTGATGAAAACATACTCAACCTTCTGCGCTTTCTAGAGAGCTACTCAGAGGAGCACTTTCAAACGGAAGAACGGATCATGCGGCAGATAGGTTTTGAATTTGCCGAACAGCACACTGCTGCACATGACATATTCCGACAAAATCTCAGACGAATCCTTAAGCTCGTCAACAAGTCAGGAATAAGCCAGGACATATTCGCTGATATAGAGAAAAACCTTATCTCATGGCTGCTGGAACACATCGTAAAAATGGACACAAAAATATCCGGAAAATAAGACTCCAGTGTAAATATGCTATTTAAGGCTCCACTTAGGTTTTCTTTTTTCCTGAAAGGCTTTTATACCTTCCTTTGCATCGTGGCTGGAGCACAAAGAGGCAAACATTTCAGAGCCGTAATCCACTCCGGCACTATAGCTCACATCATATGCCGCGCTGAGCCCCCGCTTACCTGCCGCCACCGCCAGTGGACTCTTTGAAGCAAGTTTCTTTGCAATCTCATCTGTCCTCATTTCAAGCTCGTCATCCGGCACAACCCAGTTCACAAGCCCCAGCTCCAGAGCTTCCTGAGCTGTGACCATCTCACCCAGCAAAACCATCTCCATCGCCTTCTTTCTCCCCACATTCGCAATCAGCGGCACTCCGGGCCCCGTGCATATCAACCCTACATTTACAGCAGTAGTACCAAACCTGGCACTTTCAGCGGCAACAGTCAGATCAGCGGCAAAGCTGAGCCCTGCGCCATTTGCAAGGCAATACCCCTGAACAGAGGATATTACCGGCTTCTTCATTTTTGCAATAGTATGATTGTGTTTGTCCATAAGAGCGATAAACTCACGGTAATCGTTTGGGCTTTTTTCATCAAATTCCCCCAGATCGATACCTGTGGAAAAATTTTTCCCCTCAGCATTAATAACAACAACCCTGACACTGCTGTCAGCATCAAACGCAATCAGCGCACTATTGAGCAGTTCCGCATATTCAGATGTAAAAGTATTATATACTTCAGGTCTGTTCAGAGTGATGTAACCTGTAAATTCTCTTTTTGATTTGCGTATTACTTTTTCAGACATGCCGACCTCACAATATAACAACATTATAAATATGATCATACCTGAGAAATACTATTTACGCCACACAAACAAACAGCTACTATTTAATAACAAAAACTATACAGATAATAATAACTTCGATATATTATTTTCGACACACAGATAATGACAACAAAAAGAAGACTCCGAGAGTAAAAATAAAACCGCATACAGCTATGATAATATATAATCTGCTGTTGTCTCTTCTTTCATCAGCAGACAAAGTCTGAACCACATCAAATATCCCCTTATAACTTACAGGTGTTGTCCACTTGGCACTTTCCCCAGACATATAACCACTCTTATCGGTAAGAAGTGCAACAGCGACCTCTGCGGCTTTCACGTCATCAACATTTCTGGTGACGGCAAGCGACCATTCAGGAACGAGTATTGTCGAATGTATCAGCGGAAAGCCATCATCTCTGACATTCAGCACTTTGATGTCCTGCCAATCAAAAACACCTTTCGAAACAAGCTCTTCAAGCACCCCTGTCCGCACAACCCCTACATCAGCAACACCACTCAGAACATATTTAATTGTAATAATCTGCGACCCGCTGAACACAACACTGTAATCCTTGAACGGATCAAGACCAACTCTGACCAGCTCCCTCACTCCCAAAAGATAACCACCAAAACCTTTAGAGTTTATCCCTGCAAGTGTCTTACTCTGAACGTCAACCAGTTCATTAATCTCATTATTATCTGCACGAACAAATATAACAGAAGAAAACGCATTCAGATAATACCCGTCTTGTTTATTAAGAAGAGTGAGTAGACGTCTTATGCCATACAACTTCTCCAGCTCCAGATACTCAGCAGGCTGTGTCAGAACAAAATCAAGCTCACCGTTCTTAACCAGTAAATGCATCTCTTTGAACCCCTTCACAGGCACAAGCTCGAAATGCCCTAATTGCAAATAATTCAGCTTATCAATTGTCCCTTTCCACATAGACTCTGAAGCCTCTTTCCCTGAAAAAGCACGAACCCCGAGCCTGTAAACCCTTTCCCCATATGCATCAACAGCAAACATAATCAGAAATACAATAACAGTTACATACCTGAAAGTTCTCATGATCTGCTTCCTTTGAACTCTTTCGGTATAAGCACTTCAAAAGCTGCTCCGCCTTCATGATTAAAAGCACTGATTTCACCACCAAGATTGTCCTTTATGACGATCTTAGTCATATAAAGACCTATGCCTGTACCTTTTCCCTCTGTTTTCGTTGTGAAATAAGGGTTAAAAATATCTGTTAAAATTTCTTCAGGAATACCTGTTCCATTATCACGGACAAGAATACGTATATTACTGTCGCAGCAATCCAGCTCCACCTCAATAAGCCCTTGGACATTGCCTGACTTATTCATCTTTTCCTCTATAGCATCTCTTGCATTCTGAATCAGGTTAAGTATTGCCTGCTTCAGCTCACCCGGGATACCTTTTACAATATTTTCGCTCATTTCACAGTCAGGCTCCGGAGTGGAGTCGCAGCATTCATAAGATTTATGATTACAGTTACATTTGAATATAATAACGATGCCATTGTTTTTCATCTGTGGACGAATCATTGATATTACTTCACAAACAGCCCCCACAGCATCATATTCTACAATATCTTTTGATGAACTGAAGAACTTACGAAAATCGTCAATTGTCTTTGACATGTGCATAATAAGCTGTAGAGCCATCCCTTTATTTTCGTCTATATCCTTTTGAAGCATTCTCCCTTCGGACGCTTCTTCGCAAATATTCTGTACAACAAGGGACAGGCCATTCAAAGGCTGTCTCCACTGATGTGCTATTGCATTGATCATCTGCCCCATATCCGCAAATTTCTTCTGCTCGAGCATAATCTGCTCATTCTTTATCCTTTTTGCTGTTTCCGCCTCAACTTTATCCGCAAGCTGCCTGTTAATTTCATCGAGTTGCTTTTCCCTCTGTCTGATAGCACAAACCATTGACGAAAAAGACATTTCAAGGTCATGATATTCATCAAAGCTACTTTCCGCATATTCACATTCGTCATATCTTCCCTGCTTAACTTTATTCGATATATCAAGCAGTCTCTCAATGGGACGTACAATGGCATGCCTCATGAAAAACCACCAGAAAGGTATAAGCAAAAGTATCATCAGTAAAAAAACAGAGACGAAAAGGACTGACATATTAGCCAACGACAGCGGATACATGTAGCCAGGCAGGAGAAGGTGGAAATACACCGATCTGCTCTGCCCAAGAATCCACCTCTGAACAAGCTGGGCAGAACCATCATCAAAAACTATGTGCTCCTTTGAAACATCAGTAAAAGGGAAAAGCACAGGGGTGACTTTCTTTATACCCCACACATTTCTGATAACACTATCAGCATCCGCATCCTCTATATACATATACTCAAGCTCAACTCCGTTCAGTTTTTTTATCTCATCACTGAAGCTGCCGTCTATTTTTTTGCAAGTACGGAGATACCCGACCAGCTTCTGACTATCAGCCTGCCTGTGATAGACTGCAAACTGTAAAACAATCCTCAGTTCACCTTCATCATTGACATCAAAATAGAAAAGATCATCACCGGCAGCACTGTCCAGCTTTGCAGCAACAGCACCTCTTGGTGAAGATACTGCGGACAATCCTTCATACTGTTTATTGAAAACGGCGATGTTCTCCCCGTTGCTGTCATATATGGCAGCACTGTCCAGAAAACTATCCTTTAACCGCATCTGCAAAAGACCTGACAGCTCTTTATTGTCATTCTCAATGCTGATCCGCTTATCGTAAGTCTGATCGTAATTCTGTATAGAGTACATAACCGAGGAGATCTCCTCAGCCGATAATATCTTCTTTGAAGCTTCGATTGCAGAAAACTGATAATCAGCAAGAAGCTGGCTCATATCCGAAAGACAATTTCTAAGCCGGTAGCTGAACCTGTTGAATCTTGACATATCCTCATTAACTATAATGATAATACTGGTGGCAAATGTCGCCAGCAGTATAGTCACTGCAACAAGCAAAACCAGTCTTGCCCTCAATCGCAATTTCATTCAACACCCTTAAAAGACCAGACAAGCAACGACTCTATCAGAAGAAAAAGTTTGTAAAGAATAGGTTATAATTATCTATAACATCCAAAGATCTCTCATAACTTCTTCAAAAAAATGCAGAATTACTTGCCACCTATACAATACAACTATAACATGCAAACGGGCAGATTTCACAATTTGCAGATATATTATTTATGAAAATTTGAACATAAATTTCAAATATCATAACCTATCGTGCCACAACAACATTCCTTGACTTGTTCTTTGCTGCATAGAGTGCATCATCTGCTCTTTTGATAAAGTGTTCTTTCTGTTCGCCGTTGACGTACTGCGCAACACCAAAGCTCGCCGTCACAGTTCTCCCCACAGGGAAATCATAGCTTTCTATCTTTGTGCGGAGCTTTTCTGCGATTGTAGCAGCGTCCTCAAGGGGGGTATTAGTAAATATTATCAAAAATTCTTCACCACCCCATCTGGCAACAGTATCACTTGATCTGGTATTGTCATTAAGAAGCTCTGCGATTATCTTTAAAACTTCATCTCCGGTCTGATGTCCGAAGTTATCATTAACGTCTTTAAAATGGTCTATATCTGAGATAAGCACGGAAAAATCTTTCCCATACCTGCCAGCCTGCTCTATTTCGTAATCAAGTATTTCGTCAACTTTTATTCTGTTATAAAGCTTAGTAAGAGGGTCAGTAATTGACATAAGCAGAAGTCTTTCAGCTTCTTTCTCTTTCTCAAGCTTCTCAACTTCCGCATGAATCAGATCCCTTGTCCTCTGCTCCAGTTCATTTGTCATTTCATCGAAGTTTATATTAAGCTGCTGAAGCTCCTCTATCTGAGAATCTTCGTAATCAAAAGCCATAAACTCGGAGCCTATATATTTCGTATTTTCTGACAGACTTACAATAGGCGCACTTATCATATTCGCTAGTTTTTCTGAACGTTTCCTGAAATAGATATAAAACATGAGGCTCATAATGAAGATTGCCACTACTACTATTTTACCAAGCGTATATGAGAAATATTTCAGCTTCTCAATGGGTTTTACAAGTTTTCCCATATCTGTAACAACAAACAGATGCCACCCTGTTGAGCTGATAAGTTTGTGCGTAATAAAATAATCATGTCCTTTAATAGTCACTGAGCAGCCCTGGCATTTTTCAGCAAATACAGAGCCGAGTTTATCTTTTATCTCAGCGTCAGGGTGTTTTAAAATATTGAATTCATCAGGCTTATAAACAGTGGTGCTTATAGCTTCGTCATAAAAATGATCTTTCAGTTCTTTCAAACCAAGCAATTCCTCAATCTCATCCCCCATAGCGAGGATAACGCCATTGCTGTCCACGATGAATGCCTTTGATTCATTGGGAACCTGCATGTTTAATGCGCTGTCAACCATCTTCCCTACTGTTATATCAATACCTGCAACACCTTCCAGAAAATCATCTCTATAAATAGGAACAATGCATGACATTATCCACCCTAACCCTGCAGGGTCAAGATAAACACTTGTCCAGACAGGATCTCTCTCCGGATTATGTTTCGCATCTGCAAGATAGTAAAAGTTATAGTCCTGCATATGGATGGTCGAACCAAACCTTTCGGCAACATTATCGATGAATGGATACAACCTGTTCATATTGTCATATGTATTCAGGTATACCTGCGAGATAAGACTATTCTGCTCCACCATACTTTTAAGGCTGGTATCAAGATGCTCTGTCATATAAGCCTTTCGAAGCTCTTCGGCTCCAATGATTGTATCAGACGAATAATAGAGTGAGCTACCTCCGTTATTCTCCAGTTTATAGAATGCTCCATTTGCATGATAGCCGAAGAGGTTACTGCTCTCGTTATAAAGTTCGTAAGCATCCATATTTCTGAAAAACTGCTGCTGTTCGTTCTGGAGCATAACAGCGTAAGAGGTTATCTCGCCCAAAGCTTCATCAATAAGCATGACCTCCCTTGCAACCACCATGTCGATAGTCTCTTTAGATTTGTCAAGATAGGCACTCGTGACACGCTCCGTCACATATGAGTTAATAAAAAAGTACAACACAATAAGAACAACTTCTATGAAAAGAATAGGCAGCAGAGATGCCGTCATAAAATTTTTATAGATCAGAGACCTTATATTAGTATTTATATTTTCCATAATAATCCATCACGCATATTCTTGTGTTTATCTAATTATACTCACGTAACAAATTAAATGCAAAAATCATTTATATTACTTGATATTATATTACCGACCAATTACAAAAAAAGGCGGAGCCTGAGCCCCGCCATAGTGTGTAACATATAAGATTTATCAGGTCTGCTGAAAAATCACAGACCTTTTGAAATTACAATATTCATACCGCTGATAAAATCCTCTATTTTATCCTGAAGCATAGCTATATCCGCTTCAACATCTTTTCCTTTGTCCAGTTTTTCTTTTATGGCAAGGGCATACTCATGCACCTTCTTGTGCAGTCCGTCCAGCGCTATAAAGTCGCTGTCATGACCGAAAAGCTTCTCCCCTTCATCCCTGTAATATCTGGTAAAAGGGCATTCCTCGTAGCTCACAATATTTATCGGTTCATGGTATATCATTCCATGGAAGATAGTCTTCATCATGAGCACATGTGTCACTTTTGCGTGGATCATAGGCAGTATTTCCGATTCAAGGGTAAACTTCTTCAGCTCCTGTTCTGTTTCATCCAGAAGCCCTACAACAGACTCAACGCCTGTTATCATATTATTTATACCCCCGGAGTTCTGATCGCTCATACGGGCAACTTCCTCGATATTTGATGCAATCTCTGTCATAGCCGCTGACTGCTGCTGCACAGACGACGAGATATGTACCATAATACCGCTCAGATCATCCACAGCAGCCTGTATAGTTTCGAATTTACCGTTAGCAAGGCTCACCTTATCCATCTGATCATTAACTTTCAAAAGAGCATCTTCGGCTCTGCCTACTGCTTCCTGCACTTTTTCCTGCATGCTGCTCACAACATCAGAAATATCACTGGCAGACTTGTTAGTTTTCTCTGCAAGCTTTCGGACTTCATCAGCCACAACAGAAAATCCTTTCCCTGCGTCACCGGCTCTGGCTGCCTCAATTGCAGCGTTAAGAGCAAGCAGATTTGTCTGCTCTGTAATGTCGGTAATAACCATTACGATCTCACCAACTTCATGAGAAGATGCCAGCAGGTCAGACATGCCGGATGCCAGCTCGTTAACTATTCCGCTCACCTCATTTGATATCTCGGTTGTCTCTTTCATAACAAGTACACCCTCTTTTGAAAGGCTGAGAGTTTCGTCTGTTTTCACGGAAGAATTACTTATATTTTCAGCAGAATCTTTTACGGTAACACTTATCTCTTCACTTGCAGCCGCAACTTCCCCTGCAAGCCTCAATGTTTCATCATTCATTGTTTTTAAACGCATAGACGAAAGAGAAAGCGGGAGCACCTGCTCCATGATATTAGATATACTGCGGAAGGTTGCCGTTATATCCTTGCTGATAATCTGCATGAATCTATTATAACGGTCTGAAATTTCACCAAGCTCATCACTTGTGTTAATATGCGAATGAAGGCTGAGATCAAGATTTTCTGATGCCTGAACAATGGTATTCTGCAACATTCCGACCTTCTTAATAATAAGCCTGCTGACAAGAAAATATATCATCACTATCAATAAAATACCGCTAAAAAGCACAAAAATATCAGAAATAAGTGAAAGTTTTTTGACTGAAAGCACAGTCTCTCTGCTGAGCTTAACCACGTAAAAAGAATTTATTGAGCCTTCTTCCCATGAAGTATGGCATCTGACGCAATACCCGATTGTTTTCACAGGGAAATGATAGACCATTTCAGCCTTGTCAGTATAAGACTCCTCTGAATCAAGAAATTTGTCGGAATCAATAACCTGCCCCACCATCTCTTTCTGAGAAGAATAGGACACTGTTCCGTCCGGCTTGACCAGAGAAAACTCTTTTACATCTTTATACTTTCCTATCTCATCTATCAGATGTTGAAAGGTGTTCATATTGCCCTTTTTAAGAGCATCGAAAGTTGACATGTAAATAATATCTTTTAGATAATTCATATACCCTGTTATGGATCTTTCTGTCATACGAAGCTTGATGTTATCAAAAATGATAACACCTAGGAGCGTAAATGAAATTATCAGAACTGTGGCGATAGCCATTTTTGTATTGAGCGAAAAGCGGTAGCTTGTTTTTTTATCCATTACTTCTCTCCTTTCGGAGCGGAAAGTTTTTTAAAGTCATTCCACGGAAGGTCTTCAATATGTTTTGCTTCAACATATATACTCAAGTTTCGCACCTTGATATAGTACGATAACTTATTGTTATAGCTAGGATAATAATAGAAAAAGTCTCCCATAAATGGTATATTGATTTTCTAACAAAAAATTGCCAAAGGAGACTTTTTCTATGCTTGAGAATAAATCATGGCAGTCTGAAATACAAGCGGCATTGTGGAAAGAATTTGAGATATTCCGAGTAATGAAGGCTTTGCAACTACGTACAATTGCCTATAGATGCGGTATTACAAAGAATCAAGGCGTTGAACCATTTTCTATTCTTGTGGCTTTAGTTTTTCTGACGTTTCTCGGTAAGAGCGTTCACCATTTTGTTTCCCACTGCCGAAACAGCTTATTCGATTTAGGCGGTAAAGATGTTTTTTATCGTTTAAGCACACGTACAAGTATCAATTGGCGGCGTTTTATGATGGATATATCACTTAAGGTGGTCAGGCATTTCAAGTCATTCAGTAGCTGGCAGCAGCGTGTTCTTGTCATTGACGACACAGTGATTCAGAAAGCCGGCAAGAAGATAGAAGAAGTTTCCTGGGTGTTTGACCATAGCAAGGGCAAGAGCGTGAAGGGATTCAGTGCAGTGGTTCTTGGCTGGAGTGATCGTTCTTCTTTTATTCCTGTAGATTTTGCCTTACAACGAAGCAGTCAGAAAGTATTCAAACAATCGACAACACCAGAGATGGATAAACGTGCTCTGGCATGGCATCGTCGCCAAGAAGCTGTTAAAGATAAGCCGACACTTGTAAAGGAAATGCTTAAACGGGCTAAACAGAAAGGGCTGGATGCAGGAGCAGTTTTATTTGACAGCTGGTACTGTATGCCGAAGCTGGTTTCATCAATCTTTCATGAGATCGGTTATGATGTTATTGCTATGCTTAAAACCACACCAACGTTGACTGTGGCGGTAAATGGTAAGATATTTTCGACAAAGAGACTCTGGGAATGCGTGGTCCCCAGCCTGCGCAAAGAGACACTGACAATAAGCAATGAGCTGGTGTCTGTGTCATGTGTAAACGCTTTATTTGGTGGTACTTCAGTTAAGCTTGTCTTTTGTAAACCACTGAGAAAAAGCAAGTCAAAGAAGCCTATCATTCTGCTTTCTACTGATATAACTCTGACTTCAGCACAAATTATTGAGACCTATGGGAAGAGATGGGCGGTGGAAGTGTTGTTTAAAGACGCCAAGAGCAAGCTTTTCTTTGGGAAAAATCAATCCAGATCATTTGAGGCTACTATTTGCTTCCTGACACTGTCACTCGTTAGGTTTATCATCCTGAGCTATATGGAACGGATAAATGGTGATTTCCGTCACAAGGGCAGTCTGTACGAGGAATTGAGGTATGAAGTCGAGGAGCTGAACATTCTGGCGTTTATGGATAAATTCTTAAAACGGTTATTATCTATTATTGATGGAGTAAAAGAAACATTTGCACTTTTTACAGATAAATTGAACGACATTCAAGGGGTGATTAGGATTTCAATTGAAAATCTGCTATTTCAAAGGTGCGAAACTTGAGATATATATTTTCTTTGAACGGCCATTTCTCGTTTATGCAGCCGACACACGGTGCATTACTTTCAACACACACATTCACGCCGCCGTTCCATCGCCGAAGAGCACAGTCAGATTTTGTTATCGTCCCCCGACAGCCTTTTTTAAGCAGGCAGGAATGCTTATCCTTTGCATAGTCTTCAAGGTAAATGTCCTGAGAGAAATACTGAAACCTTGTGCAGTTGTTGTGAATAAGGTCACCGAAATACTGAACGGGTATACCGTCTTCCATATCCGGCATTTTCCCAGCACCGAGTATGTAAGCAACAGTCCCCATAAGCCTGTCAGGATGAACAGGGCAGCCTGGAATTTTAATAAGAGGTTTACTTATGCCTGTCTCGCGCATGTACTGTACGATATCTATTGCACCGGTTTCATTCGCTCCGGATGCCGGAATGCCGCCAAAGCATGAGCAGGAACCACTGGCAACAACAGCAGATGCCTTTTCGAGATGCTTCTTAAGGGCATCATAGAGGGGCTCTTCCCCAAGCATACACGCTTTCTTCATCTCTGCCGGAATACTCCCTTCAAGAACGAGAATATGCCCCCCGGCAGATGTAACTTCATCAAGCATATTCAGATAGCCATTGCCCTGGCTTAATGAAAGATTAGGGTGAACCTGCACTCTAACCAGCTTCATTATAAAGTCTATAAAATCTGTTTCATTCCCGTACATCAGCGATGTAGAGCACCCGGTACAACTCTGCCCCTGAATAAAGACAAGCTGCGGTCTGTCCGCGGACTGTATTTTCATAAAGCCCTCTGCTATCTGTGCTCCGAAAACTTCTGCACCGAAAACAACAGCGGAAATGTCACGACATCTTTTAAGGAAATCTCTTCTGCTTAGCATCTCGCCACCTAATGAATTGAGCAGGCAGTGCACGGGTCAAAACTTCTTATGACCCTGCCTACTTCTATGGAGCCGCTTACCCCGCCGTAATTAACCGGAGTGCCCAGCACTGCTTTCTCCGCAACCCCAAGCCTGCCGTCCACTGTGGGACCAAAGTTCCATGTTGAAGGCACTATCATTTTATAGTCAGTAACTTTGCCTTTATAAGCTGTGATATGGTGCACAAGAGCACCTCTTGCAGCAACTGAGAAGCCTATCCCTTCCCCCGAAACCGGAGCTTGAAGGTCAACAGCTCTGATAGCAGGTTTGCCTATGACATATTCTTCCGTTCTGCCATATAAATAATTACATAACATAACTGACTCGTGGGCCCTTGCAAGCAGCCTGCCCATCACAGATGACTTTATGGATTTCTGACCTAGTCTTCTGAGGAGCGACTTAAATTCTTCGTCATTCCCCACAGCCGCTCTTGCTATAGGACCGGTTTCAAGAGGAATCCCGTCATATCTGGGTGCTTTTATCCAGCTATACGCACCTTCTGCGTTTTCATCAGGGCTTCCGTCAGCTTTATAATATGAAGAACCTATCAGCTCTTTGACTTTGTTATAATCGAAATCAACTTTTTCACCGTCCGCAATCACCCCCTGCGTGAACAGGTCCCCCTTTGCAGAGTTGAATGACTGGTGTGCATAAAATGTATTATAGGCTTCACCTATATCGAAATATTCCGGAAATCTCTGGGCAATCTCTATTACATCCGGCATAAATGAACTGCTGACAAACTCAGCCGTTGCATCAAGTGCTCTGTAGTATTTCATTAAGGCGTCAGTTGTAATCTCAGTGGTAATACCACCAGGCATAAGCGCATGAATAAAAGGCACTTTTGCACCCAGAATAGCAAGTCCGCCCGCCGCTTGACTTCTTATTTTAATCGCCTCGAAGTAGTTCAAAGCAAACCTTCTGGCACTATCTTTATCTTTTATGTAGTTGCCTTCTGTCCTGTTCTGCATAAAAGCAGTTCCCGACGAACTAAGCCAGTCTGATATGTTTCTCAGGTCTCTGTCTTTCCCGTTGTATCCCGCAGCAGATGATAGATTGACGTAGTCAGGCAGGCATAAGTTATAGAAGTGGAGAATGTGATCAGTAACGATGTGAAGACCGAGTATCATGTCCCGCAGGATGATACCGTTGGCAGGAGGCGTTATTCCGAAAATCTGCTCAAGAGCCATCACAGAGGATACTCCGTGTACCTCATGGCAGACTCCGCATATCCTCTGCGCAATTCTGGCAGAATCCACAGGATGCCTGCCCAGAAGCATTCTTTCGAAACCTCTGTACATATTCCCAGCTATCCGAACCTCAGAAACTTTTCCAGACTCGACAGCAGTCTCCACACTCATATGCCCTTCGATACGAGTGAGAGGGTCAACTGTTAACAATTTAGACATTGCTTCCTCGCAAAAAACAATCAGTGCAACATAAAGGTAATTTTACATCTCCTTAACAATAAAGACCTTTACATGTCAAGCTGTAATCCACGCACCTTTTTCATGCCATAAATTCATAATGTCGTTATTCTTTGTTAATTATTTATGAAATCAATCAAGCATAGCCATGACAATTATATGAAAAGCGAATATGCTCAAAATAGCAACTGCCGCAACCGCACATTAAACACACTGTTCTATATTTCAAAGCAAGAGGCGCACTTTACCGGATTTGCAGCATGTTATGCGAGTTTACATATTAACGAACAGATAAGCACTATTTGCAAAGATTTCAGTAGTTGTATTAAGTATCTCAATAAGAAAACCTATTTAGAGATTGAAGGCTATGAGAAATTCAGATCATAGACGAAACATCATGTCTGGCTCGATCATAGAATTTTTGAGTAATTCTTACCTGAGGACAAACGAAAAAAGCCCATCATCACGATGGGCTTTTGAAACTCCCCGAGCTGGACTTGAACCAGCAACCTATTGATTAACAGTCAATAAGTAGCACTTTTCGCAATTTTCCACTTGTTATATAAACTATTCTAATTTATGATTATTTATAAATAAGACTTACTTAGTCTTACTAGCTTTTACCGTGTTTTACCGATAATACTGCTAACATAGTGCTTACATTTTTGGAGACTGTGATGAACACAAAGAAGAAGCTCACTGACGCTGTTGTACGAAATGCTAAACCAGCGACACAAGGGAGCGGGTATTACTACATTTGGGATACTGAGCTAAAGGGCTTTGCCCTGCGTGTTACAGGGAGACCTACGAAATCATATGTAATTAGGTACAGAAATGAAGAAGGCCGACAGAAGGTCATGACTCTTTTCAGAGCTTCCAATATCACTGCCGATGAAGCAAGAAGAAAGGCCAGAACTAAGCTCACAGAGGCTCAGGGCGGGACTGACATTCTTAAAGAGAAGCAGGAAAAGCGCAAAGCGATGCTGTTCTCCGAATTTGCTGAAATATATCTGGAGCACCATGCAAGACCTAACAACAGTGCCGGCACTGTGAAAACCAATGAAAGCTACCTAGAAAGACTTATTCTGCCAGCGTTTGGCAACAGACCTCTTAAAAGCATTACACCTGAAGACACTGCAAAGCTTCATCACAAAATCGGCAAGTCAACTCCTGTCCAGGCAAACAGAGTACACGCACTGCTTCGCAAAATGTTTACCTTGGCTGAGACATGGAGATATATACCTCAAAATACTAATCCATGTGTCCACACTCAGAAATACAAAGAAACTCCTGTGCAGAGGTTTCTCACTCCTGATGAGACTAAAAGGCTCGAAGACGTTCTAGAGAAATATGAAGAGAAGTATTACTCAGCTGTACTTGCTTTGAGGCTTTTAATGTACACGGGCTGCAGGAAAGAAGAGATACTTACCCTCAAGTGGGAAAATATCAAGAATGAGCTTAATTTGCTCCACATACCAAAATCTAAAACCGGCGAGAAGAACGTGCCTGTCTCCCACGAGGTTTTGGATATGCTAGAGAACGCTTATAAGGTCAACGAGTATGTCTGCTTTGGCAAATTCGAAAACTCCCGTCTAATAGGTTTACAAAAGATTTGGGAACGTCTCCGAAAAGAAGCTGGACTGGAAGATGTAAGAATACATGACCTGCGCCACTCTTTTGCCTCAACAGCTATCTCAGGGGGCATCAACATTGAGTTCATTTCAAAACTGTTGGGGCACAAACGTATTACAACGACTGAATACTACTATGCCCATGTACAAAACGATCCACTCCACGAGGCAGCTAATAAAATAGCCACCAGCATTACCACAGCTAGAAAAACAGGAAAAGGATTAAGACGAGTCAAATAATACTGTAAAATACACTTTACAGCTACGCCCCAATCATGTAAAGTAGACTTTACAGAGGTGTATATATGTTCGACTTTGACATTTGGTTTTCTGAACAGGCTTTAATACTTAAAAAACTGCCCGAAAAGCACAAAAGATACCTTTTCGATAAAATCGACTGGAAAAGCAACTGCATAGGCATACTTGGAGCCAGAGGGACAGGTAAAACCACACTCATGCTCCAGTATCTTAAATCTGTCTATGACGGCAGCATCAATGCACTCTACATTTCTGTAGACAACCCCAGGTTCCAGCAATCGCCTCTGCACGAGTTTGCAGCCGAATTTCATAAACAGGGCGGTGAATACCTTTTTCTCGATGAAGTTCACAAGTATCCTGAGTGGTCGAAACATATCAAGGCAATCATAGACACTCGACCGGAACTCAAAGTTGTCTTTTCAGGCTCAAGTCTGCTGCAAATGAACAAGCAAGATGCTGATCTAAGCAGACGTGCAACAGTTTATCATCTAGATGGATTGTCTTTTAGGGAATACCTTGCACTGGCACACGGCATAGACATTCCAGTTACAACTTATGACGACTTGATTCCTAATCATGTTACTATTGCAGGAGAACTTCATGCAAATATAGGGAAAACGCTGAAATACTTTCAGGAATATCTGCAAATAGGCTACTACCCATTCTCTTTGCAGGGCAAACAATCTTTTCAAATGAGACTCTCTAATACAATCAATGAAGTCCTTGAAACCGATATGGGCTTCGTTTGTGATATCAAATACGCAAAGATGCATCAGCTTAAGAAACTTCTGTATATGCTGGCAACCACGCCTCCATACGAGCTGAAAAAGACTGAACTTTCGTCTGCCACTGGCATCGACAGGGTAACTTTAAACGAATATCTCATTTACCTAAGAGAAGCTGGTCTTGTAAATCTGGTTAAGCCGGCAGGAACGGGAAACAAACCAATAAGGAAATCAGAGAAACTACTTCTGAACAATACAAACATCCAATATGCAATTGCTAATAAAATCGATATAGGGACCGCCCGTGAGGTCTTTTTCATAAACCAGCTGACCAACTACTTCAGAATGCAGGACAACTTTCTGCCTGTAACAGTGGAGTACGCCACTTCCGGCGACTATATTGCTGACGGAACCACCTTCGAAATTGGCGGTAAAAAGAAAAGTTTTGATCAGATCAAAGACATGAACAATAGCTATGTAGTATCAGACGATATCGAAATAGGTCATGGCAACCGAATACCTTTATGGCTGTTCGGCATGATGTATTAACTCAAGTTTCGCATCTTGATATAGTGCGATAACTTGTTGTTATAGCTAGGATAACAATAGAAAAAGTCTCACATAGATGGTATATTGATTTTCCAATAACAATCTCAAGTTTCGCACCTTTGAAACATCAGATTCTGTATTGAAAGCCTTACCATTTCCTGTATTCCAGCCAATTTATTCATAAAAACTGTAAATGTTTCCTTTGCTCCATCAATTATTGATAATAATCGGTTTATGAATTTTTCCATAAACGCCAGAATATTCAGTTCTTCGACCTCATAACGCAGACCCTCATACAGACTGCCTTTGTGACGGAAATCACCATTTATCCGTTCCATATAGCTCAGGATGATAAACCTAACGAGCGATAGTGTTAGGAAGCAAATAGTAGCCTCAAAGGTTCTGGATTGATTTTTCCCAAAGAAAAGCTTGCTCTTGGCATCTTTAAACAACACTTCTACTGCCCAACGCTGACCATAGGTTTCAATTATTTTTGCCGATGTCAAAGATGTATCCGTAGACAGTAGAATAATAGGCTTCTTTGATTTACTTTTCTCAGATGGCTGACAGAAGACCAGCTTAACCAGAGTTGAACCGAAAAAAGCATTGATGGAAGATACAGACACCCGATCTTTGCCAATTGTTACTGTTGCCTTAATCAAATCTGGAACAACACATTCCCATAAGCGTTTGGTTGAGTATACCTTGCCATTTACAGCAACAGTCAATGTCGGTGTAGTTTTAAGCATGGCAATCACGTCATAGCCTATCTCATTATAAATTGACGACACCAGCCTCGGCATACAGTACCAGCTGTCAAACAGAACAGCCCCAGCATCCAGACCTTCTGTTTCGCCCGTTTAAGCATTTCCTTTACCAGTGTTGGTTTGTCTTTTACTGCTTCCTGTCGACGATGCCACGCCAGCATCCGCTTATCCATTTCAATTTCTGTCGATTGTTTGAATACTTTTCTGCTGCTTCGCTGCAAAGCAAAATCTACAGGGACAAATGACGCACGATCACTCCAGCCAAGCACAACAGCACTGAAGCCTTTCACGCTTTTACCTTTGCTATGGTCAAACACCCATGATACTTCTTCTATCTTTTTGCCGGCTTTCTGAATTACTGTGTCATCAATTACAAGAACACGCTGCTGCCAGCTGCTGAATGATTTGAAATATCTGATCACATTAAGCGATATATCCATCATAAAACGCCGCCAATTGATACTTGTACGTGTACTTAAACGATAAAAAACATCTTTACCGCCTAAATCAAATAGACTGTTCCGGCAATGGGAAACAAAATGGTGAACGCTCTTACCGAGAAAAGTCAGAAAAACTAAAGCCACAAGAATCGAAAACGGCTCGACGCCCTGATTCTTTGAAATACCGCACCTATAGGCAATTGTACGCAGTTGCAAAGCCTTCATTACTCGGAATATCTCAAATTCTTTCCACAATGCCGCTTGTATTTCAGACTGCCATGATTTATTCTCAAGCATAGAAAAAGTCTCCTTGATGTAATTGTTATTGGAAAATCAATATACCATCTATGTGAGACTTTTTCTATTGTTATCCTAGCTATAACAACAAGTTATCGCACTATATCAAGATGCGAAACTTGAGTAAGTAAAAAGAGAAAAATAGCAGACAAAAACGGATGGGGGTATAAAGCCCCGGGCTGCCTGGATAAGCAAGCCGTTCATTGCTCCTGTTTAATGTGTAAGTCACGTAAAATGAAAGGGGTAGGAGATAAAAAGAAAATGAATATTTCGAATTTGAAAAAAATACAGTCCTGCTGATATAAACTATCTTCATGATAAAGGGCTTATTTAAAAAAGGAGTAATTAATATTGGAAAACATAGATACTGCTCTCATCTTGAGCTTTTTTTTAATTGTAATTCTTAAAAGTATTGATGTAACTCTTGATACTATAAGACTTATATTTGTGAGCAAAGGACTTAAAAAAGTAGCTCCATTTATGGGGATACTATCCTCAGCTGTCAATATTTCGGCACTTGGGATAGTTTTTTATAATGGTTCAATTTCTCCTGTTAATATATTTGCGTATGCTTCAGGCTTTGGGTTAGGAAGTTATATCGGCCTAATTATTGAAGAAAGGATATCTCTTGGTTTCTGTATGGTAAGAGTTATAACACAGGAGAGAGATGGTCTAGCCCTAGTTAAATATTTAAGAAGGCTCAAACTTGGGGTTACATATGTTGATGCAAAAGGGAGACAGGGGACAAATGTCCATATTGTATTAACAATAATTAGAAAAAGAAAACTGAAAAAAGTTTTAAGGGCAGTTACAAGATGTAATCCTAAGGCGTTTTATTCAGTTGAAGATATACGCAGTGTACAACAGGTGATTTAGGAATTAGATATGGCTGAGATAATAGCACAAACAGGGATATTTATTTTTGGGGGGCTTTCTATATGGCTTGTGGGTCGTACAGAGAGTTGGAGGAAGTGGGGTTTTTTAGCAGGGCTGATATCGCAACCATTTTTCCTGTACACAGCTTATCAGCACAAACAGATAGGCCTTTTCCTAATAGGGTTATGGTACACCTATTCTTGGGTTCAAGGAGTGTATAACTATATTTATACTCCTTATAAACTAAACAAACAAAAGGCAGGAAATAATGAGTGAATTTGTTATTGAAACAGAAAATGAGACAAAGCAGCAGGAATACAGTAAGTTTTTCCATGGAAAAGTTAAGATTGTAAAACCTGAACATGAAATAAAAGAGGTTGATTCAGACTATCAGACAGTAATTAATGTAAAAAACACTTAGAAATCCAGCTAAGCTGTCTTAATTCGTCGGTTCACTATATTCATAGTTGATATACTGCTGTAAGTATATTAAATCCCAATCTATGACTGGCATAGTCCATTTTTTTTCGATGCCTAAAATAGCTAGCCATGACCTTAGCGCCAGCTTTCCTGCCGCTTCACCATTAATTGAGATTTTTTCTGATTATGGAAGTAGATCTCCTATGATTTTGATAAGCCTGTCTGTCACCAGCATTAGCAATCTGGAGTCAATTACTCCTAACTGCTCATGCATAAAGCCTATTGAATAAGCCTAATTTACAGCATCAGTCAGGGATAGATGTACCGTCTAATATACCATCTAAAGTACCATCTGTTTAAGTGGAAAATCTCTCATGCGCCATCAAATAATACAACACACAGCAAATGCACACGTTGTAAAAAACAAATAGATGTTTATCTTCGTGTCATTTAAACACATAACTTTTGCAAAAATGAATTTGCAAAAGTTATACAAAAATTGCGTATAGGGATATTTTTTGCAAAAGTCTTTGCATTTGCGGAACACTGGTGTCGCTGAAATCAATAATTAATCTTTTAAAATTAAAGGTTAATAAAGGTTGCCAAAGCGTAGAAAATGATGAAATCAAGAAAGCCACAAAAAGGAATTGGGATATTCCGTAGTATAAAGCCAAGAAGTAAGACATGACGTATTCGATGAGAAACTGTAATTTAGAAGCAAGCAGACTTATATAGGGCTGTGAACCATTGGCAGGGTCTCTGGCTGATGTTATAAAGATTAATATACATAAACCACCCCTATACCAACTCTTTTTTGCGTTTATGCGGGCACTATTTTGCTTTGGCTGTGTTAGGCTTCAGACATTTTGATAGCTGAGTTAAGTTTGAAGCCCAACAGTTATTAATATTTTCAATCAGTCAAAGTTATGGTTTAATGTATGGTGTGACAAGTATAATTTAATTCAGGTGATTATAGATGGCAAAGCAAAACGGAAGTGCAAACATCGGTTTCGAAGACAAGCTCTGGCAGACGGCGGACAAGCTCCGTGGCAATATGGACGCATCAGAGTATAAGCATGTTGTCTTGGGGCTGATTTTCCTTAAATACATTTCAGATTCTTTTCAGGCAAAATACGACGAGCTTTTGGCTACTCAGGAGACAGATTATACAGATCCGGAAGACCGTGACGAATACATGAGCGATAATGTGTTCTGGGTTCCGGCTGAAGCACGCTGGGAAAGCCTCATCGCAAAGGCTAAAACTCCGGAGATAGGCAAAGTTCTTGATGATGCTATGATAGCCATTGAGAAAGAAAACAAGACTTTGAAAAATATTTTACCGAAAACTTATTCCAGACCTGAGATTGATAAATCACGACTTGGCGAGCTTTTAGACATAATAGGCTCTATTCCGCTCATAGACAAAGCTCAATCTTCTAAAGACCTTCTGGGGCGTGTATATGAGTATTTCATTGGAATGTTTGCTTCAAAGGAAGGACGTTCCGGCGGAGAGTTTTATACTCCCCAGAGTGTCGTTCAGCTCCTCGTAGAGATGATTGAACCGTACAAAGGCAGAGTATACGACCCGTGCTGTGGTTCTGGCGGTATGTTTGTACAGTCAGAAAAATTTGCAGAGGAACACGGCGGCAGGCTACGTGACATCTCCGTCTATGGTCAGGAATACAACGCTACAACATGGCGACTGGCAAAGATGAACCTTGCCATCCGAGGTATAGAGGCAAACCTTGGTGCAGAGTGGGCGGACACATTCACAAACGACCTGCATAAAGACCTTAAATCGGATTTTATACTCGCAAACCCGCCGTTCAACATGAGCGACTGGGGCGGAAACAAGCTGAAAAATGATGTCCGCTGGAAATATGGCACACCGCCAGACAACAATGCAAACTACGCATGGATTCAACACTTTATACACCACCTTGCACCAAACGGCGTGGCAGGCTTTGTCCTCGCTAATGGCTCAATGAGCAGTAACACCAGCGGTGAAGGTGAAATCAGAAAAAACATCATAGAAGCAGACCTTGTAGACTGCATGATTGCTCTGCCCGGTCAGCTGTTTTATACAACCCAGATTCCCGTATGCCTCTGGTTCCTCGCACGAAACAAAGGTAAGAACGGACACAGAGAGCGGAAAGGGGAAACACTCTTCATAGATGCACGCAAAATGGGCAGGCTGGAAGACAGAGTCCACCGTGTGCTCGTCCCTGAAGACATTCAGAAAATCGCCAGTACATACCACGCTTGGCGTTCTAATCCTGATGTCATTGCGAGCGAAGGGAAGCAATCTTATGAAGACGTTGCGGGCTTCTGCAAATCGGTAACACTGGACACCATAAAAGAGCATGACTATGTGCTCACTCCGGGGCGTTATGTCGGTGCGGAAGAGGTTGAGGACGACGGCGAACCGTTTGACGAAAAGATGAAACGCCTCAGCACCCAGCTATACTCACAGATGACGGAAGGCGAAAAGCTGGACGCAGTGATTAAAGAAAACTTAGCAAAGCTAGGTTATGGCGAGGGTGCAAATGAGTGACCTTCCAGCATCACCAAATACAGAATTTCTTTTTTATGTAGCAGAAGACGGAACAACCAAGGTGCAGGTGCGTGTTCAGGATGAAACCGTATGGATGAGTCAAAACGCCTTAGCTGAGCTATATGGAACAACCAAGCAAAATATAAGCAAGCATATAAATAGGATTTTTCAGGAGCGGGAACTAGAGCCCCAGTCAACCGTCAACCAATGGTTGACAGTTCAAACCGAGGGCAGACGGGAGGTTGAGCGTTTAATCGACCATTACAACCTAGAGATGATTATAGCGGTCGGCTACCGTGTGCGGTCAAAACGTGGTACGCAGTTTCGCCAGTGGGCGACAGAACGCCTGACTGAATATGTGGTGAAAGGTTTCACCATGGATGACGAGCGTCTGAAAGAGGGTAAAAACCTTGGGCAGGATTATTTTGATGAACTGCTGGAACGCATACGGGACATTCGGGCATCCGAACGCAGGTTTTACCAGAAAATCACCGACATATACGCCCAGTGTAGTGTGGACTATGACCCACAAGCAGAAATCACGCAAGAGTTCTACGCCACAGTGCAAAACAAGCTCCATTGGGCAATACACGGGCATACAGCGGCAGAGCTAATAGCCGAGCGTGCAGACGCAGACAAGCCAAACATGGGATTGCAGACATGGAAAAATGCACCGAAAGGCAAGGTTCGCAAAGGTGACGTAGCCACTGCGAAAAACTACCTGACAGAAGACGAGCTGAAAGAGCTGAATAGAATAGTTGTGATGTATTTGGATTATGCTGAACTGCAAGCCAGCAGAAGACAGACAATGACCATGATAGAGTGGTCAGCCAAGCTGGACAGCTTCTTAGAGTTCAACGAAATGGACGTGCTGAACAACGCAGGCAGAATAAAAGCGGAAGTAGCAAAGAAACTCGCCATAGAAGAGTTTGGCAAATACACCGAAAAACAGAAAAAGCTGGAAGCAGAAACACCCACCAGCGACTTTGACAAGCTGGTTCAACAAACTAAAAAGCTGGAAAAGGGTGAGTAATATGGGCGAGTGGAAAGAGTATAAATTAGCTGACTTAGCAAATCTTAGGAATGGCAAAGGCTTGAATAATAAGTTCTATACTGATTTTGGAAAGTCTGGAGTGTGGGGTGCAAATGGCCAAATAGCCTCCACAAACGAAGTCTTAAATAGTGACCCGGTGATTGTTATTGGACGTGTTGGAGCATATTGCGGCTCTATTCATATGGCTGAAGGCAATAACTGGGTAACAGACAATGCCATACAAGCTACTCCAAAAAATGACACAGATTTAAACTTTCTCTACTATTTACTCAAGAGTTTAAATGTAAGCAGGGCTGCTACAGGTAGTGCTCAACCACTTATAACCCAGAGTGGAATAGGTGTTCTTGAGTGCAAAGCTCCTAGTCCGAAAATTCAAAAAGAAGTTGCATCAATCCTTTCATCACTTGATGACAAGATTGAGTTGAATAGAAAGATGAATGAGACGCTGGAGGAGATGGCGAGAGCTATTTTCAAGAGCTGGTTTGTGGATTTTGACCCTGTGCATGCGAAAGCTCGTGGCGAAGAGCCCTCAGGCATGCCCGACGAAATCGCTTCACTCTTCCCGTCTGAATTCGTCCACTCCGAACAACTAAACAACCCCATCCCCAAAGGCTGGGAAGTTAAATCACTTGGTGATGTGTTCGAGGCGTTAGGCGGTGGAACTCCAAGCACAAAAGAACCTGAGTACTGGGTTAATGGTATTTACCACTGGGCAACACCGAAAGACCTTTCAAACTTAAATGAGCCCATTATTCTCACTACTGAGAGAATGTTGACGGAAAAAGGGCTTAATAAAATAAGCTCAGGGTTATTACCAAAAGGAACGGTTTTATTGTCTTCACGAGCCCCCATCGGGTACGTTGCGATTTCAGAGACGCCAATTGCTGTGAACCAAGGTTTCATTGCCATCAAAGAAAATGAAACTTTCTCCAAATATTTCATATATTTTTGGTGCAAAGAAAACATAGAACTTATTATTGCAAATGCTAACGGCTCAACCTTTTTAGAGATTAGCAAGAAGAATTTCAGAAATATTAATAGTGTGTTTCCTGTGGATGAGAAAATCATTAGTGAATTCACAAGTATTGTAGAGCCAATTTTTCAACTTATTCAAAAAAATATAATCGAAAAGAACACTCTTACAGATTTGAGAGACTCTCTCCTTCCTAGGCTCATTAGTGGAGAAATCGAGGTGTAAGATGATTAAAGTTAGCGAAAATCTATATGTTGGAAATGACACGAGTTGCTCAATGTGCGATGCAGAGTGGGCAATAGTTCATGCTTGTAAAACTTGTCACCAAAAATTTCTACGCTATAAGAAAGCTCTTCCACAAAATCACCCTAGCTATATAGTACATCTTGAAAAGAATCACTTATTTTTAAATCTAGTGGACATGGAGAAGATGTTTCTCCCAGTTTTCACACATCCAATAATGAAGGCGACGTTTGAGTTTCTTGATGAGCAAATACCACAGAGAAAAGTTTTGATTCATTGCAATCAAGGACAATCTCGCTCAGCGGGTTTAGCATTGGCTTACATGGCTAAAAAGAACCTTATTGCTAATGCAGATTTGAAAACTGCATATGTAGAGTTTAAAAAACTATATGCTCCTGCCCAGCTAGGTAAAGGTATTGGGTTATACCTTGGAAACTTTTGGGCAGAAGTAATGGCGTTGTGATGTAAAAATGGCAGAAAAGGAAGATTAATTGAAAAATATATTTAGTGATTACATTGTTTTCGTTGATGAAAGCGGAGACCATAGTCTTACAAATACCAATCCAAGCTACCCTATTTTTGTGCTTGCTTTCTGCATATTTAAGAAATCTGATTACTCTGACAAACTCATACCTTTAATGAAGAATTTTAAGTTTAAGCACTTTGGGCATGACCAAGTTATTTTACATGAATCCGACATACGCAAGGATAGAGGGGCATTTACATTTCTAAAAAGCAGAGAACTGAAAAATATTTTTCTTAATGAAATAACTGAAATAATAGCGGAAACACCTTTCAAAATCATTACGACAGTAATCAAAAAGGATGAGTTATGCAAAAAGAATCCAGAAGCTGAAAACCCATACCATATTGCATTGGGTTTCTGCTTGGAGAGACTTTTTTACTACCTTCGAAGTCAGGATGAATTGAAGAGCATAACTCATGTGATTGTGGAAAACAGAGGGAAGAAAGAAGATAATGAATTAGAGTTGGAATTCAGGCGAATATGTGATGGCAAAAACTATATGGGTAAAGCACTCCCGTTCGAAATTGTTTTTGCAGACAAAAAGAGTAATTCAACAGGACTTCAACTTGCTGACCTCGTAGCAAGACCAGTAGGTCTTAAAATACTTAAACCTGAACAAGATAACAGAGCTTATAACGTTGTGAAAGAAAAATTCTATACAAATAACTCTGGGGAAGAGAACGGCTGGGGCTTGAAGTGTCACCCATAAAAAACAAAAGGTTGTGACGCATCCGCCACAACCAAGTGTCGACTGGGAATCCCCTGTCCTTGTTAATAAGGTAAGTCAAAAGAAGTTAAATGTAAACAGAAATATATAAAAGAATGTAAAAATATATAAACAAATATAGCATAAAACTTGCGAGATTACATATGACTAAACTCATCGAAGACACACTCGAATACGTTTTAATAGACCTTTTTAAAGAGCTGGGGTATGACTACGCCTTTGCTCCTGACTTTACCATGGTGGATGATGACGGCGGCGATTATGAACGCATCAGCACGGACGAGGTTATTCTCACCAAGCGGTTGAAACGCAAGCTGATGGAGATTAACCCAGAGGTAGGCGAAGAGCAGATTGATGAAGCAATCAAAAAGCTTAGTAACCCGGAGAGCGTGAAGCTCATCGACAATAACCGAGCGTTTCATAAATACGTCACAGACGGAATCAGCATTCCATACCACGAAGACGGCGAGACAAAGACAGCAATAATCAATCTTTTCGACTTTAAAGACATTAGTAACAATGACTGGCTGGTGGCGAACCAGTTCACCGTTACCGAGGCAAAAGAGAAGCGCAGACCAGACGTTATAGTCTTCGTAAACGGTTTACCGCTGGCAGTAATCGAGCTGAAAAATCCATCTGATGAAAAGGCAACTATGTTCGATGCCTTCACTCAGCTTCAAAACTATAAAAATTTCATCCCGAACCTGTTTAACTATAACGAAATCCTTATTGCCTCCGACGGCTACAGTGCAACGGCAGGCTCACTTACTGCCGACTGGGAACGCTTCATGCCGTGGAAGACCGTGAACGGCGAAAAAGACCCAAAAGGCATGATTCAGCTGGAAGTGCTCATCAGAGGCATGTTTGACAAAGAGCGTTTTCTGGACATCATCCGAAACTTCATCGTTTTCGAAGTGAGTGACGACAAAATCATCAAAAAGATGGCTGGCTACCATCAGTACCACGCAGTGAACAAAGCACTCAGCAGAACAGTTGAAGCTACCTCCGAAAAAGGGGACAAACGAATAGGCGTTGTGTGGCACACTCAAGGAAGCGGAAAGAGCCTCTCTATGGTATTTTATTCTGGTAAAGTTGTGCAAAAGCTGGAGCTAAGCAACCCGACATTGGTTGTACTTACAGACAGGAACGACCTTGACGAACAGCTATTCGGCAATTTCTCACTATGCAGTGACCTGCTCCGTCAGAAACCTGTGCAGGCAACAAGCAGAGCACACCTGCGGGAACTGCTAAATGTGGCATCCGGCGGAATAGTGTTTACCACGATACAGAAGTTTTTCCCGAAAGAAGACGAAGACAGCCACCCAGAGCTGAGCCCACGCAGAAACATCATCGTTATGGCAGACGAGGCACACAGAAGCCAGTATGACTTCATAGACGGCTTTGCTCGGCACATGCGGGATGCTCTCCCCGGTGCGGCGTTCATCGGCTTTACCGGAACGCCAATCGAAACATCAGACAAAGTTACTACTTCCGTATTCGGCTCATATATTGACATATACGACATGGAAGATGCTGTAAATGACGGGGCAACCGTCCGCATCTATTACGAAGCACGTCTTGCGAAAATCGACTTTGACGAGGTTGAAAAACCGAAAGTAGACCCAGAGTTTGAGCAAGTAACAGAAGACCAAGAAAAGTTCGAAAAACAGAAGCTACAGGCAAAATGGACAGCATTAGAAGCTCTTGTAGGGGCGACCAGCAGGCTGGAGCTTGTAGCGAAAGACATAGTAGAGCATTTCGAAGACCGACTCTCTGCTATGGACGGAAAAGCTATGGTTGTGTGTATGAGCCGCCGCATATGTGTTGAGCTTTACAATGAAATAGCAAAGCTACGCCCAGACTGGCATGACGAAGACGACAAGCAAGGCTTCATAAAAATCATAATGTCCGGCTCAGCATCTGACAAGGAAGAATGGCAACCGCACATACGCACCAAACAGCAGAGAGAAGAGCTGGCAAACAGGTTCAAAAAGCCCGACACAGACTTCAAGCTGGTAATAGTTCGTGACATGTGGCTGACAGGGTTTGACGCACCATGTATGCATACGATGTATGTAGACAAACCTATGGGCGGGCATAACCTTATGCAGGCAATCGCTCGTGTTAACAGGGTTTTCAAAGACAAGCCCGGTGGACTGGTGGTGGACTACATCGGCATTGCAGACGACCTGAAAAACGCTATGCGTAATTACACCGCTAGTGGCGGTAAAGGAAAGTCTCACCACGACAAAGACGAAGCCGCCGCATATATGATGGAGAAGTTCGAGCAGGTCATCGACCTTATGCACGACTTTGACTATGAGGCAATCCTTCACTCCAAAGAAAAAGAACGATTGGACGGCATTTATGAAGCTATGGAATATGTTCTCTCCATAGACCGCAAAATGGACTTTATAAAGATGGTGACAGAGCTTTCACGTGCTTTTGCACTGGCTGTCCCTGCACCCCAGACGGTGGAAGTCAGAGACTATTTAGCCCTGTTTCAAGAAATTAAAGCGGCAATCATAAAGAACACCATTACCCCAGAGAAAAAGTCGCCAGATGAGCTGAATACGGCTCTTAAACAGCTTGTTTCAAAAGCGGTTACGGCGAATGGCGTTGTAGATGTTTTTGGTGCAGCAGGCTTGGACAAACCAGAAATCTCCATTCTCTCAGATGAATTTTTGGCAGAGGTGAAAGAATACCCATACAAGAACCTTGCCGTTGAGATGCTGGCAAAGCTGTTGGCTGATGAAATAAAGATTAAGCTGAAACGGAATGTGGTGAAATCCCGCTCATTTATAGAAAGACTCGAAGAATCGATGAAGAATTACCAGAACCGCTCTATTGAGGCGGCAATGGTTATTCAGCATCTTATAGACCTTGCAAAAGAGATGCGAAAAGAAGCAGAGCGAGGCAACGACCTTGGGCTGAGTGATGATGAAATCGCTTTTTACGATGCACTTCTGACAGAAAATGCCGCTTTTGGCGAGAGGCTCTTAAAAGAGATGGGGGACGAGCTGAAAGTTGTCGCTGTTGAGCTTGTGCAAGCAGTTAAGAAGAACGTAACCATAGACTGGACTAAAAGAGACGCTGTGAAAGCCAAGCTGAGAGTAATCGTTAAACGTATACTCCGCAAATACGGCTACCCGCCAGAAGCAAGCGACAAAGCCACCCAGACAGTTCTGGAACAAGCAGCCGCCCTTTGTGAAGAATGGGCAGAGTGTTAGGAGAGGAATAATTGAATAGGAAACAGTTGATAGAATCACAAGGAGGGATCAATATAACACTTAAGGAAACATAAATGTTGACTTAAATATAATAAGCCAACATAAGAAACAATGAGTTATCTGATTGGTATTACTGTGGGTTTATTTTTAAGTAACATAAGTTGCATAAGTGAACAATCTTTTGTCCACTAAGTTTCCTTATCTTGAATTTATGCTACTTACCAATATGTTACTGATTGTTGAATTAACAACATCACATATCAACTTAGTTGAATTAAATCGCAACATAACCAAAGCACATAGTCAACTGTTTAAACGTCAAAAAGGTGCATTATAAGGAAAAGATGCATGAACTAAGATAACATCAAGCAGAGAGCAAATCAGAGCCCCTCAGGGCTATAGATTTTACAAGACAGAGAAGAGCCATGCGTATTAATATTATAACTCAAGTTTCGCACCTTTGAAACATCAGATTCTGTATTGAAAGCCTTACCATTTCCTGTATTCCAGCCAATTTATTCATAAAAACTGTAAATGTTTCCTTTGCTCCATCAATTATTGATAATAATCGGTTTATGAATTTTTCCATAAACGCCAGAATATTCAGTTCTTCGACCTCATAACGCAGACCCTCATACAGACTGCCTTTGTGACGGAAATCACCATTTATCCGTTCCATATAGCTCAGGATGATAAACCTAACGAGCGATAGTGTTAGGAAGCAAATAGTAGCCTCAAAGGTTCTGGATTGATTTTTCCCAAAGAAAAGCTTGCTCTTGGCATCTTTAAACAACACTTCTACTGCCCAACGCTGACCATAGGTTTCAATTATTTTTGCCGATGTCAAAGATGTATCCGTAGACAGTAGAATAATAGGCTTCTTTGATTTACTTTTCTCAGATGGCTGACAGAAGACCAGCTTAACCAGAGTTGAACCGAAAAAAGCATTGATGGAAGATACAGACACCCGATCTTTGCCAATTGTTACTGTTGCCTTAATCAAATCTGGAACAACACATTCCCATAAGCGTTTGGTTGAGTATACCTTGCCATTTACAGCAACAGTCAATGTCGGTGTAGTTTTAAGCATGGCAATCACGTCATAGCCTATCTCATTATAAATTGACGACACCAGCCTCGGCATACAGTACCAGCTGTCAAACAGAACAGCCCCAGCATCCAGACCCTTCTGTTTCGCCCGTTTAAGCATTTCCTTTACCAGTGTTGGTTTGTCTTTTACTGCTTCCTGTCGACGATGCCACGCCAGCATCCGCTTATCCATTTCAATTTCTGTCGATTGTTTGAATACTTTTCTGCTGCTTCGCTGCAAAGCAAAATCTACAGGGACAAATGACGCACGATCACTCCAGCCAAGCACAACAGCACTGAAGCCTTTCACGCTTTTACCTTTGCTATGGTCAAACACCCATGATACTTCTTCTATCTTTTTGCCGGCTTTCTGAATTACTGTGTCATCAATTACAAGAACACGCTGCTGCCAGCTGCTGAATGATTTGAAATATCTGATCACATTAAGCGATATATCCATCATAAAACGCCGCCAATTGATACTTGTACGTGTACTTAAACGATAAAAAACATCTTTACCGCCTAAATCAAATAGACTGTTCCGGCAATGGGAAACAAAATGGTGAACGCTCTTACCGAGAAAAGTCAGAAAAACTAAAGCCACAAGAATCGAAAACGGCTCGACGCCCTGATTCTTTGAAATACCGCACCTATAGGCAATTGTACGCAGTTGCAAAGCCTTCATTACTCGGAATATCTCAAATTCTTTCCACAATGCCGCTTGTATTTCAGACTGCCATGATTTATTCTCAAGCATAGAAAAAGTCTCCTTGATGTAATTGTTATTGGAAAATCAATATACCATCTATGTGAGACTTTTTCTATTGTTATCCTAGCTATAACAACAAGTTATCGCACTATATCAAGATGCGAAACTTGAGTTATAATTTGTATCACGCCAAAAATTATATAGTCGATAGCATCACTATAATCAATGTAACAGACATCAACATGCAATTTGTGTTTACAAAATATCTTTAAGACCATTTTTTCATTAAATGTAATTTCATCATTCTCTACATTTTGACAACTTCCACAAAGCCTTTATTCTCAATAGTTAATCACAGGTTTTTTCGTCATAAATTTCGATGTAAGTCAATGACTGTTGCAAAGAATATCCCTCCAGGCATTTTTTGCATTACTTTTGCAAAGACATATTTGCAGAAGTAATGAGCTCAAATGAAAATCATATAACCCGCCTTTCGTGTTTTGGCATTATGTGTATTTTCAGACACTGAATAAATCAACAGGGTATCAAATGTTTTTATATTTAATTTGATGGTACTTTAGATGGTACCTTGGCTGGTACATCTGATAAAGCATTCCGTATTTTTGAGTGTTTTAATGCATGCTCTACTAGAATCAACACTACTCTAACCCTATACCTACTACTCAAACTTTTTACGTATCTTTCCATATTCTGGAATCTTCATATGCTAGCTTATAGTTACAAAATCATAAGGAGGATATTATGAGCTGGTTAAAATATGGCGTAATTGGTGCGGTAGTTGGTGCTGCAGTTATAGTTGGCGGAGCATTACTGTTCGGAGATTCAGAAGATGAAAGCTCTGATTCTGGATGCTGTTCATTTGATGATCTTGAGGAAGAACTTGAAAACGAGCTCGAGTATGAAACACCTGCACATGACAGTACGGTTGATCTAAAAGGTGCTTTTGATACTGCAATGGGTGCTGCGATATCCGGACTTGGGGCAGCAACAGGAAAAATCGTATCAGAAGCATCGGTAAACCCTGAAGTAATTCCAGAAGTAATTCCAGAAGCATAGACATGGGTGCTTTAGTGCTTTTCTTCATAGGCTTTGTTGCAGGATATTACCTTGCTAAGCGCAAATACCAGATCAGATAGCAATATGAAAATAAATGTTTCATGGTGTTGCATGATTAAGTTTGTGTCGGGTATAATTTACAGTGTATATTATTGTTGCTGTGCTCGGTTTGCGCTGGGCACGGTTTCATTATCAGCGGGGGCGGTTTAAAATGCCAAAAAAGCATGATCAGGATGCCACATCCGGAGTAAAACTTCTGCGGATGTTCCGTAAATTAATGTTCGACGGTCGGAAACACTATCAGGTTGACCTTAGTGAAGACCTCAACTGCTCTCCTCAGACGATTAGCAGGATGGCTTTCGAAATCGAGTCAGTACTAGGTATAAATTTTGAGTCCGGCATTGAGGATCGCAGAAAATGGTACATGATCAATAGTTCTAAAAGAAGCAGCCTCGGACTTGATTTCGAGGAAGTGCGCTACCTGAGCCTTTGCAGGGAGTTATCAAGCGGCATACTGCCGGAACCAGTGCTGAAACGCATTGACGAGACTATATTGCGTCTATCTGTGAGCATGGCGGATAACAGCGGTGGAAACCAGTTATCATTTTTTGCTAAAGGGCGGATAGATTACACTCTTCATATCGGCAATATTGAGAAACTGATCAAGGCGGCTGAAAATAAGCTGGTGTGTATTGTGCAGTATGTGGCTTCCATGAGGACAGAGCCTATAGAGCATCGTTTTTTGCCAGGGCAGATAGTCAGTATGAGCAATGCTTTATATGTTTTAGGAATTGGGCTCAGCCGTGATATGGCGGAGATGAAGCACCCTACCAATTTTGCGATTCACCGCATAAAGGACATTGTCCTGACTGACAGGCAGGTTGATATAGAGATGCCTGAGTATAAGCCGGAGGTCTTTGGTCTGCCTTGGCATGAGCCGAAAGCTTTCAGGGTGCGGTTCAAGGGGGGTAAGTCTGCAGAGTACGTGAAGGAAAGAATATGGTCAGAGCAACAGACACTGACCGACACAGAAGACGGCGGCGTGGTACTGGAGCTTACAACCCAAAGCGAACCTGAGCTTCAGGCATGGGTACGCAGCTTTGGAGATGATGCTGAAGTGACAGATAGCTTGTCTGGTAATCAGGAAAATTAATTTAAGCAATAGAGAGGTTAATATGTCTGGAGTAAATCAGTATTTAAAAGAAGAATTTGCCAAATTTAATGACAGAACTTATGTGTCTCCTAATATTGATGAGAAGAAATTAGAAAATGCTGTGAATGCTTTCAAATATGATGGCGATAAAGGTGCGATAATAGCAATATTGGATGAAACATTGTTCAAAAGTGCTAAAGAAGGCATTTTAGTTACTGGTAATAAAATTATTATCAAAAGATCTTTTGACTCTCCGCTTTCTTTAGGAATTTCTGGTATATCTGAAATCAAAAAGGCTGTTGAAGTATCTACAGACAAAAAAGGTAAAGAGAAGAAAAAAGATTATTATGTGATAACGCACAAAGATGGATTTGAGCGCAGGATAGAACCTTTTATTTATGTTGATATGAATAAGTTTACTACAGTTATGAACGAAATTTTAAATAACTTTGATGATTATACAGAACAAAATCAACTTATGCCACTTGAGTCTTTATCGGAAGATATCAAAGTGGCATATATAAAAGTTATAGCTAATATGGCTTTTGATGATGACGGGCTGGTAGATGCAGAAGAGTTCGCAGAGATATATAAATTAATAACAAGAATAGAGATGTCTGTAGAATCAAGATCTGAAATTCGTCAATACATAACCAGCCCAGAAAACCAAGAAAATAATAAAGAGCTTGTTAACAAGATAATAGAGAATGCTCCAGATGGTATGTCCCAATCTTTATGTATTTCGCTTACAAAAGACCTTGTTAGTGTCCACTCAATTTTGACAGACCAATTAAGCACAGATTTTCCTTTTATTAATAATCTAAAAGAAAATTTGAATATTAGTGATGAAGAATTAGAACTGGTGGAGCTAGCAATTAAAAATGATCGAATAATCCTCAATCGTGATTATAAAGATGATATTTTGGTTAATAGCTTTAAAGAACTGAGTGCTAAAGCAGCTGCAATTGGTGTACCTTTAGGAGCTGTGTACTTGTCAGGTTCTGTTATTGGGCTATCTGCTGCCGGAATGACCTCAGGCCTAGCAGCATTAGGCATGGGAGGATTTCTTACATTCTCTAGCATGGCTACTGGAATTGGAGTAGCTGTAATGCTAGGAACGTTTACATACAAAGGCATTAAAAGCCTGACTAAAACTGGAACAGAAGAAGGTGATAAAAGACGTGAGGTAATGCTTAAGGAAATAATACGACTTGGGCAATCTACCATGAATAAACTTTCTGAGGATATTAATTTTATAATCAAAGATTTGACTGATGCTATAAACTCAGGCAACACAACAAGTGAAATGCTTAGAAAAATTACGTGTAGAATAAGTCAGTTTGCTGAGGCAAATAAAGGGCTTGCTGGGCAGCTCAAGCAGAAAGAAGCAGAATTGGCAAGACTTAAACTACCTGAAACTTTAGATATAGATAGACTGAAAGCAATAACTAATGAGCAAAGCAAAAAAGTATACTATGATAAAATAATCCCTTTTTATGAACAAAATAGTAATGTAGATTATAGACTTATCTCAACTGAAGACATAAAATCTCTTATTGAGCTTGGACAAATTTTTGAAGCAATAGGTTATTACTCAGTGAAAGGAGCCATTACTGGAAAGCTAAAAGGCGTTTTATCATGAAAGAAAAGCATAAAGATGCTGCTGATGCATTGGTTGTGCAGAGACACCAACAGGAAAACGCATTTAATAAACTTGGTGAAGTTAAAAGTGGAATAGATCTCTTAAATAAAATAAATAAAGACAACCTTGACACTTTAAACAAATTAGATGCTGAGCTAGATAAGCTACTCTCCGAATCAGGCGTTGAATTTGATGAAGGCAATCTTTCCGTATCAGAAGATATAAAAGAGCTAGTCGATACTAAATGCTATAAAGAACAAACTTTCACAATAGAAACATTATCAATTTTTAATGATGCAGATAATATTTCATGGTCTGAGTATATTAAGTCTGTGCGTGAATATGCTTCCGTTAACAATATAGATTTAAATAAAGACCCTTTCGAGCGATTACTATCAGATACTCAAAGAAGTGAAATAGAGAAACGAATTAACGATGAATTCACATATAAAAGTGCCAATTGTGACAAATATGATTACATGATTGCGGGCACATGTGGACTTATTGGCGGACTGATAGATGTTCTGTTCGTCGGAGCACCTGATGAGAGTAAACTGACGAAATTCGTTGACGGACAAGCTGATAAAATTACTGAAAAGTTTGCTTCATTGTTAGGATGGGATAAGACAAAACCAGAAGCTAGAGGAAGTGATACAACAGCCAGTGCTATTGGATTTCTCGAAAGTAAATTCAAGATAAACTACGATCAGGCAACGACATATGGTGATAATGGAACAGGCGGACTTGTACAAAACTTAAGTACAAAAAATCACCATCTAAAGAGCCTTGGACATTCTCCAGATATTATTGGGTTATTCTTTTCTATTCTGAATCAATTTACTAATACATCCTCATTTATAAGTGAAGGGAAAATTGTAACAATTAATACTGAAAACTCCGAGTTGATCGGAAGTAACTTTGTGTCAAAAGTATTTTGTGGTTTTGCAAATTGGTTCGGACATATAATGTCTGATTGGGCTGGTTCGTCTGGTGCTAAAGGAAGAGGTACTGGTGTTCCAATCCCCTTTTATTCTATGCTGCAATTATTTGATGTCGGCTCTTTTGGACAGAATAAGGATTCGTTTGCAAAAGTCGCTGTTAAAGTGTTTGAGCAAGGCTATGATGCCAGACATGGTGTGGCATTAGCTATTCCGGTGTTAACAACAGAGTTGTTGATCAGATTATCATGGAGCATTAAACAGAAATGTTTTCATGGTAAGGCTTGGTCTGACTGCATCCCATCAGCAGGGAATCCAGAACTCAGAAGAATGTTACTTGTGGGGCACGGTTCCTTGTGTATCATTGATGGAGTGGATGCAGGAATAAGGTCTGGCGGAGAGATAGTGACACTATTGCTTAATACCAATCTGATTGCTTGGGTACGATTTGGGTCATTAGCATTAAAGGAAGTTACCGCTTGGTATAAAGTCGGAAGCGTAGATATAGCTCTAATTAATGAGCATTTGGATCAAGAATACGAACGGTTATTACGTTAATCATGAAAAATTTAATGTGCTATAAGGTGCTACCGTGCCAATTGACTTAAATAATATTCTGGTGGTTGGTATATCTTCGAGGGCACTGTTTGATCTTGAGAAAGAGAACAGTATCTTCGAGAATGAGCCACTGGGCAAATATATTGAATATCAGCGTGACAATGAGAATACTGTCCTTTCGAAAGGGACAGCGTTCCCTCTGATAGAGGCACTTTTGAAGCTGAATAACCTATTTGACGGCGAGAAAGTAGTCGAAGTTATCGTCATGTCCAGAAACAGCCCTGATACAGGTCTGCGCATACTCAATAGTATAAAGCATTATGGTCTGGATATCATTAGATCAGCGTTTTCCGGCGGTGAGCCTCTGTCCCCATATCTAGAGTCATTCAAGGTTGACCTCTTTCTGTCAAAAGACGAGGGTGATGTTCAGTACGCCATAGACAATGGCGTGGCAGCTGCTCTCCTATACGCTCCGCCCAAAGATTATGAACCGGATACTGAGCATATAAGAATCGCCTTTGATGCTGATGCTGTAATCTTTTCCGATGAGTCGGAACAGATATACAAAGAACATGGGCTGGAAGCTTTTCAGAAGCACGAATCAGAAAATGAAGACAATCCTATCCCTCCGGGAAACTTCATGAATTTCCTTGAGATTTTGTCAAGAATCCAAAATAAATGCGGCATAGACAATTCACCGCTGAAAGTGGCGATAGTAACTGCAAGAAGCTTTCCGGCAAACATCCGCATAATCAAGACACTCCGCAGCCTAGGGGTATATGTGAATGAATCATTCTTCCTCGGCGGCCTGCCGAAAGATGAAGTATTAAAAGCATTTCGTCCGCACATATTCTTTGATGATCAGGATGTACACGCCGGTCCCGCATCGCAGCACGTACCTTCGGGCAGAGTTCCCTACAAGTCAAATCCTAAACTTAAGAAATGATATTATATTTGATATCTATGATTGTATTGCAAACTTCATATGACATGACAGTAGTAGGATAGTGTTGAGATTTTCTGAATAATGTATAATATACATTATCAAATATGTGATGGACGTTTAGATGGGTTATCTAATGGTCTATCTCACAAGGGCATGATAACATGTATGATTATGACATTGCGTATGTACAACAATTAACAGGAATAGCCAAATCAGAGGCCAATTCTCTCGTTAAATATTTCTCTAAACTCCCCGAAAGTGTCCGCATCGAATCTTTCAAATTACAAACTGATTATGCCAGGCAGCATAAGGATCAATTCGATAAAGAACGTTCTGCAGAATTCTACTACGCAATGCACTTAGTGGCATTGAGAGCGATGAAGCGAGTAGAGACAGCACAGGCCACAAAAGATGCCCTCAATGAGGAAGAAGCCCTGAAGCTTCATAAGCTTCGAATGGAAAGAATAAAAGCTGGCAGAGGCAAGAAGGATAGCAGGAAAGCACGACTGATTAAAGAGACCTTATTCCATGAAATCAAGAATATGTATTACAATGATGGGTTATCCTGGCGGGAGATTTCTGAATACGTAAGCTTCCCCATTGAGTAGACATTCCAAATTTAGAGTTTTTCTGGCAAACTATAAAAGCTAGGAGGCTCATTTTGAAGAAATCACGATTCACCGAAACACAGATCATCTCGATTCTTAACGAAGCGGATGCCGGAATGCTGGTAAAAGATATCTGCCGTAAGCATGGTATATCTGACGCAACATATTACAACTGGAAATCTAAATACGGAGGCATGACTGCATCTGATCTTAAAAAGATGAAAGATATGGAGCAGGAGCTTTCTCAGCTAAAAAAGATGTATGCAGACCTCGCTTTAGAAAATAAAGCAATGAAGGACTTAATAGAAAAAAAGCTCTAAGGCCGCAGGAAAGACGTGATGCTGTTACTTTCTTGGTAAATGAGCATAGTCTTTCTGTTTCACAGAGCTGCCGTTGTGCAAGTCTCTCAAGGTCGGCCTATTATAAGCCTGTTGTTGTTAATACAGACGATATTCTTGTGATAAATGCGCTGAATGAACTTGTAAAGAAGCACTCTCGTTGGGGCTTCTGGAAGCTCTTTAAGGTGCTTAGGAAGAAGTATCCTTGGAATCATAAACGAGTCTACAGGGTTTACTGCCAGATGAAGCTTAATCAGAAGCGCAGGGCAAAGAAAAGACTGCCTAAAAGGGAGAATAATTCTCTGTTTGTGCCAGAACTGCCTAATCAGGTTTGGTCAGCAGACTTTGTAAGTGACAGCCTGTATTCTGGAAAAAGATTCAGGACGTTTAATATCATAGACGATTGCAACAGGGAAGCAGTGCACATTGAGATAGATACTTCTCTTACAAGCAGAAGGCTTATCAGCGTATTTGAGAAGATCAGCCTAGAGAGAGGATTACCGGAAGTACTTAGATGCGATAATGGCCCAGAGTTTCTGGGGGCAGAGTTCGTGTCTTGGGCTGAAGATGCTGGAATGAAGATTATGTATATCCAGCCAGGCAAACCGAACCAGAACGCCTACATAGAGAGATTTAACAGAACTTATCGTACTGAGGTTCTTGACCTGTATCTGTTTGATAATTTAGCAGAGGTAAGGGAAGTTACCTACTGGTGGATGATTGAGTACAACGAGGAACGTCCACACGATGCTCTTGACGATATGACACCGATAGAATATATGATGAAGAAACAGAAAACTCTAGTTTAGAACTGTCCTCCTCAAGGGGAAGCTTACGAATATATTGCTAAATACCATAAAACAAAGATATCACACGGATACCTACAGCAAAAGTTTAACGAAGCAATGTTATATGAGCAGGAAGATTAGTTCTTCCTGCTCTTTATTTTGTGTTCAATTACCACACCACTGATAGCTATCAGTGCCATACCGATTGTCAAAGATACGATAAATGTTCCGTATGTCATTTTTCACTCCTTATCATTATTTATTATACCATGATTCTTGAGACTTTGCTCAAGAGCCTTCTCCATATCGATTGCCATATCGGCAGGATCTTTAGTGAGCTCCAGTGTATTGCACAGCATCTCAGCAAGTCTTGATAAGCTCTGCAAATTATTCGACCTTCTTTCAAACTCAGATTCTTCAGGTTCATGTGGGCAATAAGCCTGTGGGGGTTCGAGTCCCCCCCTCGGCATACGTAGAAAAGCCCTTGATAAAACAAGGGCTTTTTTATGCTCAAACTCTAATTAATTAATCTAGAAAACTAAAGCTAAATGAAATTACCAGTAACACTACCAGTAACAATTTACATGTTTGATTCGTAAATCGGGGTGAAAGGATTTGAACTCATTAAATCTAACCCTATGCGGTCTTGAGCACCTTGTTTCATGGGATTCTTACCGCTCATGTCCGCTCACAACCGCTCTAGTTGTGACAAATAGTGTGACGAAAAATAAGCTATAATATATATGATAGTATCTCTTTGAATTGAATCTTCACCTAGATTGTGGTATACATTGTCATGTATGCTATCTTATATACACAAGCTAAATTTCTGATACGCAAACTACGTAATTTTGCATTAGCTTTCATTCTGCTCTCACTGCTTTCTTGCTATAATCAAGAGACCGTTGTTAACGTTAATGAGGTAATTCTTCCTCCTAAGAAGAACATCTCTAGCAACACCCTATATATTGGGTTTGACTTGCGCTGGAAGCCTGTTGATGATGTCAAATTCTATATCCCGTTAGTAAATTACCTTTCACAAGAGACAGGGTACGATATTAAAATCAAAGTTCCTTCAGATTATTATAAAAACATTCAAATGTTAGGGGATGGAGATTTGGACATCTCTATTATGGGGTCTGTCAGCTGTCTTATTGCTCAGAAAAGATACGGAGCTTCCCCTTTACTGGTAGGACTTAATGAAGATAAACAGCCTTTTTACAAATCAGCAATTATTGTCAAGAAAGGTCAATCTGAGATTAACCAGATAAGTGATGTAAAAGGTAAAGTCTTTGCGTTTGGCAATCGTTTTTCTACTCAAGGATATTTGATTCCTAGACATATGCTTGAGAATATTAATGTGCAAATGTCAGATATAATTTATGAATTCTCCTCTTCCCACGATGAAGCCGCTAAAAAGGTCATAAACGGAATAGTGAGTGCCGGGGCAATCCAAGATAAATTAGCAATTAAATTAGCTAACCAAAGAATGGTCGATATCCTTAGTTTTTCACAGCCTTACCCATCCAGCACTATCTGTATATCCCCACTATCTGATGCAGATAAAATGAATAAAATTAAATCTGCTCTATTACGGCTTATCCCATTAGAAAATGTTCCTTTTGTGGAAGCAGGTTGGAACATGACCGAAATGGCTGGAGGGTATGTTGATGCAGCAGATATAGATTTTTCAAGCATCTCGACTCTAATCAGAAAGTATAGTTTAGCCAAATGAAATTACGTAATAAAATCATGCTCGCCATGACCTCTGTCATTTTTTTAGCATTTCTATCGACCTTTTTGATAATTAGCAATATCACTTTTGGATCAATGAAGAAGGAAGCAACTCTACTAGGAACAGCATTCGCAAATACAGTTAGAAGCTATATGGCTGATATGGTTTTGTTAGGAGATTATTATAAAGCGACAGGGTTGGTTCATCAGCTTGTTAAAGAAAACAGTTTTATTGGATATATTTATATTTTAGGAGAACATAAAGAGATATTTACGCATAGCTTTAACGAATTGACTGATGTAGAGAAACTTACATATTCAAACCCTGTCATTAAGTTAGAGAGTGTACAGTTGGTAAGGTTCAGAGACAAAATCTACCGAGATATCGGCATAAAAATGATTGACGGTATAGATTATGAAATCCATATAGGAGTTAAAGAGAATAATATTATTGATGCTTTTAACCGGACTATTTCGTCCTTTGTGATTGCATGTATTGTTATTGCGATATTTGCTGCATTTATTTCATATTTTATCAGTGGCTATATCATTAAACCTATTATTACAATTGTTGATTTCTCACATAATCTTATTGATCACAAGTTTGGCATTCAGCTCCCTTTAAAAGGGTCAACAGATATACACAGATTGACTCAAAATATGAACACTCTGTCTCTAGAGCTAAAACACTATGAAGATCAGATACAACAAGATTTCAGAGAAATGCTGGTTGTAGAAAAACTAAATGTTCTTAATAATTTTAAAGCTGGGATGCTTCACGAAATAAAAAACGCCACCACAGCATTAAAACTCTTAGTGAGTAGCTCCTCGTCTGAAGATTTTGATGAAGAAGATTTTAATATTATTGCATGTGAAGTTAATAAGATTGACCATATTATGCAAAGCTTATTCGCTGATATGCCTGAACAATTAGAAGTTCGTATTGCAAATATACAAAACATTTTAAGTCTCACACTTGAAGAGCTTAAACCGCTGGCTAATGCAAAATCGATTAAAATACATTTTATAGAAAAAGAAAATATTGTCCTTGTGAAGTGCTACCCTATACTAATCCAGCTTATGTTATCAAATTTATTAGATAACGCATTGGAAGCTATTGGAACTTTTGGTAATATTTATATAGAGGTTGAAACTTCAGAAGATGGAACCTCCATCGAGATATGTGATGACGGTGACGGTATTGACCCTTTGATAATTGAGAAACTTTGCGAACCTTTTTACACAACAAAGAAGAAAGGATCTGGGTTAGGACTATATTTGGTACACAACGTTACTCGACTACATAATGGTAGCATGAGTATTAAAAATAAAGACAACGGTGATACAGTTTTTAAAGTTATTCTGAGAGGGTTATCATAATGCGTATTCTTGTAGTTGATGATCAACATGCAATTTGCCATTCAATGAAGAAGAGCCTTGGAAAGTTAGGACATAAAGTTGCGACATTAGAAGATGGCTGTTTGGTGGTAGAAACTTTGTTGACCACCAGCTTTGATTTAATCTTTCTTGATATCAAACTAGGTCAGGAGAATGGGATTGATATTTTAAAACAGATAAAAAGGATGCCTAGCATAGGGCAGGTTCCAGTTATTTTGATGACCGCCTATAACGAAACCGATATTGCAATCGAGTCGATTAAATATGGCGCAGCTGACTATATTCTTAAACCTTTTGATATTAATGATATAGAAAATATCCTTCTGGAAGTTGCCAAGAGTAATGACGATGCAGCCCACTCTGTATGTATAGAAAATGATGGCTCTTTTTGTAAGCAAGCGTTAGTCGGAAGGTCTACTCCATTTGTTAATATTCTTAAAGAGATTGGTAAGATAGCATGCAATTCTATTCCAGTATTGATTTTAGGTGAAACAGGAACTGGAAAAGACATGGTAGGAAAAGCAATTCATAAGTTTTCAAATCGCAGTGATAAACCTTATGTGGCTATAAATTGTAGCAGCATCCCAAGGGATCTACTCGAAGCTGAGCTTTTTGGCTATAAAAAAGGAGCTTTTACCGGAGCAGCCAGCGATCATATGGGTAAGGTAGAGCTTGCCGATAATGGAATACTCTTTCTTGATGAGATTGGGGATATGCACCCAGATCTTCAGGCTAAACTTTTGAGACTGCTTCAAGAAGGAAGTTTCTATCCCGTTGGTGGAAATGAATTAAAGACTGTAAATGTTCGTTTCATTGCTGCAACTCACCAAAATATCCAGCAGTTGGTCAAACGAAAAGAATTCAGAGAAGATCTTTTTTTCAGACTTAGTGGCTACACAATTAATATACCTCCACTAAGGGAGCGTATAGATGACATAGAACCGCTTGTAATACACTTTATTCAAAAATACGCAGAAAAACCAATACATATCGCTCCAGAAAGTATTGAGAAGCTACAACAGTATAGATATCCGGGTAACGTCCGAGAGCTTGAAAATATCATGCGAAGGGCATTATTAGAATCTTCAAATAATATCATCTCTGAACGTAATATCTGCTTTAACAAAAGCGAAATATCTGAGTTATATGAAACCAGTATTAGTTCATTTGAAACGACTGTTGATATGTCTTCTGGAGATGGAATCATACCTCTACAGAAAGTTACTAAAAACTTCCAGAAAATTTACGTCTCCAACGTTTTTTCTCAATACGATAAAAATCAGCTTCAGGCTGCTGCTGCATTAAAAATATCACGTAATACCTTACGGAAAATTCTCGACCTCTAACTGTTCTCACCCTGAACACTGTTCAATATGAGAACACGGCATATTCTTTAATTTATAATTTCTTGTTATTTATCAACAGTTAAATCATGGCACCTCTCTTGCTTATATCTATCAGTAAATATACGGAGGTGTATGAATGAGCAGACAATATGCATTTATTGTAGACCTGAGAAAATGTGTAGGTTGTGGCGGATGCCAAGTAACCTGTAAGCAAGAGAATGAGGTTCCTTTTGTAGGGTTCAGATCTCGTGTGGAATACGTGGACGCCGGTAAATACCCTAATCCCGTAAGACACTTTGTGCCAAAGCTGTGTAACAATTGTGATGATGCCCCTTGCATCGCAGCATGCCCTACCGGAGCAACATTCAAAATGGAAAATGGTATTGTTGCTGTTAATAGAGATACTTGTATCGGCTGTGGCAGATGTGCGGAAATGTGTCCATACGGTGCACGATATCTTAATCAAAATCTTTCGATAAAAAATGATCCAGCAAAATATCCTAATGTAGAGGAAGTGAGAGGAAAATCAAAAAGTTCTCTACACCCTGTTGATAAGTGTGATTTTTGTTACCATAGGATTGCAGCAGACATTGAAGAGCCTACTTGCGTAAGGAACTGCCCTGCTCATGCAAGATATTTTGGGGATTTAAACGACCCTAACAGCAAAGTTTCTCAACTACTCAAAGATAACCCTACTATCAAATGGGCTGACTATTTTGGAACAAAACCACGTGTCAGCTATATCGCAAAAGATATTAAAGTCTTTGAGATGGCAGATGAACTGATAAACGAGGGGGAATAATTAAATGAAAATTAACAGAAGAAATTTCTTAAAAACATCTGCTGGACTTGTTGCAGGGGCGACTGTCACAATGAAAGCAGGAAACGTCTTTGCAAAAATAACCAGTCAAGAGGCTGGTATCATAAAAGAATCACTCAAAGGATACAATAAAGTTTTTAGTGCATGCGCCATGTGCCCTGCTGAGTGTGGTCTTGAATACTGGGAAAAAGGCGGTGACCTTAAAAAGATCTACGGTAACAAAGATGTTCCAATGAACGATGGAACTTCTTGTGCAAAAGCAGCGGCTATTCCTCAATTGGTTTATTCACCTTATCGTATCAAACACCCAATGATCCGTACTGGTGAGCGAGGCGAAGGAAAATTTAAAAAGGTTTCATGGGATGAAGCAATCGATTTCCTTGCAAAAAGAATGATAAAACTTAAAAAGCAATACGGCGCTGAATCTATGTTAATGGATACTGGGGATGTTACCGACAGAGACCAGTATTATCGTTTAGCCTTTGGTTTTGGGACACCTAACTGCTGCGAGCATGGAGCAATTTGCGACGTTCCAAGAAGGCATGGTCCTAAATTGATACTAGGTGGCAAGCGTATACAGCCTGACGTCATGAGACCTCTATTAATTAGAGGGGAAGATGGTAAGCTAACTAAGCCTTACGAGTATCAGACAAAGCTCATTATCTATAACGGATGGAACCCATTCGTTGCGACACGTATCTACTACGAAAATAGAGGTACTGTAGAAGCAAAACTCAGTGGCTGCAAAGTTGTTGTGATTGATCCATCTTACTCGAATACAGCAACTGCTGCTGATGAGTGGTTAGCACCAACAGCAGGAACAGACGGCGATCTTTTTGGCGCAATGCTCAGGTATATTCTAGAAAATGACAACCCTAAAAAAGCTGACAGAAAATATATTGACTGGAATATGAAACAATATGTTTTAGGCTGGGATGAATTCATTAATGAGTTTAAATCATGGTGGAAAAAGAAAGACCCTATCAATGGTCTAACATACTTTTCTACAACTTGGGCAGCTGACAGGACTGGAATCGATGAGTATAAAATTAAAAAATTGGCTCATGATTTTGGTATTACCAAGCCAGCAGCATTAGTTTGGGGTATGCAGTCTCCTGGACACCATTATAACGGCTACTGCGCGTCTATAATTGGTACTGTACTAAATGTAATTACAGGAAATCTCGATGTCCCTGGCGGTGCCATCGATACTGAAACTGTAAAAGCAAGTAAAGGTGCTAGCGCAACAGCTAAACATTTTAAAAAGCGGAAGCTGAAGCGCAGAGTAAATGGAAAGATCGTAGAAGGAGAAATGGAACATCTTCAGAAAGACCACTATGGAGATCAATACCCTTCTGCTTGGGATGATGTTGTCGCTGATATCCCTGACAGAATCAGAAAAGGCGTCAATATTGAATACGGGCCTTTCAAAGGGCATAAATATGCGTTCAAGATGTTTTTCCTTAGAACAGGAAATACTGTTATGACCGCTTCTAATACGGAAGACTGGAAAAAAGCACTGACAGAAAAGGATAAAAACGGCAATTATAAGCTTGAGCTTATGACCGTTATAGACAGTGTTTTCCTAGAAAGTGCACTGTATGCAGACATAATTTTGCCTGAAGCAAGTTTTGTGGAGCGTATGTCACTCAGCGATATATACCCTTCCCATGCAGTCCTTTATCTCAGAGATGAAGTGATCAAACCTTTGTATGATTCTAAAAAACCGACAGATATTATGAACCTGTTAGCCAAGAAACTCTATGCTCTTGGTGATAGAGACATAAGACCTGAAGACTTTTGGGAAAGATATGCAAACGAAGAGGATTTTGTAAATGACATGCTCACACAATCTCCTAAAATGAAGAATATAGGCAGACCTCTTCCGTATCCTAAATATCCAGAAGGATATACTATAATAGGTACTCCTGATTCACTTGAAAGCGGCATTGGAGTGACTGTTGACCACAATAAGAAATTGATCAAAGGCGACTTGTTAACAGTTGAGTGGTATCGCAAAAATCAAGGCGTTGCTGTATGGCCAATGAGCTATTATCGTTATAAAAAATCAGATTCTGAGAAACCAAACTTAGCATATCCTAAGACAGATAGTAAAATGATTGAGTTTGTATGGGATTATGAAAAAGATGGCAAAAGATCTGGTAGGTACGCAGGCTACAACAAGCTTATTGAAGCATCACAAGTTGTACCAGCAGGTATGCAAGAGATTGGCTTTACCAAGTATCCAAAAACTTTCTACTGGTTCGAGACCAAGTGGAATCCGTATACCAATCCAGATTACAGCAAATACCAGAAGGAATATCCATTCCAAGTTATCAACGGCAGGGTACACCATGCGATGACTGGGACTCAAATGGCTACTTTCCTTTCACAGGTCAAAGTGGAGGGAACTTGGCACCCTATGAACGAAGAATTTAAGGATGTTAATGTCGAAGGTGTTCAATCTCCGAAACCTGGTCAAATAGTGAAAGAACATACTTTTAAAAAAGACACTTTTTCTATCGGAACCATCTGGATGAATGAAACAGATGGTAAGGATATGGGTTTTAAAATGGGCGATTTGGTCAAGATGACAAACCCTTTAGGAGCCTCCACTAAAGGAAAGTTATTTTTGTCCGGCGGTATTAGACCAAAAGTGGTCAAAATATCATTTGGAACAGGGGGGAGATTTAGCAAAGGTATAGGACCTCTGTACAAAGCTAGAAACTACACTGCTGATCCGAATATGCTCACTGATCCAAATGCTAGAAGCCCATTTATGGGATTCCCAGCATTTGCGGATATGATAGTGAAGATCGAAAAGGTGTAATATCAAATAAATGGGGTAGCCATAACAGCTACCCCATTTAAACATGTAACTTCAAAGGTGTAATATGAATAGCGTACGAAAGAACATACATTTTGATTTAATTATCAATGTATTAAAGGATGTCCCCAGTAAAGAATTCCTAATTAATATTGTTCAAAGTCAAGCAGACAATCTAAGTAGTGCTGATGATAAATTAGTAAATGAAATCGCTGACGAGATAAATTGTTTAGGTGTAGATGACGCAGCAGAGAAATATAACGAAGAATATCTTAAATTATTTTCTCAACCTTCGCAGTTTTCTACAATTCCTGTTGCATCCTATTATCTGGACGAGAAGAAGCTCTTATATTCGGATATTTCTCTGAGATTAAGAGACCTATATGCAGACTTTTTATTTCAAGTGTTGCCCCCTTATACAGAAGACCACATTGTCCCTTTATTGGTTTTTATGAACGAAATTGATAAGAGTAAGAAAGATCAATTTATGGATGATTACATCTATAGCTGGGTTCCTGAATTTTTGGAGCAGGTGATAGAAGCTACTAATTATAAATATTTTTCTAACTCAGCAAAAATAATTAAGAATATAATATAAAAAAGGATCAACTCTTAAATGGTAATCGCAAAGACATGCTTTGTTCATCTCGCCACCAAAACCTATGAATATTATATTTTAACGTAAAAAAGCCAGACCTTGGGAGTCTGGCTTATCGGATATTCTCTTGTATGAATCGGGGTGAAAGGATTTAAATGTTATTTATCAGCGACCTAGCACCTTTCATCAGCATTTTTTCAATAACTTAGCCGCTCAAATATGATAGAAACCGCCCGATCGGCACACGATTCAGCACAAAGTTTTCCTCTTCACTGCTCTCTTCTAATTGCACATTAATTAAAATATACATACTGATTGGTGCATCTCCAATAGGAACATCCTGAAGTTTACCTGACAATCTAGGCGTGTGCCCTGATAAATACACATAGCTGTGCTTTTGATATTGTTACGCACTGCTTACTCCCGAATTACACCTTGCTGCTATACAGCTTAATATGTGTGTATCTCCGGAATTTAAACCTGCTATTCAGTCGGTTACATTATTCCAGAAGCCAAAAGAATAATAGATATGGTAGTCCACTGCTTATCTTCAATTGCACGCAGTGTATCTCGTAGCCAGCTTATCCGCATAAAATAGCCCTGCATAATTATTTTCCCATAGTTGTTGAATTTTCCCAACATGTATGACATAATGCAATATAACTGGGAAAATATTATAGGAGTGATGTCTTATGATGATTGATAATCTTAAAAAATATGTGTCAGAAATACTACATGTTGATTTGCATGGTTTGAAAAAAGAATCATTTCAGAACCTGCCGATATATTTATCATCTGGTTATGACTATTATACTGGGATTTTACTGAATGAACAAATAGTCTTTATGATACAGAAAGATAAAGAACTTTCTCCATATCAGATAGATAAAGATTATAATAAGGTCATAAACATTTTGAATCGCTTTCTGGTTTATGTTTCAGAATCTCTTGCCTCATATGAAAGAGATAGGCTTATAAAATACGGAGTCCAGTTCATAGTGCCTGCCAACCAGCTTTATCTGCCTATGCTGAAGATTGATTTAAGGGAGTACTTCAAAGATTCTGTTAAACCTATAAAAAAGCTAAGGCCATCGGCACAGATGGTTTTGCTGGCAGTAATACAGAGAAAATTTAAATCAGAATTTTCATTGGTGGAGATGGTTAATAGGTTTGAGGTCTCCACATCAAATGCTCAGCGTATCGCAAATGATTTTAAACAGCTTAATCTTGCGGAGACATATAAAATCGGACGGGATCGTTATCTGAAATTTAATGATGAAACTAAATATCTTTGGCTGAAAGCCAAACCATATATGAAGTCTCCGGTAAAAGATGTTGTGTATATAAACGATTTCAAGAGTTCGGTTGCAGTCGGCTTTGTTGCTGGTTTAACCGCTCTTTCAGAGTGTACGATGCTATCTTCTCCTAGTATACCATCTGTCGCAGTATCAGAAAAAACATGGGAAGAGTCAGAGGGATTGTACGAGATCGCAAAATATCCTGAGGAGGCTGCTCTGCAGGTTGAGATATGGTCATATGCGCCGGAGAAGGTCATAGACTTTAGCTCTGAGAGCGGTTCGAAAGTTTCATATGGTATGGCATCTGTAGATCAGCTGTCTTTATACCTGTCACTGGAAGATGATAAGGACGAAAGGGTTCAGGGCGAGCTTGAAGAAATGATGGAGAATTTCCAATGGTAAACGGACTTGACGTTTTTGCAGAATATTTTAAAGGCTATACACAAAGTTACGTGATAATAGGCGGAACTGCATGTGATTATTTTCTTTCAAAAGATGATCTGGAGTTCAGAGTAACGAGAGATTTAGATATCGTGCTGCTTATAGAGGTTCTGGATAAGGATTTTAATGACGCCATAAAGAAATTTATCACAGACGGCGGTTATAAAAATACAAGCAAGGCAAGCGGTAATAAGCAGTTTTACCGTTTCGAGAATCCAGATGATGAAACTTTTCCATATATGATAGAGATATTTTCACGCAAGCCTGATGTGATTGAGATTGATGAAGGACCGCATTGTGTCCCTCTTGATTCAATAGAGGAGGTCAACAGCTTGTCAGCGATTCTGCTGGATGATAACTATTACAGACTGATTAAAGAAAACTGTGTGACTGAAAATAATGTAACCTTCATAAAGAAAGAATATATTATCCCCTTAAAAGCAAGAGCTTATATAGATAACCAGAGGCTTAAAGATGAAAGCGTTTTTATAAAAGACAAGGATATTTCAAAGCATAGAAATGACATCTTTCGTATAGCTCAGACACTTACTCCCGAACAACGAATATCCCTGCCTGACAGTGTCAGAGAAGACCTGCGTGAATGTTTAGAAATGATACAAGGTGTCGAATTTAAGATGAGAAGTATCGGGGTTAGAGAGATTACGAAAGAAGCCTTGATAAGTAACATTGTAAATATATACAGTCTTTGACTCATTATTTTACCTGCCAAATAATAATACAAATTTATTTTAGATGTTTCCATAATCTGGAATCTTAGCGTGCTAGCTTATAATAACAAAATCGTAAGGAGGACATTATGAGCTGGTTAAAATATGGTGCGATAGCCGCAATAGGCGTTGCAGGACTTTTGATTGGGACAGCACTGCTGGCAGATGATACCGAAGAGGAAGAATCTTACTCTTTCGATGATCTTGAAGAGGAACTTGGAAATGAGATCGGAGATGAAACACCAGCACATGGCAATATGGTAGATTCAAAAGGTGCTTTTGATACTGCGATGAATGCTGCAATAGGTGGAATTGGTGCAGCTACCGGAAAGATCAAAACTGAGGCACCGATCAACCCCGAAATAGTACCAGAAGCGTAGAGATGGGTGCTTTAGTACTTTTTTTCATTGGCTTTGCTGCTGGGTATTATCTTGCTAAGCGCAAATACATGATCAGGATACTACGTCAGGTGTTAAATTGCTGCGGATGTTCCGCAAATTAATGTTTGACGGTAGAAAGCATTATCAGGTTGACCTCACCGAATATCTTAATTGTTCGCCTCAGACAATCATACGGATGGCTTGCGAGATCGAGACTGTACTCGGGATAAATTTTGAATCAGGCATCGAAGACCGGAGAAAATGGTATCGGATTAATAGCTCCAAAAAGAGCAGCCTTGGACTCGATTTCGAAGAATTGCGCTACCTGAGCTTGTGCAGAGACCTTTCAAGCGGTATATTGCCGGAGACAGTATTAAGCCGTATCGATGACACTATCTTGCGTCTATCTGTAAGCATGGCAGACCAAAGTGGTGCTAGTCAATTGTCATTCTTTTCCAAAGGGCGGATAGATTACACTCCTCATATTGGGAATATCGGAAAACTCATCATGGCGGCGGAAAATAGACTGGTGTGCATTGTGCAGTATGTAGCTTCGATGAGGACAGAGCCTATAGAGCATCGCTTTTTACCAGGGCGAATAGTCAGCATGAGTAATGCTCTATATGTTTTAGGGGTCGGTCTTAGCCGTGATATGGCAGAGATAAAGCATCCCACAAACTTTGCGATTCACCGCATAAAGGACATTGTCCTGACTGATAGGCAGGTTGATATTGAGATGCCTGAATACAAGCCAGAGGTTTTTGGCCTGCCATGGCACGAACCAAAGACTTTCAAGGTGCGGTTCAAAAGCGGCAAGTCTGCGGAGTATATGAAAGAAAGAATCTGGTCGGAAGAGCAGACGCTGACCGACACAGATGACGGCGGTGTAATACTGGAACTGACAACCCAAAGCGAGCCTGAGCTTCAGGCGTGGGTACGCAGTTTCGGTGAGGATGCGGAGATTGTATAGGTGCTCGTAGCGGCGTGACTCGGACAGCGTAGCGTTTTCCCGTCGGACACCGTAGCGGAAACATTCGGACACCATAGCGGCCGCCGGACAGTCTATCGGTGCTCGGACAGCGTAGCGCTCGCCGGACACTGTATCGGCCGTCGGACACCGTAGCGGAACTCGGACACTTCCCGCCAGCAAGGTTAACCTTTAAACTGTCCTCCAATAATAAGTTGGAGGCAAATATGACGAGGTTAACAATGAGCGAGATCAAAGAGGTAATACGCCTAAGATACATAAACCAGCTTTCCATCCGTCAGATATCGGTATCCACCGGAATCCCTAAGTCAATGGTATCAGACTATGTGAACCGTTTCCGTATAACTGGTCTTAAAGCTGAGGAACTGTCGTCGGTTTCCGAAGATGAACTGTACAGCCGTCTTTTTCCGGAAAGGTCAATGCCTTTGAAGCGAACCTTTCCAATGCCCGATCTGGATTATATCGCCAGAGAGAAACGTCGCAAGGGAGTCACCTGGCTTCTCCTATGGCAGGAATATAAGTCCGTCCATCCCGACGGCTATAACTACACTCAGTTCAAAGAGTACTGCAAGAAACACATCTCCCGTCTAAGTCCAACCATGCGTCAGATATACAACGCCGGTGAAATAATGTTCGTAGACTATTCCGGTCTGACAATGGATATAGTAGACCGCTATACAGGAGAAGTGAGCGAGGCACAGATATTTGTATCCGCTCTCGGAGCATCCGGAGCTGTGTTTGTGCATGCAACAGAAAGCCAGAAGAAAGAATCATTCATACTGTCACACAGTCTTGCGTTTGAATATTACGGCGCAGTCTCAAAGACCGTAGTACCGGACAATCTTAAATCAGCAATAACTAAACACACCAGAGATGTTCTTACGGTCAACAGCAGCTACTCAGACATGGCTAAGTATTACGGTTGTGCAGTCATCCCCGCCAGACCTGCAAAACCTCAGGACAAAGCAAAGGTGGAGCAGGCAGTTCAGGGGATACAGCGATGGATACTTGCAAAGCTCAGGAACAGATTGTTTAACACCGTGCAGGAACTGAACGAAGCGATAGTTCCGCTTACTGAAGCCTATAACAGTAAAGTCATAAGAGGCATAGGTAAGAGCCGTCTTGAGCTTCTGGAAGAGATAGACCGTCCTGAGATGTTGCCACTGCCAAAGGGCAGATATCAGTATCGTGAGTATCTTATAAGGCATGTCGGAGTTGATTATCATGTGGAGGTTTCCGGCAGCAGATACTCTGTTCCTTACAAGCTTATAAAGAATAAAGTTGATGTGTGGCATTCCGCCACCACCGTAGAGATATATCACAAAGGATACCCTGTAGCCATCCACCCTAAGTCAAAGAGAGGTTCCACTCTCACAGAGCACATGCCGCCGAATCATGTCATGTGGCAGGAAATGGAACCCTACACGTATACTCAACTGGGCAGGCTCTATAGGCTTCGATACTGCAAGGCTCATGAAGAATATCCTTGATTCCAGAAGTCATCCGGCAAACGCTTACAGGACATGTATAGCTATCCTCAGCAGAGCAAAAAGCCATGATAAAAGTGACTTCAACATGGCATGTAAGAAGGCTGTAGAGATAAGAGCTTATTCAGTAAAGAGCCTTGAATCCATACTTAGCAGTAAAATATATCTTGAGAAGGATGAGAAGAACACTGCTCCGCTCAGCAATCATAATAATGTGCGGGGGAGAGACTATTATAAAGAGGAGGACAAATGTCAAAGTTAGAAAACCTTATTGCAGAGCTGAAGCTCGCCGGACTGGAGGCAGCTCTTTCCAGACAGATGGAGAATCCACAGTACAGAGATCTGCCGTTTGAGGATCGTCTGCTTCAGCTTCTGCAGGCGGAATCAGCAGAGAGGCTGTCACGCAAGATAAAGAGGAACATGGCGCAGGCGAAGTTCAAAGACCTCAACGCAAGGGTCGAGGATATCGACTACACGATACCAAGGGGGCTTGATAAGTCAGCTATGCTTTCGCTCATCTCAGGTGAGTATCTGAATAAAAAGCAGAATATACTTATCACAGGCCCCACAGGAACAGGGAAGAGCTTTATTGCTCAGGCTCTCGCCAATATGGTTGTAAGGGACGGACTCACCGCTAGATACTACCGACTTCCCAGGCTTATGGATGAGATGAAGCTGGCAAGACTGGACGGTACTTATGTTAAGGGGCTTAATAAAATAGCCAAATATAATCTGCTCATCCTTGATGACTTCGGAATTAATCCGCTCACCACCGATGATGCCAACGACCTTCTTGAGGTGATTGAGGATCGTGCGGGTATCAGCAGTGTTATCGTCACCTCGCAACTGCCTGTAGATCGCTGGTATGACTATCTCAACAACGACACTGTGGCTGACGCCATTCTGGACAGACTGCTGCATAGCAGTCACAAGATCAAACTTAAAGGTGAAAGTATAAGGAAAATTCAGGCGGATAACGCTTGATTTATAGATGAACTGGTTCTTATAATCAGAAAAAGGTTACCTTGCGGCAAAAGTGTCCGACGACCGATACGCCGCTTTATGTCAACGTAGTTGTCGCTTATTTTTTTTCTTTATTTAAAATCACTTTTTCTGAAGCATCCCATTTTTTTAATTTTCTTCTTCCCCATCTTTCTGGGTATTTTATTTTCGCTGCTTCCATTGTTAGATTTCTAAGTTTAAAAATATTAGCTGCATCCCCATTTCTCATCTGACTAGGGGTTACATAACCAATAGAGGAGTGCAGGTGCTCATTATTGTACCACTCTACGAATGACGCCATCCATTCTCTTGCATGTAAAATACTGGCGAATTTTAATGGGTACTTGTCATTGTATTTGAGAGTTTTAAAAAAAGACTCTATGAAAGGATTATCATTGCTAGTTCTTGGTCTGCTAAAAGATATAGAGACATTCAGACCATTAAGAAATGCCAGTAGAGTAGCTCCTTTCATAGGACTCCCGTTATCACTGTGTAATGATAGAAACTCAATATTTTTCCGACCGCTGAGGGTTCTCTCAAACAGGTCACGGCTGTGGTACTCTCGTTCATCTTCATGAATTGCCCATCCGACTATGAATTTGTCGTAAATATCTATTATTACGTAAGCAAAATAGAATCTACCCCTCACTGTACTGGGAAGCCAGGTAATATCCCAGCACCATACAGTGTCTGAAGCAGTCGCTTGCTTTTCTGGAGGCCTCACAGACTTCTTTCTGGGTTTTAAATTGCTTCTGTGGTGCTGAAGATTATTTCCCCTTAAGACCCTATAAAAACTGCTTACTGAGGCTATATAAAGTCCCTCGTTTAAAAGCAGGGGAACTATCTCATGCGGGCTATAATCGCAGAAACGCTTAGAGGTACAAACTGTGATCACTTCTGCTCTGGTTTCTTCACTGAGCTTGCGTGGAATAATTTTGCGAGAACCTTTTCTTCTATCAGTAAGGTTAGTGCTCTTTTTCCAGCGCTGGAGTGTTCTCAAAGATATGCCGACTAAATCACAGACTGCAGCATAACATGCCCCACAATCATGAGCTTCCTCAATAAGCATAATTATTGCTCGCTTATGAGATTCGAGAATTAGTCGTCCTCGTCTTCCATGATAAGTGCGTCCAGTTTTTTTTTGAGAACTAAGAGAGCCGTTGTTTCCGCTAAGGCTTTATCTTTGCGATTCAGCTCTTTTTCCAATGCTTTGATCCGCTTCTTAAGGAGATTGACTTCACTATCTTTATTACCATTCTTTTTGTCTAGCATATCTCGTATTTCCTGATCCCACATTGTCAAATGTTCTGTATGAACACCTCGCTCTCTTAGATATCGGCCAATATCTTCATCTGAATACTTCGAAGACTCAAGAAGTACATGGTATTTCTCTTTTAAGCTATAATCTCGTGGACTCAGATCTCTTCGTTCAGCGGGAAACTTGCCTGAACGGTACTCATTAAGCCAATTACAAATGGTTTGCTTATTGACACCAGTCTCTCGGCTTACCTGACGAATACCCTCATTGCAAGGAGGAAGTACTCGTTTCAATATGCTTTGCTTAAATCCTTCGGAATATCGCATTTTACTCTCCATAAAACACGACATCTATACTGACACATAGTGACGCTGTCCGAATGTTTCCGATCCCACTGTCCGAATAAGCCGATACAGGCAGTCTGGCCTTAGAAATATGTTTCTTTAACACAAAATATAAAAGCAGCAGCAAGCATAAAGCCGATGAAATGCGGAATATACTTCGCCCACGCTGGTGAGAAATCTTCGATTATATTCCCACAAATCGGGCAAAGCGTAGCCACTGGCTGCCCATTATAAGTATCCAGCTTTGGAACCACAAAGCTGCTGCAAGCCTGACACTGCACTGTTGTTCTGTATGACATTTATACCTCCTACCTTCTAAATATATTGTATATTATACATAAATAAAATACAAGCAAAAACAACATATTCACGCAATAAAAGCAACTTCAGCCTGATTTCATATAATCATTGAATACGCCTCAGAAAAAGAACAGGAATCTTGACTGGTATTACTACGGAGTAATCTACATCTGTCACTTTGACAGATTGTATGCTTTTGTATGATCTGTCAGTTTGACAGATCGAAAGGCTTAATTAGTTATGAAAACAATAAAAAACGATGACGATTGAGATCAATAAACTGATTTTCTATCAATTAAATATCGGTATCAGATAAAAAGACTTCGATAGAACACTCATAATATTTCGCTAGCAGATACAGATGCTTGAGGTTAAAATGTTTACCGTTTTTAAGATTCTCTGCCTGATTCACGAACGCTGTAGAGCTATGCCCCAGAGCTTCAAAGGCTATCTCTTCAGTGGTTTTGCCACGTTCGAGCCTCATTCTTTTAACATTGTCAGAAACACGCTTTAAGAAATCCTGATATTCATCCATCAAGCAACCTCACATTGCCTGATTATCTTCTAGTTAATTTGTGATTACATTTTCCTATAGGTAAATATTTTCCTTGAGGTAAATCACAGATATTGGTATTTTGACTACAAATTATTATTTGGAGGATTGTATGAGAAGACTTTGGCTTACACTTTTCTTTTTATTTGCGGGGATTGCCCTCTATGGTTGTGGAGGAACTGGAGCACAGTTTAGCATGCTGAATGCTCTCGGTCCAAATCCATCAAAGGAAAGGCAGCTTGATAATTCCACTTTAAGAGAAAAACTCGCAAAGATAGGTAGTGTGAAGTATTTGTATGCTTCTTTTCCTGTTGAGTTTATAAACTTTGCAGATAATCAAACAGCCATAGAAGCTGATGGTCAATGGATTGGCTTTATTAATGCAGAGCTTTTTAAAATCTGTGACAGTGTCGCCGGCAAAAGTGTCGCTGATAAAGTTATCACTGATTCTTTTACAGGAATACAAACCATTCAAAAGATGGAGCCTGATACAAAATCGAAGAATTGGCAATGCTATGGCGGTAATTTAGATTTTGCCGTTGAGACAATTATTGCGAAAAGACCAAGGCGGCTTAACCAGGAGGATGTTCAGGAGTATAGGTATTTAATGGTTCTGAGCAGCGCAAAGTCAGGCAAACCTGTCTTATCAAATTTTCAGTACAATATGATGAATAAATTTGAGAACTCTGACAAACCGAAGACCCTTGAAGGGTTCCTGAATACCAAATTTGGTATTGTGGACGGTAAAGCCGTTACTCATGTAAGGCACCTTGATGATGGCTCAATGTATCAGAGATATAACTACGAGATTGAAAATGTTACTGATATAGACGAAGATCTTGGCGTAATATATGACCTGAATGCCTATTGCACGTATAAGGGCGGTAATCTAAAATCAGTCAAAGGTTATAATAAAAGCGATATTGAAGCTAGCCTATTCCCAAAAGATGCTGTATTTCAGTGCCTTTCACCATCAGAGCCCTTTTATGCAAAGATTAAGCACATTTATGGAACAAGCAGATACGAACTATTTGCAAAAGAGGGAATAATTGAAGATATACCCATCAAAAAAGAAACCAGAAATGAAGAAATACCAGCTGAGCAGGGTACAAATTCTCAAACTGATCTCAGTGCTTCATTAAGCGAAAAGCTTAAGCAGAAGTTTGCCTCTCAAATGAGCAACTCAAACCTTGGCGGATCCAGTCTGCTTCAGGTTGTTAGTAAATCTGTGCCTCATGCCGTGATGGATACACCAGAAAATAGTTTAAACGTATACTGGGTTACAGAAAATGGAGCGTGTGAGAATCTAGCAATTGTTGCTACTTCGAAAATGTCGAAAAATGTTGTATCAATTGAAAATTATCTGAGATGCAGCGGAAAAGTAAAGCAACTGCCAAACACGTCACTGCCTGTTGTGTTACCTGACAGTCTCAAGTCAAAGCAATCAGATTTTATACAGCAAATCAAAAACTCTGGCAGTATCGTATTCTACGATACCTTGTCAGGCATAACTGCACTTGGAAGAAAAGAACGGGACACATGTTCATCAACACTCTTTTATATTAAAAACAACTCATTGCTCCATGTCGTAAATGGCGGATGCTGAAATATTATAATTTTAAGTGCCCTCATAACGGGGGCACTTCGTTTCATCTCTTTTTCCAAAAAAACCACATTCCTAGATTACTAATACACATCAAAGATTTATAAGTACAAAATACTGCATTTCTAGCTATCGACCACATAAAATAAAAAAAATATTTCTGCCAAAAAAAATTACTCAAATTCCAAAATACCACATTTTTACTTTCAATAAATCAGTAGCCTTTTATTAACAGGAGGCGAGAACAGATGAAAAGTGAGACACTTTTACACCATTGCGATAAATGTATTTACCGTTCCAATTCAGTGTGTCCGTATAAGGATATGGAAAAGAACATGCTGAAAACTGAAGATGCGGCAAGATTGTTAGGAAAGGCTCCGCAGACCATTTATAACTGGAGCAGTAAGGATAAGATTCCGCATACTAAGTCAGGGGGCAACTTGCTTTTCAGGGAATGCCAGCTCATGTGCATGATTGCGATGGGGTCAAAATGATAATGTTAAAAAAACACTGCTTACATTGTGCTAACATGGGATATGTTGAAGAAATCTTGCGTGATGCACAAACGAAAAAAGCCCTTCGTAATGAAGGGCTTTTAAAACTCCCCGAGCTGGACTTGAACCAGCAACCTATTGATTAACAGTCAACCGCTCTGCCGATTGAGCTATCGGGGATTATCTGTAACAGGGAGCGAATATATCAACCTTCCCCCCCTTTGTCAACTATTTATCACCGATTTTTATGAAATTATTTTTCCAGCGAAAACTCCATAGCGTCAAACCAGAATCCATCCTCATGCATAAAGTCCAGTTCAGCCTTAAGAATGTCATAATGTTTCTGTTCTACACCTGCAAGTTTTTCAAAAAGTTCTTTTACAACAGCATCATCAGCTTTGCCAGCCTCTTCGAGGTAAAATGTTCTGGCTTTGACTTCCTGTTCCATGGCTATCTTAAGAGCCTGTTCATCACTGACACTTGCTTTGTCAATTTTCTGGCGGGAAGCATCCTGAAGGTCAGGCATAATTTTTGAGAGTCTTCCTGCGGGCACTTCCACAGTGGTAAAAGTTTCGCCTTTCAGTGTTTTCTCCATAAAGTTCTGTATGAGCTCCATGTGGTCAACCTCATCCAGCGCAAGCTGAATAAACATATCTTTACCGCCTGCAACATTTGTTTCTTTAGCAAAATGGAGATATGAGCGCATCCCCTCTTTTTCAGCTTCATAAGCTGTTTTTAAAGCACCAATCAATGCAAAGTTCATAAAATCCTCCTTATATGTAATAGTGTCACTAATTGTTGAAACTGTCCATTTCTTATAGTTGCTCCTTATATTATAAGCCAAGCTCACTAATTTATCATATCTTTATCAGATAATAACACTAAATGGACTTCCCTTTCTATAAATTTCTATGGACATACCACCATCATTGTTCTATTAATAAGGTACTTTTGCCTTTATAAATGGAGGTGCACCTGTGAATGCATTAGCAAAAGAGCTTAATGAGATTATTGCAAAAGCCAACCCTGCTGTTCTGGATATGCTCTCAGAACTTGGCAAGAACCTTTTTATGCCAAAAGGTATAATAACACAATCTGCGGAAGCTAAAGAAAAAGCTCATAAATATAATGTCACGATAGGTATCGCTACTGATAAGTCAGGCCCGATGTTCCTAGACAGCGTATATCAGTGCTTCACCGACATGAAACCTGCGGATATTTTCCCTTATGCACCGTCATCAGGTAAACCTGAGCTCCGCAAAAAATGGCTGGAAAAGATCAAACACGACACACCGTCACTCTCAGCCGGAACCTCACTCCCTATAGTTACAAACGCACTCACACACGGGCTTAAAGTTGTGAGCGATGTTTTTATGGACAAAGGGGATACACTTGTACTCCCTTCTATGTTCTGGGGCAATTACAGACTCACTTTCGCCACTATGGGCGGAGCTGAGATCGCAACATATAACACTTTTAACGAAAAAGGCGGATTCGATGTTGAAGCCCTCCTTGAAAAATGCCGTGAATCTGCACAGATCAACGGTAAAATAGTAGTCATTCTTAACTTTCCCAACAACCCTTCCGGATACGCCCCTACGACAGTGGAAGCAAAAGCAATCGCTGACGGGCTTATTGAAATTGCAAACAGCGGAACAAAAGTTGTGGCAGTAACAGACGATGCATACTTTGGTCTTTTTTACGAAGATGATGTCTATACAGAATCACTTTTCGGTCTGCTCGCAGGCAAAAGCGACAATCTCCTCGCTGTTAAGCTTGACGGTTCCACAAAAGAACATTTCGTGTGGGGGCTCCGTGTCGGATTCATCACACTGGGATATACAAACAGCTCAGACCAGTCTGCTATGATGACAGCTCTGGAAAAGAAGATAACAGGACTCATCAGAGGCACAATCTCTAACTGTCCTCACTCCTCGCAGTCCATAATGCTCCGAGCTCTTAACAACACAGAGTTTGACGCAGAGCGTGCTGGTAAAGTAGCTATAATGAAAGGACGTGCTGTCAGCTTTAAAAGAGTTCTGGCTGAAAACGACTTCACCGATCAGTTCACTGCATACCCTTTTAACTCAGGCTACTTCATGTGCCTTAAGCTTAAAAAGGTTGATGCTGAGGAACTCCGTGTTTATCTTCTCGACCAATATGGTGTGGGAACTATCTCTGTAAACAAAACAGACCTCAGACTCGCCTTCTCATGTCTGGACGAAGCGGACTCTGAAGACCTGTTTAAAATTATCTACAAAGCTTGTGGCGAACTAAGCAGTAAATAAATATTTGAAAAACTCTGAGAAGGGCGTACTTTAAAGGTGCGCCCTTTTTTTATAACCGCGCACTCAAAAAAACTAAGGAGACAATGTTGAAAGTCAACAGACCGCTGACCTCATACGCAAAAGCCGCAGGCTGAGCAGCAAAGATGGGTCCGGCGGACTTAGCAGACACACTTAACGGGCTAAAACTGTTTCGTCCTGACCAGCTCCTTGTGGGGTTTGAGACAGGAGACGATGCGGGTGTGTTCGACATGGGCAATGGACTCTACCTTGTTCAGACAGTCGACTTCATCACCCCTGTCGTGGACGATGCATATGACTTTGGCCGTATCTCTGCGCTCAATTCCATGAGTGATGTTTACGCTATGGGGGGAACCCCTGTCACAGCGCTTAGTGTGTTGCTTTACAACTGCTCCATTGGCGGTGAAATTATCAAAACCATGCTTCAGGGGGCTGCCGATGAATTTGCAAAAGCAGGATGTGCACTCGCCGGAGGGCATACCGTTTACGACCCGGAGATAAAATTAGGTTTTTCCATCACCGGAAAGATAACAAACGGGAAAATATATAAAAATGTAGGACTTAGAGAAGGGGATATCCTTATATATACAAAGCCATTAGGTATAGGATTAATCTCAACCGCACTGAAGGCGCAGATGGCGTCACCGGAGGACATCAAAGCTGTCACCGACACGATGCTTATGAGTAACGCAGCAGCTTCTGAGATAATGAAAAAATATGATGTTTCAGCCTGTACAGACGTGACGGGCTTCAGCCTTGCCGGACACTCTTACGAAATGGCGTCAGGCTCCGGCGTAACAATAGAGATCGACTCCAGAGCAACATACACTATTGAAGGTGCATTCAGGTATGCCAAGGATTTCATTATTCCCGCCGGTGCATATTCAAACATGGAATTTCTGAAAGGAAGATGTGAATTCGAAACAAAACCGGATAATGCCCATATGGTCTTCTTTGACCCGCAGACATCGGGCGGACTCCTTATAGGTGTATCTGAGACCGACAGCAATAAACTTCTGGGAGAACTGCTCGAAAACGGCATCCCGGCTCAACAGATAGCATATGCCACAGCTAAAAAAGAGAACAGCGTCATAATCAGATAAATAAAATCCACCAGTTACTGCATTTGTAACAATAACAAACCTGACAGTTTAGAATAATCCTTCCAGCGGACCGCCTTTTGCAGCCATATCCATAACCTTTCTCTCGACAGCAGCATCCAGCTCCAGCGCAGGGGCGTGGAAAGGCTTCATCCGTGCATCTATAACAAGCGCACCTTCACACCCGAAATGCTTGCAGTCCACATAGGAACCGATACCGTAGATATCTGTTGCGGGGTTGGAGCGAGTGAATGTAACCCATAGGAAGTTGTCAATACTGGCTGAGGCAAATTCCCCATCATCAACGATTACAATAAGCGGGAACTCATTAATAGGACGGTCAAGCTCAATACTTTCGCAAAAGTTCTGAATTACCTTATCAGCTTTCCCCCGTTCGCTATAGCATTTAGGTCCTTCGATAACTAAAACACCATCCATCACAGCAGCGGGTTTAGAAAACCCTGTAGGCAGAATAACATTCTCCGGCACATCGCAGTGCAGCTTGCGGACTTTATCTCCGGCGGCAGCTATCACAACTTTTGATCCTTTATTCAGCCCATGCCCTGTGTAATCAAGCGTGTCGATAGTAACAGATGTCTGAAAGTGCAGATCACGCCTCCAGTCAACACGCTCCAGCATGTGTCTCAGGAACTTTTCGGGGCGGTGTATATCAAGGGACTGGTCGTCATAATGATTCGCAATAAACAGATATTTAGCAAGAGACAACTGCCCCTGCCCGAGCACAGCGTTAGCCTGAGTGAGAATTTCCTTCGGTTCCGTCAGTTTCTCATAAGGAGTATATCTTTCGCTGCCTATAGCAAGCAGAAGCGGATGCACCCCCGCAGCATCAACAGCATGCACAGCTTTTATCCCCGGAAGAACAGCAGGGATAAGATCTCCTGTCAGCTCATGTATAAATTCACCGAAACTCGTATCTTCCTGCGGAGGTCTCCCCACAGAAGTAAATGGGAAGACGGCATCATTCCTGTGCCAGACTTTATCAACCTTCATCACAGGGAAATCATGCTGAAGGCTGTAGTAGCCTACATGATCACCAAAAGGTCCTTCCGGCTTGACCGCTTTCGGGTCTATGGTTCCGGATATGACAAAATCACTTTCTGCAGGCATGGGAAGCATATTGCTGTGTTTCACAAAAGGTATCCGGTGTCCGCCGAGAACTCCTGCAAAAGAAACCTCAGGCATCCCTTCCGGCAGAGGCATCACCGCCGCCAGCGTCAGAGACGGTGCACCGCCTATAAAAACGTTAACACGGAGCTTTTCCCCAGACTGTTCTGCCTGTGTATGGTGAATGCCTATCCCTCTGTGTATCTGATAGTGCAGACCGCATTCATCCGGCAGATAATCATTGCCGGATATCTGAACACGATACATCCCCAGATTGCTGTTTTTATAGCCGCCTTCAAGGGACTCTGTATAAACAAGGGGGAGCGTTATAAACCCACCCCCATCCATTGACCAGCTCAAAAACTGCGGCAGATCGGAAAGTGCACATGTATTTTCTGTAACAGCACCTGTTGAGACAGTTTTAGGCAGAAGATTATATGCTCCTTTCGGGAGCCTGAAAAGTGATGACGGTTTTTTTAAAAGTTCTTTGGGGTTAAGTTTGGCTTTGACAAGTGTTTCGATAACAGGCAGAGCATCACGGAATATAAACCTTGTACGCTCCATTGTGCCGAATATGTTCCCTGCCATAGGGAACTTTGTACCTTTCACGTTGGTAAAAAGAAGCGCAGGCCCACCATTGCGATAGACAAGACGCTGGATAAGCCCAACCTCAAGATAAGGGTCGACCTCTGTAGATATCCTTTTAAGCTGTCCGTGTTTTTCAAGATCATCAAGACATGAACGAAGGTTTCTGTATCCCATAACTACACCGCAAAAGTTTTTTCCAGAATACCAGAAAGAGAGTTACGCTTCTATCAGAAAATAAACTTAAGCCCTATAACAGCCAGCACAGCAGAACCGGCATATTCGGCATAATGCCCGATATACTTACTGCTGGAGCGTCCCATATGCACCCCGCCGAAAGCAAAACACATGCAGACAACACCGATGATGCAGGATGCGGAGACTATACCGCCGTCCCATAAAGCAAGCGATATCCCTGCACCGAGTGCATCCATGCTTGTAGCCAGCGAAAGCATAATGATTGACAGCCCGACAGTAGGGTCAGAAAGATAAACTCTGCACTCTTTATGCTGAAGTCCTTCACGGAGCATGTTAAACGCCACAAAGAAGAGGATAAAAGCAGCAAGATACTTGAGATTGTCAGTATAGCCCAGCAGAACACGCCCGGCAACTGCACCAAGGACAGGCATAAGAAACTGAAAAAAACCAAACGAACCGCCAAGCCTCAGATAATGCTTCGGCTGATGATACTTTACCCCTATGCACACCGACACACAAAATGCGTCAATGCTCATCGCAACAGCGATCCCCAGAATATCAATAAAACTAATCATAGCAATTCTAATAACCTTCTTAACGTCTTTTTGCAACTAATTTCTGAACGCCAGTGCGATATATACCGGATAGCTGAACAGGTGCCACATCGCTTATTCATGAGTTTAAAGTTATCATTTATCAGGAAAGCTACTCCTGCTTAAGCATTTTCTTAACGTGAAGCCAATACTCAGAATGACCTAAAAGTTATAACAACCTGCACCCCTCCCCGCGTGTTGCTGATGTCGATACTCCCGTTCATCTGCTCTTCCATAATATTTTTCGCTATATATAACCCCAGCCCCATACCTATGGAAGCGTTCTTAGTTGAAAAGTAGGGATCATAAATTCTGTCAATAATAGCACCGTCAATACCGCCGCCATTATCTCGGATTACAATTCTAAAGGTATCTCCCACCTTTGAAAGCTGGAGCCATATCTCCCCCTTCGCTGTCAAACCTCTGAACATACTCTGCTCAACAGCCTCTCTTGAATTCTGCAGACAGTTCAGCACGACCTGCTTCAGCATATCAGGATAGATTTTCGCTTTATATACCACACGCTCCGATTCATAATTATGTTCAGGTGAATCACCGTCTATGGTGAAACGGAAACTAATCCCTTTTGCGTCATACTGAACCCTCACGATACTGTATATGCTGTATAAAACTCCACCCACATTCGTATCGGTGAGTTCTTTTGTCTCCGCAAAGAAATTACGAAAATCATCTATTGTTGTCGAAAGAGCTGTGAGACTCTTCATCGATGTTTCTACTGTCTGCTGAAGGTACTCTTCATCCAGATGCCCACACATAAAGGATTCCTCCAGATCCTGAATACACAAACCAATGGAATTAAGAGGCTGACGCCACTGGTGAGCTATGGCATTTAGTGTTTCGTTCATGCTGTAAAAACGAGCCTGCTGCATCATAACACTTTCCTGCTGTATACGTTTCTCCATTTCTACGTGAACAAGTTTTTCAAGCTCTTCATTCCTTCTGGCGAGACTGTAGTCCTTGATAACCATATAAGATAACATGATCACACCGATAATAAGCAACCCGACAACAAACATCATCTTCTGATAAAATGCAAAAAGTTCGTCATTAATCTCTTCGACGGGGGTTGAAACAGCTATTGACCATAAATTATTCTCTATATTAACAGGCACATAAACAGCATATTTCTTTACCGGCTCAACTTTGACATCTTTTATCATATCGAATGTATAAGTTGTTATGCCCGACTCACCGCGCATCATAGCTGCAGCCATATCTCTCAGTTCCGTGAAACCTTCTGTCGTTGTCATAATATTAGAACCGGTATGCCCCGGGACAGGCACATAAAGTTCTGTGCCGTCTCTGCTGATCATCCATGCATACCCCTTGTCATTAATTTTGATTTTATCCAGAAAGTTTTTTGCTATATATTTAAAGTCGATGAGGAAAGCAATTACTCCAATAAACTCTTCACCGTCATATATCGGCTCCGACATGGCAACGCACTGATAACCCTGAACTGAAATGAAAACGTCACTGATGCTTGACTTATGATCACTAAGGATTTTACTGACATGACTCTGATATGAAATATTTTCCCCGACAACCAGCTCCGGATTAGGATAAGAATGTAGTATCACCCCTTTACTGTTGTAAATAGTGATCGCCTTTATGTGCTCATGACCTGCTTCGTATTCCCACTGAGCAGCCTCAGCCTCTGCCTCCTCCTGATCGAGATGAATAGAATATGGATGGAGAGCAAAATGCTGAAGCAGCCTGCGTTGCTCTCTGAAAAAGTTTTCTATCCCTAAAGCAGCCTGTCTCGCAATAAGCATCTGTCTTTCGTTGAGCTTTTCAACTGCATTACTTTTCAGCTCCACATACGGGAAATAAAACATCAGAAGAGACGTCAGTACTACCATTAAAAAAATAACACTGCGGAGACCTGCCTTCATCGCCCACCTAAATTAACGGTTATTTATATTATTTTATCAGTAAATTATTTTTTTTACATCTGAAAAGCACTGATATCGCAACTATCAGCTCAAAAAAAATAAACTTCCGGTAATGAATCTGAAGTTTTTTATAGAAATCATTTTAAAACTCAGGTCATAGAACTTTAAAAAATGTGTTAATTCGCCATTTTTGACAATTTTATACACTTTTCTTATTATACCTAAGATATTGTCTATTAGGGATTTTTATATGATATTGTAAACTTATCTATTGACTTTATCACAGAAAATACTTAAATACTTCTGGTTTTGTTTAATATGAGACGAAAATATCAAATGAGATATTCCTTAATAAATATGATAGAATCATCCTATGTGTGATTTTACGGAGCTTTGTCAAATGTGGAGAGATCCCGAAAAAACAAAAAACTGGACAGTGAAAAATGCTGCGGAACATTACGGTATAGGTAAATGGGGCGCAGATTATTTCTCTGTGAGCAAAAACGGTGACATAGTAGTCACCCCACTTGGGAAAGATAAGGGACCTCAGATAAGCCTGCACGAAATAGCAAGCGAGATAGAGGACAGAGGTCTTTCGATGCCGGTTATACTTCGTGTTGAGAATATACTCGGTTCCCAGATAAAGCTGCTCCATGAAACATTCAGAAATGTTATAAAAGAAACCGGCTACACCGGAGAATTCAAAGGCGTCTTCCCCATAAAGGTCAACCAGCAGGAACAGGTTATTGAAACCATCACAAAATACGGCAAAAAGTACAATCACGGTCTCGAGGCAGGAAGCAAGCCTGAGCTGATCGCCGCCATATCTATGCTGGACAACAGGGATGCATATCTTATATGTAATGGCTATAAAGACGAGGAATTCATTGATCTCGGTCTTCATGCGGTAAAGATGGGCTTTAACTGTTATTTCGTTGTTGAGGTTCCGGGGGAAATAAATGTCATCCTCGAAAGAGCCAAAAAGATGGGTGTCAAACCTCTTCTGGGACTACGCACAAAGCTCACAACACAGGCAGAAGGTCAGTGGTCTGAATCCGGCGGTGACAACAGTGTTTTCGGGCTGACCATAAGCCAGATGATCGATGTAATAGACAAGCTGAAAGAAGAGAACATGCTCGACTGCCTTCATCTGCTTCACTACCACATAGGTTCTCAGATAGCTAACATCCGTGACATTCGTGCCGGAGCAATGGAAGCCTGCCGTGTTTATGAGGAGATGGTGAAAGAGGGTGCAAACATGAAGATCATAGACTTCGGCGGCGGTCTTGCTGTGGACTATGACGGCTCTAACACTAACTATCACTCCAGCCGTAACTATTCCACAGAGGAATACTGCTACGACATCGTAGAGTCTATAATAACAGTGCTGGACAAAAACAACATACCCCACCCGACCATAATAACCGAATCAGGGCGTGCCACGGTTGCTTACTATTCTGTGCTGCTGTTTAACATACTGGATGTATCATCCTTTACCCCGCATCCACTGCCGGAAAAACTGCCGGAAACAACAAACGACCTGCTTGAAAACCTTATGGCAACCTACGACATGGTAGCCCCAAAGACAATACAGGAGTGCTGTAACGACGTACTCTTTTACCGCAACCAGTCCAGACAGCTCTTTAAGCACGGACAGATATCCCTGCGTGAAAAGGCGCTTGCTGAAAATATCGTCCGACATATCCTTATAAAAATATCTAAGCTGGCAACGACACTTAAGCATGTGCCAAAGGATGTCCACTACATCGACAAGCTTCTTTTCGATATATATTACGGAAACTTCAGCCTGTTTCAGTCTTTACCGGACGTATGGGCTATAAACCAGATTTTCCCTGTGGTTCCGATACACAGGCTGAACGAGGCTCCCACACAGCCCGCTATCATATCAGACATAACATGCGACTGTGACGGCAAGATTGACAACTTCCCAGACATTGAACATGACAAAAGCCTTCTTATGCTCCACGAGCTGAAAGAGGACGAGGAATATTACCTCGGAGTATTTCTGGTGGGGGCATATCAGGAAACCCTCGGAGACCTCCATAACCTCTTTGGCGACACACATGTTGTGTCCGTATATGTTAACGACGACGGGACATATCAGGTGTCTCAGGAGCTCGAAGGGGACAGCGTATCTGATGTTCTGTCCTATGTTGAATACGATATCAAGGCGATGAAAAACCGCCTTAAGCAACTGGCAGAAGACTCTATAACAAACGGTTTCATAACAGCGAAAGAACGTAAAAAGATCCTCGACAGTTTCGAAGAAGGGCTCAGAGGATACACATATTACGAAAAAGAGTAGGAGATTTTTAACATGGCAAAAGTTCTTATCATAGGCGCCGGAGGCGTTGGTAATGTAGTGGCAAAGAAATGTGCTCAGAACAGTGACGTATTCACTGAGATAGTTCTTGCCAGCCGAACCAAAAGCAAATGTGACGACATAGCCGGTGAAGTTAAAAAACTCTACGGCATAAATATTAAAACCGCAGGCGTTGATGCTGACAATGTCCCTGAGCTTGCCGCACTTCTTAAGGCAGAAAAGCCTTTCATGGTTATAAACGTCGCTCTCCCATATCAGGATCTAACCATCATGGATGCATGTCTTGAGGCTGAGGTTCATTACCTTGACACCGCAAACTACGAACCAAAAGACGAAGCACATTTCGAATACAGCTGGCAGTGGGCTTATCAGGATAAATTCAGAGAGAAAGGGCTCATGGCTGTTCTCGGATGCGGTTTTGACCCGGGTGTCACAAACATATTCTGCGCTTATGCCCAGAAGCATTTTTACGACAGCATAAAAACCATAGACATACTAGACTGTAACGCCGGCGACCACGGTCACCCGTTCGCTACGAACTTCAACCCTGAGATTAATATCCGTGAAGTAACGCAGGTCGTGCGTCACTGGGAAAAAGGTAAATGGGTGGAAACCCCGCCGATACTGAACGAAGACTGTGTTCATTTCCCTTTTGACTACCCCGAGGCAGGCGTAAAAGAGAGTTATCTGCTCTATCACGAAGAGATGGAGTCGCTTGTTAATAACATAAAAGGGCTTGAAAGAATAAGGTTCTGGATGACATTTTCCGAAAACTACATCAACCACCTGAAAGTGCTTGATAACATAGGCATGACCCGCATAGACGAGGTTCAGTTCGAAGGGCAGAAGATAATCCCCCTTCAGTTCCTGAAGGCTCTGCTCCCCGATCCCGGCACACTGGGCACAAACTATACCGGCAAGGCTGTGATAGGCTGTGTCTTCAACGGGGAAAAAGCGGGTGAAAACCTACGCAAATATATTTATAACGTATGCGACCATGCAGAATGTTACGAAGAAGTTCAGGCGCAGGCTGTATCCTACACCACCGGTGTCCCCGCAATGATAGGCGCAATGATGATGGTGAAAGGGATATGGAAGGGCGAGGGCGTTTATAACGTTGAACAGCTCGACCCCGACAAATTCATGGACGAACTAAACAGATGCGGTCTGCCGTGGCAGGTTGTTGACTTCGAAGGGGAGCTTCCCGCTTGAGAGACAAAAAGGCTCTTGCCGATTTCCCGAAAGAGATAACAGGCAGGGTAAAAACTCCCTGCTACCTCATAAGCCGTGACGTAATAAAGTGCAACTGCGAGTTGCTTGATTATGTCCAGAAACATACAGGGGCAAAAATCCTGCTGGCTCTGAAAGCATTTGCTATGCCTGCGGTTTTCCCTCTGATATCTGAATATCTCCACGGCGTATGTGCCAGCGGACCGATAGAAGCACAGATGGGGCGTGAGGAATTCGGCAGAGAGGTGCATACATACAGCCCCGCTTTCACTGATGAACAATTTGAGCGCACCGTAAGATATTCTGACCATATAGTTTTTAACTCTGTAAGCCAGTGGAAGCTTTTCAAAGATAAGATACCGGCAGAGAAAGAAGTAGGTTTGAGAGTTAATCCGGGGCACGCAGAGGTTGAGGTTGATCTTTATAACCCCTGCATCTCAGGATCACGGTTCGGTGTTAATCCCGCCGACCTCGAAGGTGTTGACCTAAAAGGAATTGACGGTCTGCATTTCCACGCAATGTGCGAGCAGAACTCTGATGTTCTTGTCCGCATACTTGAAAGCTTTGAAAAGCGCTTCGGTCATTTAATCCCACAGATGAAGTGGATTAACTTCGGCGGCGGACATCACATCACAAGGGACGACTACGATGTTGACCTGCTTATTGAAACAGTACTCAGCTTCCGTGAACGTTACAATGGGATCAGGGTTTACCTTGAACCGGGTGAGGCCGTTGTGCTGAACGCAGGTGTGTTCGTAACGTCTGTTCTGGACACTATAAAGAACGGTGTTGATATCGCTGTAATGGACTGCTCCGCAGAAACACACATGCCCGATGTACTCGCTATGCCTTACCGTCCGCACCTGATAGAAGCGGATGAGGCAGGGAAAAAAGCACACACATACAAATTAGGCGGCATATCATGTCTTGCGGGTGATTTCATCGGAACATATTCATTTGAACACGAGCTTAAGCGAGGCGACAGACTGGTTTTCACAGATATGGCACTCTACTCATTTGTCAAGAATACGAGTTTCAACGGGGTTGAACTTCCGGATCTTGCGGTATTTGACAACTCCGGCGCTGTCGAGGTCGTACGCAGATTCGGCTACGCAGACTATAAGGGGCGATTATCATGAACGAAATTTTAAACTTTCACGGTGACGATGTAACACCTTCTGCTCCAGAGGAAGCATACTTTCACGTAATCCCTGTACCCTACGAACAAACTGTATCTTTTGGCGTGGGTACTGCTGAAGGACCGGAGGCAATCCTTAAAACTTCGGCACAGCTCGAAACATTCGACAGCAAATCAATACCTGCCGAGCTGGGGATATATACCGCTCCCCCTGTTGACTGCACAGGAGCAATAAAAGATACTCTGCTGAACATAACATCCGCTGTAAACAGTACGCTGCAAATGGACAAAACACCAGTGGTTCTGGGCGGAGAGCACACCGTAACATATGGAGTGATTGAAGCATTATATAAGAAGTACGGAAAAGATTTCTGCGTGGTACAGTTCGATGCACATGCTGACCTCCGGGACTCATATGATGGCACAAAATTCAGCCACGCATGCGTGATGAAGCGCATATTTGATCTGGATATCCCTTTTTATCAGCTGGGCACAAGGAGCTACAGCATAGAGGAACACAACCTCCGTCTGCGCCACAACATACACTTTATGGATGCGGAAGAGCTCTGCTCCGGCGGTGACGAAACATTCGTACTCCCGCCGTATTTTCCGAAAAATATATTCATAACATTCGACATAGATGCACTCGATGCTGCTATAATGCCGGCAACTGGAACCCCTGTTCCCGGAGGACTGGGCTGGTATCAATCGCTGAAACTCATAGAAAAAGCACTGAGCGGACGAAAATGCATAGGATTTGACGTTGTGGAATTCTCCCCTATAGAAGGATTTCACGGGTATGACTTCACTGCGGCACAGCTTGTCTACAACATCATGGGTATTATCCACAGATCCTAACTTCATTCATACTTACAAATTATGACATCTTACATTATAATTAAGAATGTATAAGTGAGGTGTTATATGATGATTGACTGGATGTATTTCCGAGCCGGATGCACTTCCTGTAAAAAAGCAATGGCGGTCTTCAGCCACAAAGATATTGAAGTCAAAGAAACTGTTGAAGCCAGAAAGATTAAGATTGAGCCTGACGAGGCGTGGGAAATGCTCTCTTCCGGTAAAAAGATCATAGTAGCCAAGGGGAATAAATTTGTAGAAACAGACACTGCGGATGCCGACAGATTTGACATTCTCCAGATAGCAATGGGCAGAAGCGGGACACTGCGTGCACCAACAATACGAATAGGCGACACATGGATTGTCGGCTACAACGAAGAGGTCTACAATACTAAGATATGACTGTTACTCCTCCTGCTATCAGGGGGAGTTTTAATAAGTAACGCTCAGTCTGCATAGTCCATAATAGACTTCCCCCGTTAATATTTTTCTGTTATAAGTAGCCATGTGTCTAATCTTATTCGCCTACAATACGCATCCAGAATATAAGCTCATACTCGCCGCCAACAGGGACGAATTTTATAAGCGTCCAACCAGGCAGGCGCATTGGCACGGCACAAACCCGGGCATACTCTCAGGTATTGACAAATACGCAGGGGGAACATGGATGGGCATCAGCGAAAATGGGAGACTGGCTGCTCTGACAAATTACCGCAACCCTGCCGACATGCAGCCGCACCGAGCATCACGGGGCAAGCTTGTTTACGACTTCCTCAAAAGCAGCCTGAACGCCACTAGCTACAGCGGTGTACTCACAGAAACAGCAAAACAGTATAACGGATATAACCTGATATTTGGCGATGTGGATAATCTCTGCTACTATTCAAATAAAATCGGCGATGTACTGGAACTGAATACCGGAATATACGGACTCAGTAATCACCTGCTGGATACTCCCTGGTCAAAAGTAACGAATGGAAAGACAAAACTCCGCTCTGTCATAAATCGTGAGTTCTTCACAGAAGACCTGCTCAGCATGATGCATGACGAAACCATAGCTCCGGACGATCAGCTCCCAAGCACAGGTATTAGCAGTGAAAAAGAGAAAATGCTTTCCCCGATGTTCATAAAAAGCGCAGAATACGGCACCAGATGCACCTCAGTGATCCTTGTGGACAGAGCCGGAGCGGTAACTTTCACTGAACGGTCTTTCAATTCTGAAAACACTTCAGACGTTTCTTTCAGGTTCAGGCTCTAATGTTTACTGTACTAACTCCTGCACACATCTCAATTGAAATAAAGAAATCACAGTTCATAGCCCATATTCTCCCCTATCATGCCTTTGATGAATATATGAAAAAGCTGAGATCCGAACACCCGAAGGGGAGGCATTTTGTATGGGCGGTTCGTTATCTCAACGAGCTGGGACAGATTGTTGAAAACTGTTCTGACGACGGCGAACCTAAAAACACCAGCGGCAAACCGACTCTGAAAGTTTTACAGGGGCATGGGATAATCAATGCCGCAATCATAACCGTACGCTACTTCGGCGGAGTAAAGCTCGGCACAGGCGGGCTGGTTCGTGCATATAATGATGCGGGGCAGGAAGCCGTGCTGAAATCTGATCTCGTTAGCACAGACAGCCTGAACGTCCTCACCGTAAGCATCCCGTATGACATGACCAGACAGGCGGAATATCACATAGACAGGCTCGGTCTTAAAGTTCTGTCAAAAGACTTCGACGGAGAGGGAGCGACACTGACGGTGCAAGGGGAAAGCAGAAAGCTGAAAGAGCTCGCAGATTCGGTAAAATAGATTCCCACGGGTAAACCCATGGTTCTATTGCTTCGTCATTACATTCCCCGCAATGACTTATAAGCTCTAAAGCTGTGATTAGCTCATTCATCCACACATAAATGCGTGGTGTTCTGTCTTCCACCGCATAAACGAGCCCTCTGCAAAAATAAATACAGAGAGCTCTAATCATTGTTCATCAGACGAAACATCCGCCGGACTTTCTCTCTGCTATAGAAACAGTCATCGGCATTCTGCTATAAACCAAGTAGCGCTTAATGATCACAGAAACGAAAATCTTTCTACGTCAAACACCCCTTTGTCACTTATCTTAAGAGCAGGGATAACCAGAAGAGCCATAAATGAGAGAGTCATAAAAGGAGCCCTGAGCTTTGTCCCCATATCTTTTACTTTGCTGTCGAGCTTTCTGTAGGTCTCTGCTGTTTCATATCCGTCGGTGTCTGTCATCAGACCTGCAACAGGGAGCGGAAGCTCCATACGGTCAGCCCCGTCAACAACGGCAAGACCGCCCTTATTGCTGATTATAATATTAACAGCTTCTGCTATACTTTTATCGTCACAACCAACACAAATAATGTTGTGAGAATCGTGGGCAACACTGGAAGCTATCGCTCCTCTTTGAAGCCCGAAATTCTTTATATACCCAACTGCCGGAGCTTTATCTTTATATCTGTTAACAACCGTTATTTTGAGAATATCATCATTATCTGCCGGAACAGCTCTTATCCGCCCGGTAATGAGTCTGCCGTCTGTAACAGTTATCACATCCGCCATCGACTTTTCGTCGGAAGCGAAGTCAGAAGCCTGCTTTGCGGATGCGTCAAATCTGTTAACTGGTTCTGTCTGTACAGAGTTCAGCAGGGGTTTTCCGTCCTTCGCACAGAGCGTTCCTTTTATATATGTTTCAAGAACATTCATATTTTCGTCAAGACTGTCCACTAATATCATATCGGCGCTGTCACCAACTCTCAGAAGTCCGCAATCCAGCCCGTAATGCTCCACAGGGGTAAGACAGGCAGATGTGAGGACATTCATAGGGTCAACACCCAGAGATATAGCTTTCTTCACCAGCAGGTTAATATGCCCTTCCACAAGATCATCAGGGTGAATGTCGTCACTGCAAAGCATACACATCTTTGAATATTTCCACATAAGGGGCGAAAGCTCCGCAAAGTTTTTTGCAGCGGAACCCTCACGTACCTGTATCTTCATACCGTGGGATATCTTCTCTTCCCCTTCGGCATATGAAACAGCTTCATGGTCGGTTGTAATGCCTGCTGCGATGTACCGGACAAGATCGGCACCTGAAAGCATAGGCGCATGTCCGTCTACCACACGTCCTGCATCCAGTGCGGCTTTTATCTTCTCTTTTATAGTTTCTGAATCCCCAAGCACACCGGGTACATTCATCATCTCGCTGAGATATTTAATACGGTCGTCCTTGAAGAGCTCCCGTATATCCCCAACAGTAATCTCCCCCCCTGCTGTTTCAAAAGGGGTGGCAGGAACACATGACGGCGCACCGAAATAAAACCTGAAAGGTGTCTCCTCTCCGTTTTCTACCATAAACCTTACACCGTCGGCTCCCAGCACATTACATATCTCGTGGGGGTCAGACACAGAAGCCCCTGTACCATGAACAGAAGCAAGTCTGGCAAACTCTGTTGGCACAAGCATAGAGCTTTCCACATGAACATGAGAATCGATAAAGGGGGGAAGTATGTAGTTCTTATAACGTCTCCTCTCCTTTGTTATCTCAGTTATTATTCCATTATCAAATGTTATCGTACCTGAGTACGTCTCTTTGTTTTTTACGTCTACTATATTTCCAGATATCTGCATAATATTATCCTGCGAACCATATATATCTGACCAGAAGGAGCAGCGAACAAATATGTATCGCCGGACTGGTCTTCAGAAATTTTCCACTAAATACCGACAGCACGCTATAGGAGATAAATCCAAAAGCAATACCGTCTGTCATGCTTACGGTGAGCTGCATCACCATCATAGTCAAAAACGCCGGGATAGCCTCTGCCGGGTCTGTCCACAAAACGTCCTTGGCCGATTTCATCATCATCACACCGATAATGATCAGTGCCGGAGCTGTCACAGGGTACAGCATAATATCATCGCCGACGGGCATCCCCCCGCCCACCATCTTAACAATTGGGCTGAAGAAAGGAGTGATAAGGAAAAACAGACCTGTAACCACAGCAGCAAGACCTGTCTTCGCTCCTGCACTCATACCTGCGGAGCTTTCCACATAGTTTGTAAGGGTGGATGTACCCAGAAGAGCACCGACTACGGTACCGCTCGAATCAGCAAGAAAAGCGTTTCTGTTTATATCTACCTTCCCGTCAGGCTTTACAATCCCAAGCTCAGGCCCCAGACCTATCAGTGTCCCCATAGTGTCGAATATATTCAGAAACAGAAATATTGCGATAACTACGATGATGTCCACGGAAAACATCCCTGAGAAATCAGCCTCTAAAAACGTGGGCGCCATAGAAGGAGGAGCACCGACAATGCCATTATAGTGGATCATGCCGAAAGCAAGCCCCACAAGGGTCGTCAGTATAATTCCGTAGAGTATTGCACCCGCCTTCTTCCTCACGACAAAAGCGCTTGTCACGAGCAGTCCGAATATAGCAAGAGCAACAGGCGGAGCAGTAAGGTCTCCGATACCTACATATGTGCCCGGAGCGGGAACTATTATCCCTGACCACTCAAAGCCTATCAGGGCTATCATAAGCCCTATCCCTACTGTTATCCCCGCATTCAGTGACTGAGGGATCGCATCGAGAATCACCTTACGGATGTTAGTAAGGGAGAGAATAAAGAAAAGTATGCCTGCGATACAAATAACCGCCAGAGCTTTCTCCCAAGGGATCTGCATACCGAGAACTACTGCAAATGCAAAATAGAAGTTGTGCCCCATGGCAGGGCCAAGAGCTAACGGATAATTAGCTGAAATCCCCATGAGTATAGACGCAAAAGCCGAGCTGAGGCATGTTGCGGTGAAAACTGCGCCAAAATCCATCCCGGCAGCAGAAAGCACAACAGGCTGCACAAAAACAATATAGGCAATAGTCATGAAGGTAGTTGTTCCACCGAGAAACTCGGTAGACAAAGATGAACCCCGGTCGTTCACCTTAAAAAAACGTAATAATGAATTCATAAAAGACCTCTTCGATTTTCAAACCTCATATATTGAGGGAATAATTAATAATTTCTATTGTGTAAATTACATTTCTAGCTAACTATACATCATACGTTGTAAAAGTGAATGAATACTTTGACGGGTACACTATTTTTTAAACTTTTAGGACAAAAACCTATGACTCAACACGTTAAAAAGCTTATAGCCGGCGGTCTGGGGCTTCTTTTTCTGATACTGGGGCTTGTGGGAATACTGCTCCCTGTACTGCCTACAACACCTTTTTTGCTTCTAGCCTCATTTTTCTTTATGAGAAGCTCCGACAGAATGCATAAGTGGCTGCTCAACCATAAACTTTTCGGGCCTACTATAAGAAGCTACATGAACCATAGGGCGCTTAAAAAGAGTACAAAGGTTAAAGCACTGTCAACCCTCTGGCTGTCTCTTTCCATTTCAATTTACATAGTTGAAATCATATACATAGACATACTTCTTATTGTCGTCGGTTTGTGTGTCAGCTGGTATCTCCTCTCTCTTAAAACCTTAGCTGAGGAAGCATAAGCTACTGCTGATTTGCTTTTTTCGCTCTCTCGTCTATAATAACTTATATGTACAGCTCTGATCCCTCCCCAATACTAAAGCCCGGCAGAAACTGCTGGAAACTGACTAAAACAAACAGATTAGCTCCTCTTATTGATGGAGAAAATTACTATCGGGCAGTGGCAGACGCTATATCAAATGCCAAAGAAACAGTTTTCATCACAGCGTGGGACATTGACAGCAGAATACGCCTTATACGGGGCGAAGAGAACATTACGCTCACCGATGTGCTGACTAAAGCATGCCAGAACAACCCCCGTCTGCGCATCTTTATCCTTTCGTGGGATTTTGCCATGCTTTACGCTATGGAGCGAGAGAAACTGATGGGGCTGAAGTGGAATCTGGCGACACCGGAAAGTATAAGATTTGTGCTGGACAACGAATGCCCCTTTGCTGCGTCCCATCACCAGAAACTAGTAATAGTGGACGACGCCCTTGCTTACGTTGGGGGTATGGACATCTCGAACAGCCGGTGGGACACGCGCGAACACAAAGAGAACAATCCACTCAGACGTGACCCTATGGATGAAAATTATATACCTTATCATGACGTAATGTTTGCTGTGGACGGAGACGCCGCAATGAGCTTGTCGGAGCTGTTCAGAAGACGGTGGTACACAGCCACAGGTGAAAAACTGCCTATAGCACAACAGCAAAGCGACCCCATGCCCGGCTGGATAAAGCCTGTTATAACAGATACTGAGATAGCCATATCAAGAACCTATCCAGCATATAAAACAAATAGTGAGATTCGCGAAATTGAAAAAACCTACCTTGAGATCATAAAAAGAGCTGAAAAATATATCTACATAGAAAACCAGTATTTTACTTCCCATAGCATATATTTGGCGCTAAAAGAGCGGCTGAAATCAGACAACTGCCCTGAAATACTTCTTGTAATACCCAAAAAGAGCCCCGGCTGGCTGGAAGAGGCAACCATGGTCAACATCCGCAGTGTCTATATCCGGCAGCTTAAAATAGCTGATAAGCGCAACCGCATCTCCTTCATGCGTCCCCATAACGGCGCAGCAGGCGAGGGTTTTATGAACATTCATTCAAAGCTGATAATCGCAGATGACGAAATCCTTTTTGTCGGTTCGGCAAACCTCAGCAACAGAAGCATGGGATTCGACACAGAAGTAAACATCGCATTCGAGTCAGGCGCCAATGACGATAAACGAAAAGCCATACATAACTTCATGACAGACCTGCTGGGGGAACACCTGGGCACATCTCCGGAGAAAACGTCTGAGATGCTGAAAGAAACCGGTTCGTTATTCACAACTGTTGATAAACTCAGCAAAAACGGGAGAAGACTGATGCACATCCCCAACAAAAATACTTTCTTTTTTGAAAAACTGTTTCCAGACAGCAGATATCTTGACCCGGAAAAACCCGCACTCCTCGACCGGACTGTTGATAAATTTGTTACACCAGCAAGGAAAGATATGGATATACTAAACAACCTCAAATACTTCCGCTTCTTCATGTTTGTTCTCACACTGGTTCTGATTGCCCTCTTGTGGAAGTTCACCCCTCTCAAGGAATACACAGATAAAGAAACGCTGACGGCTCTCATTAAAACAGTGCAGAACTCACCCGGTTCCCATTTTATTGTTATAGGTGGATTTGCCGTCCTCGGCATGCTGATGATGCCTGTAACTGTACTCATCAGCACAGTTGCTGCATTTTACGAACCTGTTACAGCATTTCTGATATCTATGACAGGGAGCGTGATAAGCGCATCTCTTATGTATATACTGGGCAGTGCGGCAGGCGGAAAAACAGCAGAAAGGGTTCTCGGTCCGAAAAGTAAACATATAAGAAATGTCCTTCGAGGCAAAGGGACTCTGACTATCGCAATACTCAGACTTATCCCCGTAGCTCCTTTCACAGTGGTAAACGCAGCAGCAGGAGCATTTAAAGTCGGCGGGCGTAAATTTGCTATGGGCACGGCAATAGGAATGACACCGGGCATTATAGCAGTAACTGCTGTGACTAACAGGTTCATAAAGTCTATCTTCGAGCCAACCCCGCTGAATATATCAATACTGATTGCGGCTGCGGTCACATTCTTCGCAGCAGGTTACTACATAAGTAAGCGTCTCAGAGCTAATGCTCCGGATGACGTGAAGTAGTGAAGTTCATATCATACAACGTCCACGGGTGGGTCGGAACTGACGGTGTCAGAGATTTCAGAAGAGCACTTGGATTCATCAACGAATCAGCACCCGATGCTGCCGCTTTACAAGAGGTTGTAACACCTGTTCCTGCGGATAATCTTTCAGAAGCACACGACTTTATTCAGGACCATTCGGGGATGTATGCGACATTCGGTCAGACCATGCTTAAAAAAGACGCCCCCTACGGCAATGTTCTGCTCACCCGCGAAAAACCTCTTCATGTGGATTTTCAGGATATCTCTGTAAGCGGATACGAACCGAGAGGCGTTATTATCGCTGAAGTCAGCTCCGGATACGGCAGTCTTACAATCCTAACAACACACCTGGGGCTAAACAGAAAGGAAAGAGTCATACAGGCAGGAATGATACGGGGCATTATCTCCGGCACACCGGAGCCAACAGTGCTTATGTGTGACTGCAACGAATGGTACAGGAGCAGAGCATCGAAAATACTCGACTCATGCTTAAGCCAAGCCCACAGACAGAGGACATTCCCGTCAAAGTATCCAATCCTTGCACTGGACATGATCAGGACAAAAGGACTCCGAATCAGAACAGAGGTTATCAAGAGCAGGCAGCTAAGGGTTGCGTCTGACCATCTCCCCCTTGCCGCTGAAGTTTTTTAGTCAGCATCACCAACATCGAGCCCCATACGGTCGGCACGCTTTCTCCACTGCTGACGGGCAAGGTTCTGCATATCCTGCACTATATCCTTCTCATCTATAATCTCAAGACCTGTGAGAGTCTCTATTATATCCTCCAGAGTTACAACCCCTGCCACACCGCCGTACTCATCAATGGCAATGGCTATATGGTGATTCTCTGCGACCATCTCTTCGAAAACCTGAAAGACATTAAGTGTTTCGGGGATCTCTTTTATCTCACGCTTAAGCTCTGCAAGCGTGACATCCGAACGCCCCTGATGTGAAGCCAGCAGAAGGTCACTTTTCAGCACAAAGCCAAGTATACTGTCCATGTCGTCACTATACACAGGAATACGTGAAAATGTCATATCCGGATTATCTGCGAGTACCTCTTTCACCGTGAGGTCTTCCTCAAGGGCAAACACAACAGTCCTCGGTGTCATTATCTGCCTTGCAGGGAGTTTGCGGAAAAGTATCATATTCCGGAGGATGCTTGATTCCTGCCAGCTGAAGATACCTTCTTTCACAGCCTTTTCCATAAGAGCTTCAAATTCATCCTTGTCTATAAGCTCACTTTTATGATCTTTACGGAGCATCATCGTTATTACGTTTGACATCACTACCAGAGGATACATAGACACCAGAATCAGGCGAACCATTATCGCAACATACGGAGCGAGGCTTTTCCAGTGCAGAGCACCTATTGTTTTCGGGATTATCTCTGAGAAGATCAGTATCGCCAGTGTGAGAACAGCGGATATAATCCCGACATATTTATCGCCGAAAACATATGCCCCCTGTGCCCCAGCCCCGGCAGCCCCCAGAGTGTGTGCGATAGTATTCAGGCTCAGTATTGCCGCAAGAGGGCTTTCGATGTCTTCTTTCATCCGGCGGAGCTTGCGCCCCTGTCGTCTGTTTTCTTTTTCTTTCTGAGCGATATATGCAGGTGTGATACTAAGCAGAACAGCTTCCATAATAGAACATATAAATGACAGAACCAGAGCAAGCAGTATGTAAAAGACCAGAAGTCCCATTTCAACTCCATATTTTTTTAATAAATAACCATATCATTTTCAGGCGAAAAGAAAAGAGAGTTATGCAGTGTTTATTACAAATATATTATATCAGGATTGACATACGTTATTACTTAAGGATATAACGTGTTATAGCGTTATTACTATGACAACATAACGATATAAAATCTTAAGGTGAAACATGCTGGAAGTCAATGTAACCAAAAAGCTGGGAACAACACTGATAAATGTAAGCTTTGAAGCTCCGGAAAAGGGGATCACAGTCCTTTACGGGCACTCCGGCGCAGGTAAAACCAGCGTAATCAATATGCTTTCGGGTCTGCTGAAGCCGGACAAGGGGCGCATATGTCTCAACGGCAATGTACTCTTCGACTCTGCAAAAAAAATTAATACTCCGGTGCATAAGCGTAAAGCGGGATATATCTTTCAGGATAAACGACTCTTCCCTTTTATGTCTGTGCGTAAAAACCTGCTGTTCGGAAGGAAGCGCGGGATAAGCCCTAAAGTCAGGCTGGAGGACATTACCGCCCTTCTGGGGATCTCTGACCTGCTCGACAGAAAACCCGACTTCCTCTCCGGCGGCGAAGGGCAAAGGATAGCCATTGGGCGTGCCCTGCTTGCAGAACCTGATTTCCTGCTGATGGACGAACCTATGTCGTCCCTTGATCAAGACAGAAAGAATGAACTGATCCCATATATACGTAAAATACCGGAGAAGTTCGGAATACCGGTTGTCCTCGTTACCCACGCATACGAAGAAGCGGCGGCTCTTGCTGATCATGTTGTGCTTCTGGACGGCGGGCGTGTAACCGGAAATGGCAAAAGCAAAATGATACTACCGAGAATAAATTATGCTGCTCCGTTGAGTCCGGCGCAGTAAAAGGAGATATTATGAACAGAAAAATTCTGACACTGACAATTGTTTTTATAATGCTTACAGCCTCATATGCGCAAACATCTGAGATTGTAGTTGCTTCCGGTGCAGGTTTCAGAAAAATGGTTGTAGATGTTTCTAAAACCTGTGAAAAAGACTACGGCGTTAAGATGAATATGTCGTTCGGAAACCTGGGACAGGTTATTGCCCAGATCAAAAACACAGGACTCGTTGAGGCTGTCATAGGTGATGAAAGATTTCTTTCAAAAGCAGGACCTGAATTTGCAGAATCACACCTCATAGGCAAAGGGAAGCTTGTGCTTATCTGGCGCAAAGGGCTGGATATCAAATCTGTCGAGGACATCACAACAGATAAAGTCGGCAAACTTGCCATACCTAATCTGCAAAAAGCGATATACGGCAGGGCAGGATCTGAATTCCTCGCCAGCAAAGGGATGACAGAAGCTGTCAAAGACAAGCTCCTCGTTGTGGCGACTGTGCCTCAGGTAACATCGTATATTGTGACAGGTGAAGTTGATGCGGGATTTTCAAACCTCACAGATACTCTCGGCTCACTGGACAAAATCGGCGGGTACATCCTCATTGAGGACGGTTATAAAGAAATTAATATTATAACAGGGATAATCAAAGGGTTCGAGAATACAGACGCAGCGGCATATTACAGAAGATGCATCACCTCTGCGGAAGTAAAAGAAATCGCTAAAAAACACGGGATGTAATGGATTCTGTTTTACAGCTTTTAACAGATAAAGATCTGGCGTTTACTATCGCGCTTACCGCCAGAACATGCGCAGTGGCTGTTATTCTGCATGCTTTTGCAGGTCTCTTCTTAGGCTATTACCTCGCCCGCAAAAAGAGCATTATAACAGCCCTTGTGGATTTCATAGTTACTCTCCCCCTCGTATTCCCTCCCATCGGAACAGGTTTTATCGTTCTGCTCCTCTTCGGCAGGAACGGCTTCTTCGGAAAAACCGGTCTGACGCCGGAAATCATTTTCACTGAAAAAGGTGTGGTCGTGGCAGCTTTTATCGCCGGGCTCCCCTTGGTGGTAAAGCCAATACAGTCCGCTGTGGAGAGGGAAGTTTTCAAGCTGGCGGAAGCTGCACGAACTCTGGGCAAAAATGAGTTTCAGACATTCTTTCTCGTTATAGTTCCTGCCGTCAAAAGAAGTCTGGGGGCTGGGCTGATTCTCGCTGCGGGACGTTCTATGGGCGAGGTAGGCATAACCCTTATGGTTGGCGGAAATATCATCGGCAAGACAAACACTATCTCACTGGAAATTTATAACTCTGTGATGGATGCGGACTTTCTGCGAGCCTCTTTCCTCTGCCTGATACTCGGAAGCATCTCTCTGGGAGTTTTCTTTGCCCTTCGGCGCATGTCTGCGCTATAATAAACTATTGCTCAAAACAAAGGAGTTTAAAAGTGCTAATACATGATTTTCTAATCGACCGCCTCATATCCGAAGATGTCCCCTATGGCGACCTCACAACAGAATCTATGGGAATATCGGGGATTGCCGGTGAAATGACATTCAGAGCGAGATTTGACTGCATACTCTCAGGTGTGGATGAAGCTGAAAAGATTCTCCGTAAACTCGAAGCAGAAGTGCAGGTAAGCGCACACAACGGTGCAAGCCTAAAGGCTGGCGACCACATAATGACTGCAAGAGCTGACGCAGGAACACTTCATATGGGCTGGAAAGTCGCCCAGAACATCATGGAGCATGCAACAGGCATAGCCACCAGAACTTTCACAATGGTTGAAAAAGGACGACGCATCAATCCATACCTTGTTGTGGCATGTACCAGAAAAAGCTTTCCGGGTGCAAAGACAATATGCCTTAACGCTGTCCAGGCTGGAGGCGGAACTCCACACAGGCTCGGCACATCAGAAACATTTCTGCTCTTTGGCAACCACTCATCATTTTTCAGAAATGAAGACGAGCTCTTTAAAGCTCTTAAAAATGCGGCTATGTCTCAGCCAGAGAAAAAGCTCACTGTCGAATGTGAAACTCTGGAATATGCTCAGAAAGCTGCTGAAAATGGCGCAGGCGTCATTCAGTTTGACAAGGTGAAACCGGACAAACTACAGCAGTGGATACCGCTCCTCAGAAAAAAATATCCAAACATAACTCTTGAGGCAGCCGGAGGCATCAACATTGAAACTGTGGAAGAGTATGCAAAAACCGGAATTGATGTTGCAGTTACATCGTTTGTCTATACAGGGAAACCTATGGACATCGAAGTTGAGATAAAACCTTTATAAATAAAATAACAACTGGCTCCCTGATACCTTATAAGTTGACGGGAGTCATTTCAGCACACTCATGCCCACTTCGCTCACAAACTTTGATCTGACAAGGTTGACCATTTCCACATCAATATCTATCTCAAGCAAACCATTCAGCCTCTGTTTCATTTCAACTTATGCAGACTTCTTTTCTTTCAGCCGTTAAATTTCATTCCACAATTTAACTAAAATTGACCCTTTATAGATATATATCTCAAACTTATATGGCATCCGAAAAGGATAATACGGTGTTAACAAAAATAATACGGAGGTCTCAACATGTATCAGATATCAAGAAGGAATTTCCTGCGCACCAGCATAGTTCTCAGCGCCGGGATGTCTCTGGGGGTCTCGGGATGTGGTGGTGATTCGGATGATAATCCTGCATCCGCCCGTTTTGCAGTACTGTCTGATCCACACATCTACGATCCTTCTCTGGGGACAACAGGAACAGCTTTTGAAACATACCTCTCCAGTGACAGGAAAATGCTCGCCGAGAGTGTGGAAATACTCGAAGCTGTTGTAAATGACCTGACGAAAGCCGACCTCAACTTTGTACTTGTGCCGGGTGATCTCACAAAAGACGGAGAATATATCTGCCATGAAAAATTCATCTCTATAATGAGTGCTCTTCAGGACAAAGGGGTAAAGGTTTACGTTGTACCGGGCAACCATGACATAAACAACCCGCACGCCGTATCTTTTGACGGAAACTCAACATCACATGTGCCGTCTGTAACCTCCGAGGATTTTGAAAAACTTTATGATGATTTCGGTTATGGAAAAGCAAAATACAGAGACAGCAACTCATTAAGCTATGTTGCAGAACTGACAGGTAACGTATGGCTGTTCGCTATTGATTCCTGCAAATATGATAACAACGACACCTATCCGGAAACATCAGGCGCGATAAGTGATGAAACTTTTGAATGGCTCAGTGAAAAACTGGCTGAAGCAGAAAGAAAAGGGAAGCTGTGTATAGGTATGCTTCACCACAACGTTATCCCCCACTTTTCAGCCCAGACAACATTTTTCTCTGAATATGTTGTGGATGACTATGATGTTATGGGGAAAAAGCTTGCAGATGCTGGTCTGGGAATAATCTTTACAGGGCACTTCCACGCTCAGGATATCATCAGGGCAGAATATGACACAAGCACCCTCTATGAGGTTGAAACAGGCTCTACAGTTACAGCACCATGCCCTTACCGTATAATCGATCTGGACATAAGAAACGCTGCACTCACCATCGAAAGCCATACTGTTGAGTCTATCCCTTCTGTTGATAATTTTAATACTTACAAAACAAACTTTACCGCATCGGGGATGCTTGATCTTTACACCGCCCTGCTGCCATCATACGGAATCGACCCTTCTGTTGCTCCAGCAGCATCAGAGATACATGTCATGCATTACGCCGGAGACGAAAAATACTCTGACCTCAGTACAACAGCAGATGCAATAATCCAGTCCCTTCTAACCAGCGGGGACACTGATGCTGTGACACTTGGCTATGCTCTCACCGATTGGGCGGCAGATAATGCCCCCAACGACAACGACACCAATATCACACTCTGATAAATCAGCTTAATTCTGTCACGCCTTTAACCACAAGGCGTGACACTCTCTCTTTTTCAAAAAAAATTTCAGATTTTGAACATATTTTTATAACAAACACCTTATTCTTTACTTTATCTTAACCAGACTTTGTCTAACATTCATTCATACCTCATACACAAAACCATTGCCATTTTCATGCTGGCTGCAAATATTAGTGAAGGAAAACAATGAAGATATTATTAGTCGAGGATGACATAGACCTCGTCGGAAACATTATAGATTACCTCGAGATTCACAACTGTCATGTTGATCATTCCGAAACAGGGGAAAAAGCTCTTGAGATGCTTCATAAAAATGACTACGACGCTATGGTTCTCGACATAAATCTGCCCGGTATTGATGGGTTTGAGGTATGCAGAAGGGTCAGAACAGAAATGTACCTGAAAATGCCGATAGTCATGCTTACAGCGAGAATTATGCTTGTTGATAAGCTGGAGGGGTTTAAATCCGGCACAGACGATTTCCTGCCGAAACCATTTGACCTTTCAGAACTTAAAATGAGACTTTTTGCTCTTCACAGAAGAGTACATCAGGGGATGGCAATTCAGTTCTGTGTTGATGACCTTTATGTAGATCCGGAAAACGGCACTGTCATAAGAGACGGTGACCACATAAAGCTACCCCCGATATGCTTCACAATACTTCTGAAGCTTATGGAAAGTTACCCGGGCATAGTCACAAAAGAAGAGCTTGAAGCAGCGATATGGGCAAATCACCCCCCCATGACAGATGCGCTGAAAGTTCATTTTTTTACACTGAGACAAAAGGTTGATAAACCGTACGATAAACAATTATTATATAATATAAGAGGCAGAGGATACACAATCTCCACAAAGGGCAATATAATTTGAATTGGAACCTAAAGCTACGCAACAAGATTATTCTCGCATTTATTGGATATAGTATTTTACTAAGCAGCCTTACTATTCTCGGCGTTATACTCGCAACCCAGATAAGCGAGACAAGAAGCTACCGAAACAGAGCTAAAATTGAGGCTGAATATTATCTCAGTGACTACATATCGAGCTTTAATGCCCCATCATCCAATTCATTTAACTCTACAAAACCTCCATCACCTTTTATCACAACATACTTCGGTAATGAACTGCTCCCAAAATGGGTTCCGGAAAAGGTTCCGGCACTTAAAGAGGGGACATATTTTGTCGATCATTATCAGCAGAAATACTGCCTTCTGATAAGACGTCTGCCGGATGGAGAAAATTTCTATCTGCTTTATAACATTTCAAGACAGGGAAAATATTCAGCATCGCTTCACTCGCTCCAACGTTCAATTCTGCTGACACTGCTCCCCATCATGATCCTTGCCCTTATACTGGGGCTTGTGACTGCACATAAGGTTATTGGTCCAATACTTAAACTGGACTCATTTATCAGAAACAGACCTGAAAACGAAAGACTCCCTGAGTATTTTGACAAAAATATACATGCTGATGAAATCGGGTTTCTTGCAAAAACACTTACAAAATCCATTAACAATATGCACGACTCCATAGAGCGTGAAAACTCGTTTGCAAGAGATGCGTCCCACGAACTGCGCACTCCTGTCACTACAATGAAAAATTCCCTTGAACTCCTGGACGAATTAAACCCTGAAATGGACAAGAATGTTGAAAAAATAATAGGTCGGATATCCCGTGCTACATCTAATATGGAACACCTGATAAAATCCTTTCTCTGGCTTTCCAGAAGAAAAAATCTGGACGACTTTGACTCTGTGGAAGTACCCATTAAAGAACTGGTACACGAAGTTATTTCAGAACAGAGCTACATCCTTGAAAAGCGGGATGTCGTGATAACTGTTTTCGATGAAGGGAGCGAGAATATCACCGCTGAACCACAACTTACTAAGATTTTGATTGCAAACCTTGTAAGAAATGCCTTTACTTATACTAACAGCGGTTATGTCAAAATACATATAAACAAAAGTTGTTTTCAGATTCACGACTCCGGCAGAGGTATCAAACCGGAGGTATTGAAAATGATGAATAAAGACCTGAAGGCTTTTCCGGCCGACGGGTTTGGTTTGGGGATATCCATAGTAAAAAGGCTATGTAACAGTTTGGGGTGGAGCTTCTATATCTTTTCCGAAGAAGGCAAAGGGACAGTGGCTCGCATCTGTTACAATACAGCCGATGATTGCGCAAATTGTGCAGGGTTCAGCCTGCAAAGCAACAGGGTAGCAAGGGTGGAAAATGTTTAAAGGAATCAGCAGAAGAGATTTACTGAAATTAATGGCTACTGCAACTGTATATGCCGGAAGCGGCGCTGCTGTTGCATCCGCCGCAGAGGAAGAAGAGCTCATCACACACGCAACGCACTTCGGACCTCTTGAAGCATATGTCAAAGGGGGCAAATTTTATAAGCTGCGTCCTCATCCTATGGTGGGAAAGACCACTGAGATGCTGGACAGCCTTGTGGAATATGTAAATACTCCAAACAGAATAAAAAACCCCTGCGTCCGGAAAAGCTTCCTAGAGGGGCGAAATGAACCTCATAGGCGCGGTGCAGAAGAGTTTGTTGACGTAAGCTGGGAAACAGCACTGGATCTGGTTGCTGCTAAACTTGAAGATGCAAAGCGTTTCGGCGGCAGTGAATCAATCTTCCGGTCATCTTTTGCCGGATGGGCGACATCCGGAACAATCAACAGACCAAACATCCTGCAAGGGCGCTTCCTTGGACTTTTCGGCGGCTTCACAGACACTGTAGGAGACTACTCAGCAGGTGCAGCCAGACAAATTATCCCTCATATTATGGGTGGTCTGGAAATCTACTCCAGAAAAACAGCGTATGAGGTTATCCGGTCTAACACTAAAACAATAGTTCTCTGGGGGATGGATCCGCTCAAAAACTTCAGGATAGACTACGGCGTATATGACCACAAAAAGACAGACTGGTATTATGACCTGAAACATGCAGGTATAAATTTCGTCTGCATTGACCCGGTATACAACGACACAGCCAGAGAACTCGGCGCAGAATGGACACCTATCAGACCGTCCACTGACACCGCAATGATTCTCGGCATATGCGGTTATCTTTACAAAACAGGCAAATACAGTAAAAAATTCATAAATAAATACACCGTCGGCTTTGATATGTTCAAAGACTACATCACGGGAAAAACAGACGGTATAGAAAAAACTCCCGAATGGGCAGAGAGGATATGCGGGGTCAGTGCGTCAAAAATAGTCTCACTGACTGAGCTGATGCTGAAGGATGACACACTAATAAGCACTCTTTACGGCGCACAGAGACACGAATACGGCGAGCAGTTCCACTGGTGTCTTGTTGTTATGGCATGTATGCTGGGACACATCGGCACACCCGGCGGCGGCATACACCTTGGTGCCGGCTGGCTGGCATCCTCCGGTGAAAAAATGCCGAGACGGCTTTCACAGGGGCGCAATCCGGCAAGAGCCGTAATTCCTGCATCAAGACTCGGGGAAATGCTTCTGAATCCGGGGCGTACAATAGATTTTAACGGCAGCAAGCTCACTTACCCAAATATAAATCTCATATACTGTTCAGGCGCAAACGCCCTGTCGCACCATCAGGATACGAATCAGCTTCTTCGCGGCATCAGACGCATCGACACCATGATCACCCACGAAATATACTGGAATCCGTGGGCGAAAATATCTGACATCGTTCTGCTGGCAACGACAACTTTTGAAAAGAATGACATAGGCCTCAGTTACGAATACAATATCAGATACATATGGGCGATGAAACAGGTAGTCAAACCTCTACATAATGCTAAAAGTGATTACTGGATATACTCTCAGCTTGCCAAAAAACTTGGCTTTGAAGAAGAATTCACTCAGGGGCGCTCAAACATGGACTGGGTCAGATGGAGCTACGAATCTGCAAAACTCGACACCCCTTTCGAAGAATTCTGGGAAAAGGGCTTTCTGAAATTCGACAAGCCCGAGAAAGACAAAGAGTTCGTATACTTGCAGGACTACATTGAAAATCCGAAAAATAATCCACTGTTCACCCCTTCAGGTAAAATAGAAATATACTCAGAAAAGGTGGCAAGCTTCGGGTACAAAGACTGTAAAGGGCACCCTGTATGGTTTGAACCTAAAGAATGGCTTGGCTCAACAAGAGCACAGAAAAATAAATTCCATCTGCTGTCTATACACTCAAAACACAGGCTGCACTCACAACTGGATAACCTGCCCATCAAAGACCTATATAAGGTTAACGGCAGAGAACCTGTTACCCTGAATCCACGTGATGCAGAAGAACTGGGTGTTAAAGAAGGCGACAACGTCGAAATATTTAACCTGCGGGGAGCGATCATCTGCGGAGTTGTTATCAGCGAAAATATTATGCCTAAAGTCGCAAGAGTTGACGAAGGCGCATGGTATGCACCGGAAAATCCCGGAGAAATAGGCACCAGATGCCTCAACGGAAATGCAAATGTGCTTACTTCATCGCGTCCGACTTCAAAACTTGCTCAGGCATGTGCAGCGCACAGCTGCCTTGTCTCTATCAGAAAACTTGACGGAGAGGTAAAAAGCAACACCGCTTATGACAATCCGAAAATTATTACTAGCAAACTGTGACATTTAGGGTATAGTAGATTAAATATTTTTCGAATAACTTTTATTAACTATGGAGAAGTTTTGAAATTTATCATTTTTATTGGGATATTTTTATCAACTATACTCATTGCCTGCTCAATCTGGTCCAGCAGCGGTTACCTCAGACGTGATTTTGAAATCAGAGACGAAAAGGGTGACGTTTCTGCAGTTATTCTGCTGGGAGCATATGTCAAAGACGGAAAAGTCACCGCATGGACAGACTGCTCAACCGGTGAAATATTCCGCACTTCGGAAAGAGACCTTGAATACGGATACCTGTACAACTCTCATATTGCAAAATATACCGGAACAGAAGAAAACGGACTGAAAGAAGTAACAATAGCAGTCTCTGCAGGAAAAAACGAACTCGCCCCCACAATGTATGAAACTATTGCAGAAATTGAAAACTCATATTACGAACACTGCAGCTCCTGCCATGCAGCGCCAATCATAAAACATTACCCGAAAATCCAGTGGCACGGCATAATGGACTCAATGATACATCACGCCAGCATGGAAGATAAAGAATCGGAGGATATAAAAAGATATATCTTCATATCTTTACAAAAACAATAACTTCTGACCATAGGTTCAAAACCCCTCACTGCCGGACAATTAGTATTTTTACTAAACAATTGTCAAAATTATATAATCCATACCGCCTTTACTTAACCTACGTTTTACCTTTGAAATGTTACTCTTCTTTATACACGGTCGATCTATTTGAATAAAATAGTCGCTGATTTTATATCATAAGGAGGAGAGATGCAACACATCTATAAGATTTTTATTATGTCATTTCTTCTGTGCTCCATACTGACTTTTCCGGCCTTCAGTTTTAATAATGACAGCTATACTACGCCTGACAGCTGGGCACAACATGTTACAACAGGAAAAATAGTAAAAAGTACAGAGGGAACCTGGCTTACTGAAGATACAAGTCTTTACACAACACTCACTACCCGTTTGCGCTTAAAATCTAATGAATATGCAGAGGATAGTGATGTTTATCAGTACATTCGTATGCATACAGACCCGGTTAAACTCGGCGACGGAATAGTTAAGTTTTCTGCATACGGGCGTATAGCAACAGATATTAACGGTAACCCGGATAAAGACTGGACGAGCAGTTACTACTACAATCAGCAGGACATTCTCGATGCGGAACTTGACAAAAACGATCCGGCAGGACGTCTTTATCAGGCATACGCACAGTTCGACGGTGTTATCAGGAATACTAAACTTAATGCCGGCAGATTCTATCTGGAACACCTGAACACTTTTCAGGTTGACGGCGGTGATTTGACGGTCAATGCGGGAAAAAATTTCAAAGTTTACGCCTTCGGTGGTCTACCTGTCAGCTATTACTACGACTTTGACAACGCAAGTGTCTACGGAGTCGGAGCACAGGGTGCTTTTGCTGAAAACACAAGAATTCAGGCAGAGTACACAGCGATGGACATCGACGATATTGATGATGACTATACACAGATCAGACTCATTCAGGCTATACCAAACGGCAGTGTTATGCTTGGTTTCTCTACTCTCAATGACGCAGCCACTTACAGCGCTGACATTGACTATCAGATACCGGCAACAAACACAATAATCACGCTGGGCTACGAAAAGCTTAATGACAATATCGAAGGCAGCGACAAAACATACCTTGTAAACCCAATAACATACGCCCTGATGGATCAGAGCAAATACAGCCGGTACAAAGCTTCTGTATATCAGGCATTCCTTGACTATTTCGTTGCAGGCGTCAGTTATGAGACGAAATCTGTTGACGGGGACGAGGACTTCGATAACCGTGATTTCCGTAAGTACGGATTCAAATTTGATATAAACGGGCTCCCGACTGAAAAAACATATATTTCAATATCAGCGGATAAATGGGATATAGACGAAACAAGTACAACAGACGACAATAACCGCTTTCAGTATGGTCTCCAGATAAGTCAGGGGATCACAGAACAGATAAGTATGTGGGCAGGAACATCCTTCAGCCGTTATGAATATGATTACCTCACAGACACAAGAAAAGATTCTGTAAGATCGTATTATGTAGGTGCAGAATATCAGCCCAATGAAATGTTTGCAGTCATGGCGGACATCACTCGTGAAGAAACAGACTTTTACGATGATATAGACAGTGACCTAAGCAAAAGCTATACAGTTGAGCTCTGGGCAAACGTCTCATTCTGACATAGGGAGATAAAATGAAACATATAATACTCGTTGCGATGCTGGTGCTTACAACATCCGGAATAGCCATTGCTGTCAGCTCAGACAAGCCGGCAAGCCACGACACTTCATGGATACAGCGCCACGGCAACGCAAGCAGGGTTGCGAATCAAGAATGCCTTGAATGCCATGTTGAACAGGTTTCCTGCATTCAATGCCATCAGGACACACAACCCCGCAGCCATACATCAGGCTGGGTTAAAAAGGGGCACGGTCTTGAGGCAAGATGGGACAGGTCAAGCTGCCAGACATGCCACAGAGAAGACTCCTGTATCCAGTGCCATCAGGAAACACCTCCGGCAAACCACAGACCGGGCTGGCAGGAACCTATTAACAGACATTGCAACAGCTGTCACTATCCCGTTCAGGAGACAACCTGTTTCACATGTCATAAAACGGCTCATGCACCTAACGAATACGCTAAGTAGACAGGAGCTAAAACATAATGAGTCTGGAAAGATAATTAGATAAATAAAATTGATGTGACACGCCAAAGCTTCCTTAAAGGAGTAAGTACAGCCGGCACATCGGCATCTATTTACGGCTGTGGCAAAAGCTGTCGTCAGTCGTTATTATGTTCAGGATGTTGTTGTAGAAGGATAGTAGTCTGCATGTATGCAGAACTATCCATAAAGAAAACTGGAATATGTTACAGCAGATGAAATTGCAGCAAAATACCAAAATGTTGTAAAAACAGTTGTAGGAATACCTGATTCTAAGCTAGATTCAAATGGAAACACAATTGACTCTGGCGGTACTGTTTCATCTATATATTTTAAGGCTAAAAGCTAATTTAAAGCATAACGGGGTCACCTAAGGCTCCGTTATGCAATACAAAAGGCGGCGGTATGATATTTGATTTAACTAAAGATGGTTTGAACAAAGTACACAGCGAAATGCTGAAAGAAGAAGCACTGATCCACCTGAATGCATATGAGAAATTTATGCAGCAGGTTCAGGAATCAGGCATGATGATCGACGACAATACAGAAGCACCTGTCTTCGCATACAAAGACAAGCTTCAGCACCTTCCGGGTGTATCAGTGGGCAACTCAGGTCACAGCCTTTATTACGGCGAAATATCCCCCGCTTGTCTGCACTGCAGGACAGGCGAACGCTCCATGACAGTTTTCCATACACTTAAATGCAACAGAAGCTGCTACTTCTGTGCTAATATGAATCAGGCAAACTATAACTATTTCGTAAAGAACATCAATAATGCTCTTGAAGAGATAATCAACGCTGACGACGGCAACGGATTCAACTCCATTGCTCTTACAGGCGGTGAACCGCTTCTGCTTCCGGAAATGACTCTGGACTTTTTTAAAGCATGCAGAAAGAGGTACCCCGCAGCACACCTCAGACTATACACAAACGGCGACTTTCTGCCGGAAGATTTAGCTAAATCCCTTGCTGAAGCGGGTCTTGATGAAGTGCGAATAAGCATTAAAGCCGACGAGAACGGTTATCCTGAAGGGACACTCGGCTGTATCGAAACAGCAGCCAGACATATCCCCGCAACTATGGTAGAAATGCCGGTCATCCCGGGCACTATTGAAGTAATGAAAGAGCTTTTATTGCAGCTTGACAAAATCGGCTGTACCGGGATAAATGTCCTTGAGTTCCTCTACCCATGGATCAATAATACGAACTACAGTAAAAAAGGTTTTAAAGTCAAAAAAAGACCTTACAGAGTATTGTATTCATACGAATATGCAGGCGGACTCCCCGTCAGCGGCAGCGCAGAAGAATGTGTTGAGCTGGTAAGATTTGCGTCCGAAAAAGAACTTAAGCTGGATGTTCATTTCTGCAGTCTGGAAAATAAGCTGACTTCTCAGATTTTTCATCATAATATGGGGATACCTCTCATGCCCTATGAGTATAAATCAGAGAAAGACCACTTTATAAAAAGTATACGGGCATACGGCAGTAATGCAACTAAAGCACTGAAATATTTTAAAAAACACGGCATAGAAGACTATCATTCCGAAGCTCACGGGCTTAAGATTGACTTCCACCCGAAATACGTAAGCAGAATCCGCGGGCTTTCAGAGCTCGCTCTTACATACAATATTGCAGAAGAAAAAGACGGTCAGACGATCATCAGAGAAATCAAAATAGACCTCGTCGACCCTGAACAATTTGACTATGAAAATGACATATGAGGTGACACATGGAAGTAAGTGAAATAGTAAGCGTCCTTAAAGGGAGAAGTGTTGCATACAACGTTTTCTCTAAGGCTTTTAAAGATGTACCAGATGAAGAAACAGATACTCTTTTTAAAGAAACAGCAGAATACATGTTTCAGATGGCAGACTCCAGCAACAATGAGAATTTCAAAAAAGGTGCAGAAATGCTCAAAGAATTTCTCGCTACTGACAACTACTCTGAAGCAGATATGGCTCCCACAAGAATGGATAGAAGCCGTGACTATACAAGGCTATTTATCATAGGCAAATTCTCAGTACCTATTTATGAATCTGTCTACACCTCTCCGCAGCAGCTAACAAAGCAGGACGCATGGGCAGAAGTTAAACGTCTTTACATAAAAAACTTCTACAAGCTTGCAGAAGGCGATAAGACAATGGAAGACCACCTTGCGCTGGAACTTCAGTTCATGGGGCTTCTTTCAAACAAAACGACGTCCTTCATAGAAGATAACGTGTTTGACGAAGCAGAGACAACTCTTCAGACTCAAATGGATTTTCTTGAAAAGCACCTCCTCGTCTGGGCTCCGGAATTATGCGACAAAGTGACAGAGCTCAATTCTGCACTCCACACAGGCTTTTATCCGGCATATGCATATATGCTGAAAGGATTTCTGGAAGAAGATGCAGCAATTGTCAAAGAACTGCTTGACTAAATTTAACCCCGTAACGTATCCACAGCATGGTACGATTATGTAATTGATTGCCCGGGATAGTGATTTTCTGTTTCAGATGTCATTATTCCGGGCACCTTCTTTAAAAGTTGCAGCTCCGGCGTTAACAGTTGCTGTATCTGTCTGGTGCAGACAAAACACTGCTGTACTCAATATTCCTACCACTCCTGCAAAACAAAAAACAGCGTTAACACCGAATATACCAGACAGCACAGAACCAGTCAGAGCTCCAAAGGCAAACCCAGCATTCATAAACAGATTAAAATATCCGAAAGTCCTTCCCATCCCTGCCTTGCCTCCTTCATCCAGCAATAGAGCTGTACTTGACGGCTGCGATAAAGCACCAAATACTCCTGTGAAGATACAGATAAAAACAACATCAGTAAAATTTACGGCAAACGGCAGAAAAAGATATGTCACAGCAACAGCAAAACCTCCCAAAACAACCAGAAAACTGCGGGGCACAACGTCTCCAAGCTTTCCCAGAGGACGCAGACAAACAGTCATAAAGACCATTGACACCGACAGTACAAAACCTGTCTCTAAACTGCTGAAATGAAGATTTTTCTCAAAATATACCGGCATAAATGCAGCAATAGCAGAAATTCCGCATGCCCGCCCGAATATAAAAACAAGCAGAGCTTTTGTGTTTCTGCTCAGAGCTGAGACCGGCAGTCCATTCATACCTCCAGACTGATTGCCAGTATATTGCCCGGTATCTTTTATGTAAAACAGAGTAACGAGAAGAGATATAAAACATAGCAAAGAAAGAAATACAAAAACTCCGTTAAAGCCGTAATAATTGCGTATAAAGCCACCTAACACAGGTCCTGCACCAAGTGCACCATAAAATGAAATGTCAAATGTACCTGTAACAGTAGAACGTTTCCCACTCTCTGTCATATCTCCGATATACGACAGCATAACCGGGCGAAACATTGCACATGCCCCCCCCTGGATAACACGCAGGATAACCGCCGCCTCAAGCCCCGGATAAAACAAATATGAAACAGAAACAAACGAATATGTGATTATTGCAAAGGAAAGAACCCTCTTTCTGCCTATTTTATCTGACAAAGCACCTAATGGAACACTGAAGAATATTTTAGTAACAGCATAAAAGGCAAATGGAATCCCAAGCATAACTTCCCGTACTCCGGTACTAATAACGTACAGAGAGAAAAATGAGTCGAGTACGCCAAAACCGAGAGTAATGCAGAAATTAATAAAAAATAGACCGGAGAAAAGCTGTTTGTCTTTCATATCTGTTCCTGACTGAACATTTATACTTTAGCGGTCCGGATATCATAACAATGCCCGGACCGCAGCAAACGGTTAATGTATGCCGACTGGGTTCGGCTGATACATCATAAAAGCCCTACAGGAGGAGATTCTTTTATTTACCGGAACCAATCGCAAAGGTATATTTAACATACACTCGGAAATCGTTGAAATCTTCGCCTTCGTCAAAATCCACCATTGCATATCTGACACGGACAGATACTCCGTCAAGGGCTCCGGAGAAACTGTACTGGATGTTAAAGTCAGTTTCATTTATGTCACTGGAAGCATTTGAGCCCGATTCAGGCGTATCATAAATTGCATGAAAGACATAGGCACTGAGCCCCTTAAGCCCAAGTTTACCAAAGTCATAATTAACTTTAAGAGCGTACGCATTCTCTTCCGCACGTCCGGATGCCATAATCTGCTGAATCAGAACTTTTCCATCCCCCCATGGGACAAAGAGATCATCATCACCAGTATATGCATAATAGCCTGTTACAGAAAAACCAAAGGCATCAACACCTGCATTAAAACCGTATTGATCAGTATCAAAGTCACCGCCGACATCGTCACCGACAGACTTCTGTATAAGATAAGATGGTGTAATATGAAGTGCGTAATCGTTAAATGTTTTTCCGATTGTTCCTTTCAGATAGGTGGAATTAAATACGTCGTCCATATGGTACTGCCACGCTTCAGCTTTCAGATTGACAGCTTCCACAGGGAATTTATACTGTGCTCCAAAGCTTAAGAGAGGGTTATCATCTCCGCCTGAACCAACGGAATCCATGATAGGCATATACTCATCATCAGACCATCCCATAAAACCTGTGATATAGTAACCAGACAAAGTCAGGTTTTCAACAGACCTGTTCACTATGGAAAGACCTTTATAAGTTTTAGGCATGAGCCGGATATCGTGTGGGTTCATAAAGGGTGTTCCGATCTTCTGAGCACCGTATTTAATAGTTGTATTGTACCATTCACCCTGAATATAGTATTCCTGCATACGGGTAAAACTTTCGTGATCACCGTCATCACCTCTCTGAAGGAGACCGTAAACAGCTTTATCGTCGTCGCTTGCTAAATCATTACCCGATGCAAACGTCAAACCAGCACTTACACCATAAAGCGGGTCAGTATGATAAAAAAGCATGGTGCCCACAGCCATATCCTCACGATCCTGTGTGTCACCGTCAAAATCTCTGGTAAAGTAATAAGTACGTATTTCACCCTTTAGTGAACCTTTAGAAAAAGCCTCTTTAAGATTTGTTGCTCCTGATGCAGAAGAGCTCATCAGAAACATTGAAGACATTATTAGAAGAATTAAAACTCTCATCTTTCCTCCCGGAATATGATACCGCCCGGCATTTTTCAGCCGGACGGCTTATTTTGAGTTTATTTTAAAATATACTTAACTGCGCTTTCTGCTGCTATGCGTCCGGAGTTGATAGCAAAACCAAATGTACCGCCTCCAAGCTTGAGGTCGTAACTGTCCCCATACATACCGCCTGCATCGAGACCGCCGGAGTAAAGCCCCGGTATTGTTTCCCCATCTGCGTCCACAACTTCTGTATGCTCGTTGATTCTAATACCACCAAGAGTACCCAAAGCTCTCGGATGCAGCTTTGTCACATAAAACGGTGCCTTTTCTATTTTTCTGAGATATTTTGCATCTTTATGGAAAAGATCATCTTTGTGCTTCTCAGCAGCGACATTGTTTGCTTCAACAGTTGCTTTCAATACAGCAGGATCAGCCCCAATAGCTTTTGCAACCTCTTCAATTGTGTCGCATTTATACACATTGCCATTATTCTTTTTAAGCTCTTTGTTAAAATCTTTTTCAAGATTGTCAAGCTTTGTACCGTGAATAACCCATTCACCGAGAGGCATCTGTATTCCTTCGTTGATGACCATCTGTTTTGTATTTTCATCATAAATAGAGTAAGCTGTGCCGCCTATTCTCTCCAGAGCATTACCAGACTGAGGCCACTCTGTGATGTTTGACTCATCAGTATATCTATGACCGTTGGGGTCTACAAAAAGATACGGCTGTACAGCAGCAGCAATGAGATGTGACGCAGGGTGAAAACCCTTAAGACCAGGACGGTAAGACTGCATAACATCAACGCCTTCTTCATCGGCGCCTGCTTTCCATGCCATTTGTATACCATCACCTGTTTTGCCTATGTGACCGATGAAAATCATGTCAGGATATCTGGAATATTTCGCGACCATCTCTCTATTGTTAGCAAAACCACCTGTAGCAACAAGAACCGCTTTTGCATTAATGCGTATCTTCTCACCTGACTTATCCTGACCTATAACACCTGCAATCTTTCCATCTTTTTTGATGAGGTCAACACCTGGTGTTTCAAGAAGCAGTGTCCCGCCCAGCTCCTGAAAGCGTTTAGTCAGTGCCATCATTACAGCTTTCCCGTGGTGATAGTGTTTCCCATCCTGCTCATAGTCACCGATAACGTGCCATGTGAGAGGACCGCCGAAACCACCCACACCAATATACTCATACTGAATGCCAAACTGCTTAAGCCATTCAATTGTTTCGGCTGATTTATTGACAAAAGCACTCACCAGCGGGCCATTTGCACGCCAGTGGCTGTAGTCCATGATTGTTTTGAATGCAAATTCTTTTGATACATCTATACCCTGCCTAAGCTGAAGGCTGCTTTCAGCAGCGAAAATACCCTCTGCAAAGTTCCCTGTACCTCCTGTTATGGGCTGCTTCTCAAGGATGATAACATCAGCCCCAAGCATTTTTGCCTGTACCCCTGCTGCAAGACCTGTTGTCCCGCCGCCGACGATAGCAAAATCTGTGTTGTAAACTTTCTCTGCAAATGCTGGAAAAGCAGAAAAAACTGCAAGAATGATAAAAACAAAAAACTTGTTCGATGATAAGGATCTCATTGAATACCTCTCATAATTTTTGACGCATGCACGCCTTTTTATAGACAGCATAACTGCCTAAATATGTTTTTGACGTTACTTAACGACCATGTCAAAGTTGTGACACTCCTCATTACAGAAAAGATGCGACTCTTTATGGATACCGTGACATGAACCGCAATCAAGTTCTCCCATGTGTGAATCGTGAGGATTTGCCTCTTCAACATCTGCTGTAGCCTCAGCAAGCTCCTGATATGAACCATGACACTCAAGGCAGGCAGGCATTTTTGCAGACTCAGACGGAGAATCTGTCCCGTGGCAGTCTGCACACTGAACATCAGCGTCTTTATGGGCTCCCCTCAGCTCGCCACCGGCAATTACTGCTCCTGCATAAAGAACTATCAGAATAAATAAAAACAAAGAAATCAGATTTCTAATGGACTGCATATTTTATCTCCTGTTTTTTTCTCATCAACAAACCAATAATCATTCAATGTTTAAAGGTCATATGTTATACCATTGAATATATTGCTAATGTTTATATCTTGTCAATAAATTTTGTATAAATTCTTTACTTTTCTTTACAAAGAAAGCCAAAGAAGCAAGAGATAATGTTAAAATCAAAAACAGTTTCACCGTCAAGCTGTTACTAATTAAGGTCTTGACTTGCTTAGTAGTTGTTATTAATATAAAAATTGGAATACAAGACATTGATTTAATCCATCATTGGAAATCGGAGTTACGTTTTGAATATATTTGAACCTATAAAGCAGGTCAGAGCATCAGATGCAGTACATAACCAGCTAAAAGATGCTATTCTCACAGGCAAGTATAAAGCCGGTGATAAATTACCCTCGGAAAGAGAACTTATTGAGACATTTCAAGTCAGCAGAACTGTAGTAAGGGAAGCACTGAAAGTTCTTGCGGCAACTTCTTTTGTTGAAATCAAACATGGTGCTACCGGAGGTGCATTTGTTAATGATATAACATTTGACAGGCTCTCTGACGCATGGAATGACCTTTTCGTATCCGGCAAACTGACCATTCCCGACCTCATAGAAGCACGAATGCTTATTGAGCCCATGATTGCCAGAAAAGCTGCCGAAAATATAAACGACCACTATATAAGCAAACTACATGACGCACTAAGCAAAGAAGACGGTACCAAAAAATATCCTGAAACAGTCCTGAACAGGTCAAGAGTCCACTATGTGATCGCTGAAATGAGCGAAAATAATTTTCTTGAGTCTATCTGTAAGACACTTGTCATTCTTATCAGAAATATTACTAATGAATTCCAGCCGCCCACGGATGAAGTTCACCCTCTTCATATGCACGACAATCTTGTTGATGCCATATGTAAAGGAGACGGAGCCAAAGCAGCAGAAGAAATGAAGCTTCACCTTGAAAAGTTTATTAAGCTAATGGCAGCAGCAGAGAAAAAATACAGAGATGAAAAAAGTGACTACGCTTCATCTAAGAATTCATTTCTCTCTCTATGACTGAGCACAATGTATTCTCCAGAATAGCCAACAGCAGACATGAGCAAGTGTTTTTTTAGGAGATAAACGTAGCGACCTATATTTAATACTCATATTTTTGCAGGATAGCAAAGGGGAGTGATTACTTCACGGGAGAAGAGCCTGACTCTTTAAGGCTTCAGTAACCTGATCTTCCCATAGTCTTATTTTTTGTCATCACAGCCGCAGCTATCTCCGCCACCGCAGCAATTGCCACCACCGTGACTGTGCCCGCTGTTGTCCGCATCGCACCCACAGCCTTTCTTAACAGTGAAGTAATAGATCAGGTAAACTACAGCTAATGCAACAATTATAATCACTGCTAATGTGTCTAAACTCATGATTATCTCCTCAATCAAAACAAATTAATGATACTGATTATCAAAATCATACTTGCTTTGTTGTGCCATGTCAATTATAAATCTGGAGTAATCATTTACAGCCTTGCGCCGGTTGTCTGTATACGCTGAAAAGCCTGCGCAGCAGCAGCTCTGACATCTTCCGAATCATGATCTGCATACTGCTTAACAATCGGAACAGACTCAGGGGCAAGAGCCACCAGAGAGTTAACAGCGGCAGCCCTGATGCGCCAGCTTTGATCTTCAAAAAATTTTCCGAGAAGACCACACTCATCCTTACAGCCCAACCTGCCAATTCCGGCAATCACAGCAATTCTAACCTTCTCTGACTCTTCACTATCCAGAAGTTGCTGCCAGTCAACAGGCTGAGACAAAAGTCCCACAGCAGAAGCTCTGACCTCAGGTGACGAATGGCGCAGAAATCCGGCAAAGGCAGAATCATCAATGCTTCCAGCGGGAAGACTGCAAAGAATACCCAGCACTCTGCTCAGCACTTCTTCGTCCTCTTCATTCTTAAGAATATTTAAAAGCAGTGGCTCATGGCGTAAAACATCACGATCTTTCATGACGCCCAAACTCCACAAGCACACCTCACGGGGGAGCTCACCCCAGAATTTAAGCAGGTTTTCAAAATACCCTTCTTTTTTAAGCAGCAAGTTCCTTGCTCTGAAAGGATACACTCCTGTGAGCTCTTTCAGCCAGAGATGCAAGGTCTCAGCATCGGGGACAGGGACACTTACATCATGGTCACTCAGTACAGCGACCCGCACCGCAAGCTCAACACTCAACTTTTTACTATGGGCTAAAAGATTAGCAGCTATTCTGGCTTTAGTGCTACTCTGACCATTCAGCAGGAATGGCGTAAAAAAATCGAGCCTCTCATCCTCAGACAGTCCCGAAAGCTTACTGGCGCAAAGTGTTATAACATCGTCACTTTCAGACTCAGCAAACTCACTTTCAGCAAAGTCGGTACGGGTTCCATCATCAAGGCTAAGAACGGCATATGCAAATGCCTTCCTTATCACAGGGTCTTTTGCCGACCTACATAAATCTGTCAATATCTGGAGCAGGTCTTCACCTTCCCGCTCTGCAATCGCAGTCACCTTTTCAGCGGACTTGCCTATTTCCCGCAGTGTGGCAATACGCACAGGTATTTCAGGATGAGTCAGTGCCTTTCTCAGTCCATCAACAGTTGATATATCAATTTTTATTTTCGGTTTTCCGGTTTTCATTTATATAAAATTAATCTCTATAGTATCAGCAGGATCACCAAATTCATCCGCACCAGCCGCACCAACATCATTAGTCACGGAAGAGTTGAAGCTGTCGAGAGCCAGCTCAAAGCCAAGCTCATCTTCAAGCAGATCTATAAGATTAAAGTTTTTGGTACCGGATTTAGACAGCACCTTAAGAACACTGATGCTTGCCCATATCCCTACAGAGATATTCATCATCTCAAGTGTATGCTTACAGTGTACGCCTATCCTCTCTACTGATGAATCTGCGGCGGGGTCTCCCTTAGGATTTGTCCCTGTAATCTTTCCACTGCCGCCAAATTCAAGATCCTGAAAAACGACATCGTCAGCAACGAGATCTGTTATCTCTATACGAATAGGAAAAACTATACTCACCTGAGGTCCGAAACCGAGACACACGCCAACTTCCTCTTCAAGATCAACAAGAGCTTCTGCAACTGTAGTAAGAGGGACAACCACCTCTACCAATGGACCGCTGACAACATCGGCACCAAGCTCTGCAAGCTGTCTTATAATATAAAAAAGATCCCACTTCATAGGCATATTAGGTTCCAGCCGGATACCGTCATCAACAGCGATACCATTACCGTAAACCTGCATATTATCCAGAAGCCCTTTAGGGATAATGGCAAGGATCTTTTTAAATCCCGGGACCTGCTTGCCCAGAGAATACAAAAGATCAACACATATCCCCAGCAGGTCAAACTTTATGTTTTCGTTAAAGCTGTGCTCCGTACCCCAATGCCCTGAAACCCATCCATGAAGTGATGGATGCCCGGGGTGCCATAGCTTTTCTTCAAAAATAAGATCAACATCAAACATGACGCCAAGAAGCATTCCTGCGAGGACATTATCTTCTGTAAGATGCACAACCATTTCATCGTCTTTCACCTGACCTTCGACAAGAGACGACATCGACCATGAAGGGAGAGCGATACCTGCGGTGATTGCTGTAGTTACTTTAGCAATGGTTTTAGTCCATGCGATTTTCACGTTGCTGTCTAACAAAATAGCGGTACTGCCAATAGTTGTTTTTTCCGCACTGGGAAATTTCGAACCGTAGTAAGAGAGACTGTATTCTATATTAACCGGGTCGCTGGACCCTACAAATGTGCTAGCTATTGATTGATCCATAACGACCTCCTAGCTCGGTATACCGAGAACTAATGATGTTGTTCCGTCTGAAAAAGCGCAGAGGAAAACCAGTCTATTACCACTGTCAGCATGTCTGGTGCTGGTTCCGAAAAGCATCCTATAGACAGACGCTCCACTGGAGTTAATAATATCCCCGGTTGACAGAATTGCCGAATGGCTAAAGCCGTTATAGGCAAAAATAGACATATCCGGTTCATCATCACCATGATCCAGAACAGCAGAGTAATAAAAAATACCGTCAGGACTGACTGTACCGTTCGCGAGGCTTAGTGCAGTTCCGCTAAGTACATTATCTCCTGTTGAACGAAAGGTTTTACCATCTTTCAGCAAAGTCATGGAATCATCATCGGACACCAGACTGTAAACTTCACCAGAAGGCCCGACACGGGTGCCGTAGGCAATCTCGCCGCCGGTAAGAGTGTCGTTATCATCACCACTGTCAAGGCTTAACGCTTTGGTCTGTACATCCTTAGGATATTTCAGATTTCCTGAGATATTTGCAACAGACTGCCGAACTGACAAACCATTTCGGGATGTTTTATTCTCCTGACTCTGCATAAAAACACTCGCACTGTAGTCACCGCTGGTATTATGGTCTATAAGCCCAAATGAAGTCGCAAGGCTGTTTGCCCCCGGAACTATCGAACCGGCGGAAAGAATTACTTCCGCATCAGATAAGCTGCTATTAGGAATATGTAAAATACTGTCCATATGCCCTGTCAATCCGCCTGTGTTCGGGCAGTGGTGGGCTGAGACCAAAAGGCTCCCACCGTTATAAGACACATCTCCGAATATACCGGAGCTTACCTTTTCACCGTCACTGAACGCCTGCCCGCAAAGCATAAGAGGTTCAAAACCGTTCTGCCCGTTATCTATATAAAGACCTGCACCATAATGATCTTCTGACTGCTTCACGTCTGCTTCGAGCACAGCGGAAAGATTCCCGTTCTCATCAGCGTCAAAAGAACGAATACTGCTGACAAGCCGATTGTCTTCAAGAACATCACCCTCGATAACAGCAGATCTTTCCCAGTCAATAACAGGAGAAGTTCCGCTGAAATCCAGTCCAAGCTGAAAGATGCCTCTTGTGTTGCTGTTGTCCACAGCATCAAAAGTAATGATGCCGTTATCACTGATATGAGATACCCCGTAAAACTTATCAATCGTAAAATCACTCCCAGAGGTCGCAACAGTGCTTCCTACATTCTTTAGTTGATAAAACTTGTACCCGCTGGGAATATCCGGACCGGAACCTCCGCCGTCAAAACCACCACACCCCGTAAGCATAACTCCCCCAAGGGCTGTGAGAGACAGCTTGACAAATTGCCGCCTGTTCATATGTGCCATAGTAAAACTTCTCCTTGTTTGTAATTGTTTCATAATACCATATACAAAAAACCAACAGCAACATTAAGTTATCATATTTACCTGATAACTATTTATAAAAGGCTTCCAGCCAGAAGTGACAGGAAGCCTTTTTGCAGTGTTAAAGAAACAAAGGAGGGTAATCAGATGTTCTTTACAGCAGCGAAATATCCATTTGTATTAATAACAGCCCATACTGTTTTGGAAGATGTATCCACGCCCCATGTGCCGAGGTCATATCCTTCAGCCCACGAACCTTTGACAAACGTTGTTACCCCGTCGCTGTTGGCGAAAACAGCATTTTCCCATTCACCGTTTTTGGTATATCTGGCAAGCCCGAATGACTGGGCGTCAATCTCTTCTTCTGTAACGTTTTCATCAGAATAGCTCATAGAGAGTGTAAATGTCTCAGTATAGTCACTGCCCAGACTTGCCTGCATACCTCGCAGATAAAGGATATCACTGCTGGTAGCTTCATCAGCATCATAGAAACCTGTATTAACTTCGACATTTAAAACCCTGCCGGCAAAGTCTCTGTTCGTACGACCGTTAATACCATCAAGGATAACAGCTCTGGTCCCATTGGCACTTGTCACATCCACATCAGTATAGGATTCATTGTAGGCAACAAGGAAGTCTTTGCCATTGAGACTGTAACCAAATGACTCTCTTTTGGTAAATTTAAGATCGGGTGTTGTTGAAAATGTTTCCCCAGTCTCGGATATATAACTTGGTGCACCATAGTAATCAATTGTCAGATGATCGCCATCTACAGTAACAATGTAATAGCCTATTTTATAGAGTTCCTGACTTAGCATAGTCTGCCTTACTCCGCCGAAATACTGAACATCATTAGGGATTTCCTGTGGAGTGTAAAATTTTGAACTGTCAGAAGCTGTCACAAGCTGAGTAACTTTAGCTGTTGTGCCGTCATTTGTGGCAACATAGCTTCTGTCGTGCATATGGTCATGCCCGTTGATATAGTATCTGACGTTATTGTTTGCTAGGCTCTCGATAAAGTTATCATCAGCGTCATAATCATAACCAGCTTCAGCAGGTTCCCCGAAAAGGTTATCATCGTGATTCTGAGTAATAAGTCCTTTATGAGCGAAAACAATAGCATGTGTTCCTGAAGCACGCCCTGAGAGGGTTGAATCAATCCAGCTCTGCTGTGTAGAAATCGGATACTCAGCATCATCTGTTGCGGTGAAATGATCGAGCATTACAAACCTGAGATTATTATAGTCAAAAGAGTATGTCAGCCCTTCCATATGAGAGGCAGTCGAGAAGTTTGACCCTACATTAAACGGAAGCAGGTTTGTTCGGGTTATATTCGGCAGATAGGACTCATCAGGGTTCTTAGCTGCATATGCGGCTTCCTGAACAGTACCATCATTCTGTACGCCTGTTCTTGTTTGCGGAAAAAAATTCAGAAATTCTGTGGCAGCTTCTGCGGAATTATCATGATTCCCCCTGAGAGGAAAGTAGCCAATACCGTTGTTGTAAAGCTCCTGAACATATCTGGCTCTAACCCCCATAGCATCCGCTGTTGTGTAGTCATAAGTCAAAGCTGTCTTTGTATTATACGCCTGAAAGTCATGACGTCCGTCATCAGTAAGGTCACCTACATGCACAACAAGATCAACATCGTGCTCAACAAACTTTGCGTTCAGGGCATTGATTATATCAACAGCACATGATGCCGGATTTTCGCCGTCATCATCTTTTGTCCACTGGGTATCACTGATTATCCCAAACTTCCATGCATTTGCAGAGGGTAATGTTGATTTTGCAATAGTTTCAGGAGTTGAGGAATCACTATCGCCACCACAGCCCACAAGTGAGGATGCAGCGACAAAACTTGCTGATGCAGCAGAGTATTTCAGAAACTGTCTTCTGCTTAATCCGCTAAAATCTTTAATACATTTTTTAGACACAAAAACACCTCTCATATATATTTTATGAATAATATAAGCATTTTCATGTCAGGCTGATTTCATTAAAAATTAAGTTTACCGTAAACTAATCTGCACTTTTTCTCCATATTCTCACAATATTTTTAGCTGGCTTATCAATATCTTATATCACATGCACCACCTAACAAATTAAACTAATGATCAAAAAGAAGATTAATAGACACATAAATAAGGGAGGTAAGTATTATACTAAAACATACTAAAAGTGAATACCGGAGACAGAGCACCTCAGGTACATAAATTATTTCTTTTCAACCATCTCCAGATCAATGGTTATCTTTACCAGATCTCCTATCATCGGAGCACCATTCTGAAGTATCTGATTCCATACTATTCCGAAATCTTTTCTGTTGATAACAGCAAAAGCTTTCAGTCCCTTTCTTTTAAAGCCCCAGGGATCAACGATAGCCTCAGAAGGTCCATAAACATCAAACACAACTTCATTTGTAATACCCCGTATTGTCAAATCACCAGCAACAGCAAGCCGCCCCTGACCTTTCTGTTCAACTTTTCTGGATACAAAGGTCATTTTAGGGAATTTATCAGCCTCGAAAAAATCGGAACTCTTCAGATGCTCATCACGCTTGGCAACACCTGAATCAATAGACACAACATCTATATTTACTGAAACTGTCGATTTTGTAATATCATTTTCATCAATATTGACAACGCCTGTGACATCTGGAAACATCCCTGCCACATCAGCAATCATCAAGTGCCTGACACTAAATACCGCATTGGTATGTTGCGGATCAATATCCCACTCAGTCGCCGCTGCCGTAGACACAAAAGTCATCACAGTCAACAGACCTAGCAAAAACCTCTTCATATAATACCTTCCTTAGAGATTAAGGTTATACTTTGACAATCCTAAAGACACGGATTCAATCATTTCTTCTAAGGTAATACGCATCTCGATATTTGCAATGGGAACAGGACCAAAAGTATCTTCTCTAAGACAGACATTCGGCCGCTTTCGCAGCATGCTTCCTTTCTCTGGAGCATTTCTTACCATGAAGAAGATAGTATATAAAAGTACATATCAGCACTACAACTACCATATCCATATACATGCCTCTATAGCCGGAAAACGGAATAAACATTCCCAGGACAACCGGTCCAAAACCAACCCCTGCATCCAGAAACATATAAAATGTTGAATTTGCAAGTCCAAGACGGTGCTGCGGTGTAACTTTTACGGCAATAGCCATCCCGCATGACTGGACAACACCAACGCCAAACCCCAGTAAAACTGCAGAAAACATCAGCGTCACCCCATGATGAGCCTGACTTATAAGCACAAGTCCAAAGATAAAGATAAGCAATGCAGGATATATCGCTACATTCTCTCCTTTTCTATCAAAAAGCCTGCCGGTAAAAGGTCTCGAAAAAAAGATCGCAGCAGAATATACGATAAAGAAAAAACTCGCAGCCCCGGTCAGATTAATCTCTTTTGCATAAGGAGAGAGGAAAGCAAGAACTCCTGAATAACAGAAATATACCATTGAGCACACTATGCTTATCGGAACTGCTTTAATTTCAATAAAATTCTCAAGCCTGATTTTTTTCATGGCAGACACATCTTCGGCTGAAAGTTTTATTACCGGCACGCGAAGAAGCATTACCTGCAAACAGCAAAGTATTGCCAACCCGGTACAAATAGCAAAAACAAGAGAAAAGCTGCCATGCTGAAGAAGATACATTGCAAGAAAAGGCCCGATAGCCGATGCAAGTGTTATACTGAGCATATAATAGCCGATCCCTTCACCACGTCTGTCCACAGGAACAAGATCAGAAACAATAGTTGCAACTGCTGTTGCAGCAACACCATACGAAACGCCATGTATGAAACGAATGAAAAGAAGAGGTACTATATCCGTAACTTCAAAATACAGCAAAGTCATAAACACGTTCAGCGCAGCTCCGCACAAAAGCATCTTTCTCCGTCCGATCTGCTCAATAAGCATCCCGCAAAACAAGCGCGAGACAAGCGCTCCTATAACAAAAATACTTGATGCAAGCCCGGCACCACCGGGTGATGCCTCAAAAACCTCTATTGCATACACGGTCATAATTACAACTAAAAGATAGTAATTCATCATAAGCAGAAAATTTATCGATGTCCCTATGACAAAGTCTTTCGTCCATAATTTAGCTTTATCCATTGACTTAGGTCTCCTTGATTTAATTTCTCAGTATACGCCGCCTCACGATAGCAAAGCCTTTATCGATACGTTCCAACATAACACCTGCTCTTAATAACTGGAAATACATATTTATTCATGATATCATAGCTATAAAGCTATAAAGAGAAAATTGCACATGGACTTATTACAACTTAAATACTTTCAAACTGTTGCCAAATTTGAGAATGTAACCAGAGCTGCCGAAGAGCTTAACATAGCACAGCCTTCTCTGAGTAAAACGATTTCAAACCTTGAAAAAGATCTCGGAGTATCACTTTTTGACAGACCCGGACGGCGTATACGCCTCAACAAGTTTGGCACAGCATTCCTCAAAAGAGTACAGAACAGCTTCAGCGAACTTGAACAGGGACAAAAAGAGCTGATGGATATGGCAGGTTTGGAACAAGGAAATATAAACATCGGTGCATCTATCGCACGGCTGCTGCCTAAGATGTTCAGTGAATTCCTTAACCACCACGGCAATGTGCGCTTCAGGCTGATTCAGGTTATCAACCACCTTGATTTACAGCAGCGGCTTATTAACGGCAGAATCGACCTGTGCATATCCATCCTCCCGGTAGAAGAGAATAAAGTTCACTGCACTCCGCTTTTTGATGAAGAAATATTTCTGGCAGTAATGCCGAAACACCGTCTGGCGGGGCGCGAAAATATTAACCTTAAAGAAATAGCCGATGAGCCATTTATAAGATATGCGGCAGACAGCGCCCTGAGACTGATAACCGACAACTTCTTTCAAGAGGCTGAAATTATCCCTGACACCGCTTTTGAATGTACAACACCGGAAGTGATTTGCAGTCTTGTCCAGAATGGATTCGGCATAGCACTTATACCTGCCTCATGGTGGAATCTAACGGGAATGGATGCCCTTGTGAAAGTCAGCATAAGAAAACCTGTATGTAAAAGAACCATTTGGCTTTCATGGATGGAAAACCACTACCTCTCGCAGGCTGCCGATAAATTCAAAGAATTTGTAATAGATTATTACGCAGCAGACAAAGTAAATTCTCCTTAAGGAATTTTACCTGTCTGCTCATAATTTAAACACTTCGAAGGTTGTTTTTTAATCATGTACTGCTCTCAAAAAGCTTATTAGACTAATCAGGTTCTCCTCTATCTATAATCTGCAACATTGAAACACGAAACAAAAAACTGGCACACAACATGCTCTGTTAACTTCTTTTAAGGGGTAACAACATGTTCAATTTTAACTCATCTCAATACGAAAAGCTCCTTCAGCCTCTTGAGATTATGGCATCAGGCAAATGGGATCTGAACCACAGGCTTGAGGGACTGAAAAGAGGCATAACAGAAAAAGCAGGCGATGTGCTCAACCGTGTTTTTAAATCATTGCGCCAGACAGTAGAGGCGATATCCAAATCGTCTGTGGTGCTTTCACAAACCGCTCCAGAGCTCGACCAGGCTGCAAAGTCTCTTGAAAACCAGTCCAGACAGCAGGCTGACAGAGCAGCACAAATAGCCGCTTCCGGCAAGCAGATGGCCGTGTCTGTAGAACATGTAACCGGGAGCACTCTGGAAGCGACTCAGTTTTCATCTCAGATAACAAAATCAGCAGGAACTGCTATGGATAAAAGTAAATTGTCCGAACAGTCAATGGTTGAAGCAAAAGAGCTTGTCAACGGATTAAAAAAGCAGATGGAAACCCTCGCAGAAGAATCAGATAAAATCGGCTCCATAATGGAAATGATTAAAACTATAGCCGACCAGACAAATCTGCTCTCCCTTAACGCATCCATAGAGGCTGCAAGGGCTGGAGATGCAGGGCGCGGGTTTGCTGTAGTGGCAACAGAAGTTCGTAAACTGGCTGAACAATCTATGGAAGCAACAAACGGCGTTGAAAGCATACTTTACAGTATCCAGAGCAGCATAAAGACCTCTATGGACTCTGTAAATAAGGTTATGGGGTCTGTTGAAAGGTCTGCAACAATAAGCGAACAGGCAGCAGAAGTCCTGTCGGAAGTCACACAGAACATGGACGAGCTTGACAAACACCTGAACACCATCGCAGCAGCGGGGCAGGAACAGGATACAACCGTAAGATCAGTTGTTGAAGAAATTGAAGGGATAGCATCTGCCGCGGAAGAACAGTCTGCCCTTGCTGTTCAGCTCAACGGAATAGTTGACAAGATAAACAGCGGTTGTGACGACCTTCTGGTTGCGGTGGGCGTATTTCGAACCACTTCACATGAGAATGCAGTAAAAGCAGCTCAAGAGGCCGCGGCAAGTGCAGATATTAAATCACTGAACACCGCATCCGCAGAAAGCTTTATGGATAAGTTTATCAACAGGCACTCATTTATAGAGCTGGCTTACCTCACAGATGCAGGAGGCAGACAGGTAACACCGAATATCTGGAATAAAATAACAAGAAACAGCAACGACAGCAGTTCCATCGGCTCTAACTGGTCATCAAAAGATTGGTTCAAAATACCAAAAGACACAGGAAAAACGTATATTACAGACATATACCGCTCTGTTGCAACAGAAAACTTCTGCTTTACTGTGGCAGTCCCGATCAAAGATTCCGCAGAGAAAGTAACGGGAGTTCTGGCTGTTGATATAAATTTCGCCAATATGCAATAGTGAAGGATCCCGGGAAGCTCAATTTATTAAATAGTTTTATTAAAATTAAAGGGGAATGATTTAATGTGTAACTGTAAAAAAAACATCAAAGTTGACGAGAGTTATGTAAGTTTCAAAGATATAGACTGCTTTGAAAATGCCTGCCTTGTCATCGACAACCTGTTGCGAATACTCAAGGAACCGAAAAACACCAACGCCTACTGGGAAAAGTTTATAGAAAAAATTCCTGAAGCATACTATACAAGGGACTCTAAAAAAGACCCGTCAGAAGCTCTGCTTTATCTCGTCTGCTCCTGTACATCCAACATCATGGAACTGTTTGAAGAGATCGACGATGAAGAGGCCATCGACGCAATGTCCAAATGCGAACAGGAATGCTGTTAAGATAAATTGGCGGAGGCGCACAGGAATCAAAGGATGTCCAATATTGGAGTCTTATATCCACCAAAGTAGCACTCAGCAAGGAACTCCATTTTTGGAGTCTCGCCTCAGACTCGCGAATTTGCTCCAATATTGGAAAAAAATGGCAGAAATTTGGCAGAAAATATTTGGTCTTTTCGACCTACTAGAAACACCAACCTCTGACAAAAATCCCAAAATCCAACTACTCCATATTTGGAGTTTCAAAATTAGTTTAGCACAACTTACCACATTAAATATCATTAAAATTTACATGCGACACAAACTGTCACCCGTATCAATTAATATTTATTCAGAAATTGAAACTAAGAGGTGATTTATGAAAAAGATTCTAATCTTTACTTTTGTGTTGTCGTTTATTCTTACAGGCTGCGGAGGTAATATTCTTAACCCACAAGAAAGGAGTTCTGCGAAAGTACTAGAGAAATGCAACTATGAGATCAGTGGAGTTTCTGCAGATATCATGAATAAAATGCATATTACAAACATTACTGAAGCTGATCTTACTCGTCAGTTGAAAGTTTTCAGAAAAATCGCTGATTCATATAATGAATGCATGTCTGACAATGGCTACAGTGTTGATAAAACATTACAAGAATATATCAAAGATGGCTTAAATGATTACGAAAAAGCCTATAGTGCTCACCTTGCGGGAACTTACCTACTCATGACAGATAACCTTAAAATCCCTGCATCAGCTATTGTTTCTGCTAAAGTTTATTCCAAAGAGCAAGTTGAACTCTTTGAAACAGTTATCAGTATGCTTAAAAACTAAGTATTTCATTATCCATTAACTACATCTCAATTGGAGGAATAGATGGTTTTTTGCCTGTATCGGCTTATTCGGACAGTGGGATCGGAAACATTCGGACAGCGTATCGGTCGTCGGACACTTTTGCCGCAAGGTAACCTTTTTCTGATTATAAGAACCAGTTCATCTATAAATCAAGCGTTATCCGCCTGAATTTTCCTTATACTTTCACCTTTAAGTTTGATCTTGTGACTGCTATGCAGCAGTCTGTCCAGAATGGCGTCAGCCACAGTGTCGTTGTTGAGATAGTCATACCAGCGATCTACAGGCAGTTGCGAGGTGACGATAACACTGCTGATACCCGCACGATCCTCAATCACCTCAAGAAGGTCGTTGGCATCATCGGTGGTGAGCGGATTAATTCCGAAGTCATCAAGGATGAGCAGATTATATTTGGCTATTTTATTAAGCCCCTTAACATAAGTACCGTCCAGTCTTGCCAGCTTCATCTCATCCATAAGCCTGGGAAGTCGGTAGTATCTAGCGGTGAGTCCGTCCCTTACAACCATATTGGCGAGAGCCTGAGCAATAAAGCTCTTCCCTGTTCCTGTGGGGCCTGTGATAAGTATATTCTGCTTTTTATTCAGATACTCACCTGAGATGAGCGAAAGCATAGCTGACTTATCAAGCCCCCTTGGTATCGTGTAGTCGATATCCTCGACCCTTGCGTTGAGGTCTTTGAACTTCGCCTGCGCCATGTTCCTCTTTATCTTGCGTGACAGCCTCTCTGCTGATTCCGCCTGCAGAAGCTGAAGCAGACGATCCTCAAACGGCAGATCTCTGTACTGTGGATTCTCCATCTGTCTGGAAAGAGCTGCCTCCAGTCCGGCGAGCTTCAGCTCTGCAATAAGGTTTTCTAACTTTGACATTTGTCCTCCTCTTTATAATAGTCTCTCCCCCGCACATTATTATGATTGCTGAGCGGAGCAGTGTTCTTCTCATCCTTCTCAAGATATATTTTACTGCTAAGTATGGATTCAAGGCTCTTTACTGAATAAGCTCTTATCTCTACAGCCTTCTTACATGCCATGTTGAAGTCACTTTTATCATGGCTTTTTGCTCTGCTGAGGATAGCTATACATGTCCTGTAAGCGTTTGCCGGATGACTTCTGGAATCAAGGATATTCTTCATGAGCCTTGCAGTATCGAAGCCTATAGAGCCTGCCCAGTTGAGTATACGTGTAGGGTTCCATTTCTCCTGCCACATGACATGATTCGGCGGCATGTGCTCTGTGAGAGTGGAACCTCTCTTTGACTTAGGGTGGATGGCTACAGGGTATCCTTTGTGATGTATTTCAACAGTGGTAGCGGAGTGCCATACGTCCACCTTGTTCTTTATGAGCTTGTAAGGGACAGAGTATCTGCTGCCGGAAACATCCACATGATAGTCGACTCCTACATGTCTTATCAGATACTCACGATACTGATATCTCTCCTTTGGCAGGGGCAGCATCTCAGGACGGTCTATCTCATTCAGAAGCTCAAGACGGCTCTTGCCGATACCTCTTATGACTTTATTGTTATAGGCCTCAGTAAGCGGAGCTATGGCAGAGTTCAGTTCCTGCACGGTGTTAAACAATCTGTTTCTGAGCTTTGCAAGTACCCATCTCTGTATCCCCTGAACTGCCTGTTCTACCTTTGCTTTGTCCTGAGGTTTCGCAGGTCTGGCAGGGATGACTGCACAACCGTAATACTTAGCCATGTCTGAGTAGCTGCTGTTGACCGTAAGAACATCTCTGGTGTGTTTAGTTACTGCTGATTTCAGATTATCCGGCACTACGGTCTTTGAAACTGCACCGTAATATTCAAATGCGAGACTATGAGACAGGATGAATGATTCTTTCTTCTGGCTTTCTGTTGCATGTACGAACACAGCTCCCGATGCTCCAAGAGCTGATACAAAGATCTGTGCCTCACTCACTTCTCCTGTATAGCGGTCTACTATATCCATTGTCAGGCCGGAATAGTCTACGAACATTATTTCACCGGCGTTGTATATCTGGCGCATGGTCGGACTTAGACGGGATATGTGTTTCTTGCAGTACTCTTTGAACTGAGTGTAGTTATAGCCGTCGGGATGGACTGATTTATACTCCTGCCATAACAGAAGCCATGTGACACCCTTGCGTCGTTTCTCTCTGGCGATATAATCCAGATCCGGCATAGGGAAGGTTCGGTTCAAAGGCATTGACCTTTCTGGAAAGAGACGGCTGTACAGCTCATCTTCGGATACTGAAGACAATTCCTCAGCCTTAAGGCCTGTTATACGGAAACGGTTCACATAGTCTGATACCGTTGACTTAGGGATTCCGGTGGATACCGATATCTGACGGATGGAAAGCTGGTTTATGTATCTTAGGCGTATTACCTCTTTGATCTCGCTCATTGTTAACCTCGTCATATTTGCCTCCAACTTATTATTGGAGGACAGTTTAAAGGTTAACCTTGCTGGCGGGAAGTGTCCGAGCTCCGCTAAGCTGTCCGAAGGCCGATACAGTGTCCGGCGAGCGCTACAGTGTCCGGCGAGCGCTACAGTGTCCGAGCACCGATAGACTGTCCGGCGGCCGCTATGGTGTCCGAATGTTTCCGCTACGGTGTCCGACGGGAAAACGCTACGCTGTCCGAGTCACGCCGCTACGAGCAGTTTTTTATCATCGACTTTTATCAGATATACAATTTACTAAAAAGATAATAACTGGTGACCAATACCCTGATGAAATCTTATATCTTGAAAAAGAACTCAATTTATCAAAAGCAGAGGCAAAGGCATTATTGCTAATGCTTGCCTATAAGATTACGGCCAACATCGAAGATTCTGATAGTTATAATGAATCCATCGAGATGAAAGATGTCAAAAAGAGATTGAACCTCTCTGCCGGTGAGTACCATCGTCTAATGAGCACAACAACCGCATTAGTTGAAAAACAGATGCTTGTTTATGAAAATGGTACAAGTAAGCGAACAGCCAGCCTTAGGCATACCGATTTCTTTCCGGAATACGATATTCATCCAGTGGTTACTAACTTTGTAATCACTGGAGAGCATCCAAAAGACGAGGTTGATTACAGTAATCTATACTCAGTGCTAAATTATTTTAGTAAACTGCTGTTACAGCTTGAGGATGAAGAAATTACAACCTACAAGTTGTTGTTGGAAGTAAAATCTATTTCTCAGAAATGCACTGACAATATCCCATTCAGTCATTTGCTGCGCAGGCTTAATACTGAAGAACAGACACTCCTTTTATATATGAACCTGAGATGGACTGAAGGCATAGAAGAGATCAGTCTAGTACGATATTTGCGTGATATATACATCACACTGACAATGAGTAGCGATATGAGACATAGCATTGCAGAGGGTAAAATAAAACTAATCAAAGAAGGCTACCTGCAAATTGAGGAAAATGACTCATTCAAGTCTGATGCTGATTTTTCTTTAACGAAAAAATTCAGGGATGAATTTATACATACTTCGGTAAAAGCAAAGGAGAAAGAGTTTTCAAGTAAATTCTGTACTTTGGTTAAGCACGAAGAGATAAATCAAAAGCTTGTATTCAGTGGGGAGCTCGAATCTGAAATTACGGAGATATCTAAAGCTATTGGTCGTGCGAAATATAAACAGCTTAAAAAACGTTTAAAAGATAAGAAGATGCCAATGGCTTTTACATGCCTGTTGCACGGTGCCCCAGGGACAGGCAAAACAGCGTCTGTTTATGAAATAGCAACCAAAACAAAAAGGAACATTCTGCATGTAGATATCTCTGCTATAAAAGACATGTGGGTTGGGGTAAGCGAGAAAAACCTTAAAAAGATTTTCGAGAGCTATTATTCAGCTACAAAACATTTTAAATATGAACCAATCTTGCTTTTTAATGAAGCTGACTCACTTATCAATAAGAGAATTGAGGCTAACCATAGCGTTGACCACATGAATAATGCTATGCAGAACATTTTATTGGAAGAGCTTGAAAAATTTGACGGAATACTCTTCGCAACAACAAACCTGACAATGAATATCGATAATGCTTTCTCCAGACGGTTCCTATACAAGGTGTATTTTGATGTACCTGATGCTTCTCTGAGAGCAAAGATATGGCGGATGAAAGCACCTCATTTAAAGGCTAAAGATACTGCTCATCTCGCGGAATTCACACTCTCTGGAGGCGAAATAGATAACGTCTGTAAAAGAATGCTGGTCGAGTCTACCATATTTGATAAATCTCTAGGAATCGATGACATCGTTAAGCTGATCAAATCTGAAATGTCATTAAAACAAGAAAGCACTCGAGTAGGGTTTTAAATTTGTGCTCTCGCTATTTTAGGCTTTTCAAATATTTCAAATGTAATAAATGGTTCAGTGCAAAGTTCTTTATTCTGAATATTTTTTAGGTAGTCAGAAACTTCTGCAAATTTAACCGCATCGTATTGCTCTGAATCCACTTCGATCATAAACAGCATGTTGCACCCAGATTGTCCTGGGCAATCAACAAGCTTAAGACTTTTGATATTATACCCATACTTATCAAGACGATGAAGGATCTCGTAAGTTTCTAACATGGAAAAATAATACCTATTTTCAATTACTTTGCTCGGTATTAAAGCATTTCGCAAAACATAATCCATAGTAGAGTTAGGCTTGTAAAGACTGAGGATTATATCTTCTTTCTGTATTTCTTCCAGTGCGATAGAGACAACAGCCCGACCTGCCGTATATGTAATTGATTCGAACTCTATTGAGTATTCTAGGTTGATTGTCTTGTCAGAACTATATCTGTCGATTACTTTTACTTCATATACAAAGCAGAAGTTATTCTTAACGATAATCATCACATAAGGGTGTAAATGATTATGATTAACCCCTTGCTCTAGAACTTCAACTGCTGGAAGATTAAGGTAGTAATCTCCAACAATACAACTTTCATTCTCTAAATCCAGATCAGTACAAACATCAGATTCTAAATTAGAGATACATGCTGGGTTTAAATTATTCGATATCGCCAGAAAGAACTCTACACCAAAGCCTTGCGTGTGAACTTGAGTCAATATCTTTAAAGTGTCTCTTTCGCTATTAAAATAATTCTGCCTAAGAACGCGGCATAAACTCCTGCTAAGACTTGTACCCATATAAACCTCTTAAGTATTTATATGAGCATAACAAATCAGGGCGACAATAAGTGTCACCCACTCAGTATTAAAACTTTATATAAACTTTTTCAGATTCACAGCATAATTCAGAAACTTCTGAAGCGTCACTGAAAGCAGCTTGCACTTCACTGAAACTATACTCGTTCGCTCTAATTTCAAGTATGCTAGATCCATGAAACTTACTAAGCAATGTATCTATAGGCCTTATAACATTCGCAACTAGCTTTTCTTTATTTGTAATATCAAACAAGGGAATTACAAATGCCCAACCATTAGAGTTACAATCATTAAAAGTTGCTAATCTACCACCAATAATACGTGGAGCTGAGTATATTTCATCCTTAGCAAAGTCAAAGTTGATCTCATTATAAGACCATTCTGAGTCGTTACCATCAGGATAAAACAATATCGTGACAAAAGGCTTTTCAAAATTTGAATGATAGGCACCTGACTCGTCATTATTGAAGAAAGATATCTTAAAACCTAGTAATCCTGTCCTCCTTTTACCAAAATCAACCTTTATATTAAACAAGAACCCACTTTGAAAGTTGTAATCTATATCATCACCTGGCTCAGTTGAGACATATTCAAGAGTTCGTTGTCCATTGGAAAGCTGATCCAAAGAAAAATCTATCATCGCATCTATTTGTTTCTCAACTTCCTGAATGTACTTGAAGTAAGCAGATAGCCCGTGTGTATCTGATAATTCTTTTAATTGCTCATCCATATCAAACCCTCTGAAAATTATATTTGATCGATAAATCATTTCTACATATTGAATAAAAGAATGATTTTCTTTTACATAACTAAATGTCCTAGCTAAATCATCCCATGTAATATTCTCTGCATAAGGCTGTAAAGTTGCTTTTGACTCTTGAGTAATATACAACACCTTAGTTTTTGTATTTGGGTAATTACTTGTGAATTTTTCATAATACTCCTCAATTTGAGAAGGTATTTTTTTTATTTCACCATCAACCTCTGTCTCTTTAAATCTTGACTCTGGCGAATTCCACTTAGCCTCGAAAATTACCATGTATTCACCTTGATCAGTTACAACCTTAAATAAGCCATCAAGCTCTAACTTACCAATTTTGTACCACGGGAAAAACACTACATCTTTAATATTAAGTTTCAGTCTAAAAATATTTTTTAACAACAGAGCAATAATTCTATTTTTCTCAGCACTATCGAGTTGATTAAAAGAATAGCTAAATATTGCTGTCAAACCATCTTCACTTACATATACTCCTTTTTTAAAAGTCTTTATTACCAATTTTTTTTGCATCATAAGAGCTAGTAAGTCATTTTTAGGTAATTCAGACATTAAGACCTCCATTTAATATCAATTTCCTAATTGACCTAGGTCGAGTTTTTTAGACACCATAACTTTATCATTTAGCGTAACGCTTCGTCAATTCTAATCGAGCATATGCAGTAGGTGAAAGATTACCAAGACTGGCATGTCTTCTCACTCGATTGTAAAATATCTCAATGTATTCCTGAATCTCAGCCTCTGCTTCCTGACGGGTAGAATATCTCTGATGATAGATCAGCTCATTCTTCAGCGTACCAAAGAAGCTTTCCATCGGCGCATTATCGTAACAGTTGCCCTTACGACTCATTGAGACCTCGAAACCAAACTGTTCCAGCAAGGCTCTGTAGCTCTTTGAGCAGTATTGCGACCCCCTGTCGGAATGATGGATGATGCCAGCAGGAGGGCGTTTCAGCGATACCGCACGGAACAGAGCACGACCAACGAGGTCTTGGGTCATTCTGGAGCTCATAGCATAGCCCACAATCTCTTTATTCCATAAATCCTTTATCCCAGCCAGATACAGCCAGCCTTCGTCTGTGGCGCAATAGGTAATGTCAGATACCCATACCTGACAAGGACCGGATACTGAGAATTTCTGGTTCAACAAATTCGGTGCAACAGGGTGATTGTGCTTTGAATTCGTTGTCGCCTTGAATTTCTTCACCTGCTTACACCGAAGCCCCATCTCTTTGCGCAGACGCTTGATGCGATGAAGGCTTACTTCTATGCCATGCTCATCTCTCAGCTCGTCTTGAAGCTTCTCTACGCCATATGTGCCTCGCCCCTTCTTGTGAGCCATCCTGATAAATACTTTAAGCTTCTCATCGTCCTGAGAGCGTTTAGAGGCTTTACGGTTAATCCAAGAGTAATAGCTACTCCGGGATACTTTCAGGGTTTTACAGATTGCTGTTATAGGGAAACTGTTTTCCCTGTTTAAAGCCTCTACTTGTGCGTACCTTTCTGAGGCTCTTGTGCAAGGTACGCCATAGCCTTTTTTAAGATTTCTCTCTCCAGGCGAACCTGTGAAAGCTCTTTCTTAAGGCGGGAGACCTCCGCCTCCAGTTCTGTTACTGTTCGGCTGCCTGATTTATCTTTCAGGCTACCTTCCTTATGCTTCTTAATCCAGTTACGCAGCGTCTGCTCAGATAAACTGAGTTGACGGCTTACCTCTGCTACTGAAAGACCTCCGTTCAACACTAAAGAGACTGCTTCTTCTTTAAAGGCGTGGGTATAGAAACTTCTCGGTAATCTCTCCATGGACTTCCCTCCGGTTATATTATTTATACCAGATATGGTGTCCAATTTTCCCGACCTACCTCAAATAGATTATACATTGTTATATAAATAATGGTATAAAAGTTTACCAAAGGTGGATTATGAATAAACTAAACGTTGCCTTAGGGCTTTTCAGAATGCTTAGCGAAAATAGAGAGATAAATGCCCGAATGGTCGCTGAATATTTCGAAGTGAGTAAAAGGACAGCCCAAAGATATCTAGAGGAGATTTCATTTCTTCCCTCCATACATAGAGATGAAGAAAGATACACCTATTCACTTACAGAAAAAGTTACACTCTCTGACTCTCTACTCAAAAGTGCAGAGATGTCATTCTTAAATGCTGTACTCGGTTATGCAAAGACAGTTATGGGAGAACAAAACTCCCCTATGCTCGATAAGATTTCTAAAAAGATTCAGTATGCAGGGAACTCCACCCATCAAATCATTAGTTCTCCAGTTATAGACTATGACATAGTAGCCGAAAATCATATCAAACTAGAAGAATACATTGAGAATAAACTCTTAATTTCATTTTACTATGAAAAATCTGACAAGAACTACACCGTTGAGCCATATAAAATAATTCTACACAATGGTTTCTGGTATCTTGCTGCTGGACATAATAATACTCTCAAGAAGTTTGTACTTGAGTATATTCAAGACATTAAATCTTCAGGAGAAAACTATTCAGAAATTCCACAAGAGTTTGCAGAAATACTTTCATCGGCTAAAAGTATGTGGTTTGAACAGGGCGAGAACACTAAAGTAACTGCCCATATAGGTGATGTTGCTGCATCCTATATAACAAGAAAGCCTTTTCTCAATAATCAAAAGATACTAGAAGAACACAGAGACGGCTCGATTACAATTAAATTTGATGTAGCAAATGAGATCGAACTATTACAACTCTTATCTCCATGGATAGAGTATATTTCAATAATAAAACCTGATAATTATAGGAATTTTTTCAAAGAGATAGGACAAAAGATAGCTAAACAAAACTCCTAATACCTGCGACATATACTGTCACATCATGTCTGTATACTTTATATATCTAAGGAGGCGACATGAATTTCAATGGACATTTTTCAGCAGAGATAATTAATGGAAAAATAAAATTCCCACAAGACTTACTCAAAACCTGTAATAAATTCAGAATGTACTTGCATGATAATGCTATTATCTTAGCCCCACACACTGAAGAAATTAACACGCCAGGATACTCAGAAAAAAATCCACTTTGTGAGGTTACTATTATTGACACACTTACTCTCCCTAAGGAAGAAATCACTCAACTGACCAGCAATGACAACAAAGAAGTGATCATTGTAGGGGCGGGAAAAGTTATTGAGATCCATGTTGCATCAATTTTATAAACCAAAGCCCATCTTGACAATATACGCCACACCGGATAATATAAAAATATACGGCAAAGCGGATAAATATATAATATACGCTCTAGCGCAGACCGAGTATTTATAGCCTGAAGCATATAAGGAGTCTAGCATGAATCAGGTCGTCAGTTCACCATCAATATTAGGGCAAGCTATTAAAGCAGCAAGACTTGAAGCCAAACTTACACAAAGTCAACTTGCTGAAAAAACTGGTCTACGACAAGGGACAATATCTGACATCGAAAACGGAACTCAAAGAGCCAAGCTGGATACTCTATTCATAATACTGTCAGCCTTAAACTTAGATATGCACCTGCAACCAAAGTCCACCAATAAAATGAGCGAGTGGTAGTATGGGGCGTAAAAAGACATCTGCAACTTTAAAAATCCTCATGAACGGAATGCCCGTAGGCACTCTTGAACGTAGCTCATCCAATATGCTAGAGCTTATATACGATGACCAGTGGCTAGAGTCCGACATACGCAGACCGATATCACTATCGCTCTCCTTGTTCAGCAAGAAACACAGAGGAGACGCAGTACAGTATTTCTTTGACAACCTGCTCCCTGATAATCAACAGATACTAGACAGGATACAAGCACGCTATAAAATAGGTAAATCTAATGCTTTTGACATCTTAGCCGAGATAGGACGTGACTGCATCGGAGCTATCCAATTGACACCAGCCGAGATCGTTGGAGATATCCACCAGATAACGTCAAAACCACAAAGTGAAGCAGACATAGCCGACACTCTGAAAAACTACAGACTCAAGCCCCTTGGCATGGGAGAGGATGAAGATTTCAGAATATCCCTAGCGGGCGCACAGGAAAAAACAGCCTTCCTCCTGCTTGAAGATAGATGGCACCTGCCGACAGGTTCAACACCAACGACACACATATTTAAGCAGCCAATTGGCAAGATAGAAGCGAATAACATCGACCTTTCGGAAAGCGTTGAAAATGAATGGCTATGCCACCTTATTCTGAAAGAGTTCGGTTTGCCTGTGGCGAACATGGCAGTGCATACATTTGAAGATACCAAGGCATTAGTTGTGGAGCGTTTCGACAGGCAGTGGGCATCAGATGGTTCATGGATCATGAGACTGCCTCAGGAGGACTTTTGTCAGGCTAGCGGTACATCTCCTGCTTTAAAGTACGAATCCGACGGAGGGCCAGGAATAAAGGATATAATGGCACTGCTCCAAGGTTCATCAAAAGCGGATAATGACAGGTATACATTCATGAAATCCGTCTTTCTCTTCTGGGTGTTAGGCGCAACAGATGGTCATGCGAAGAATTTCAGCATCTTCCTTGAGCCCGAGGGGCGCTATCGACTCACTCCACTTTACGATATACTCTCCGTCTACCCCATTATGGCAAAGAAGCAGATCCATCCGAGCAAAGTAAAAATGGCGATGTCAGTAGTAGGCACAAAGAAGAATTACCTTTGGGAACGAATACATGTTGATAACTGGATACGCACAGCTGATGCATGTAACTTTTCAACAACAGCCATGCGAGAGATAATAGAAGACGTTTTAGGAAACATGGATAGTGTCATTGAAAAAGTACAAACACAACTTCCTAGTGATTTCCCTGCTCATATCTCTGAACCAATCTTTCATTACATGCAGGAAATCAAAAAGAAGTGCGTAAGTGACTTAGCTTCTTAATATAATGGTTCATAGATAAACAACTTTATCATTCCGACCGCAGCACTTCTTATATTTTTTCCCGCTACCGCAAGGGCATGGTTCATTCCTGCCGACTTTCTCTTTTTTTACTGCTGGCTCGCTTGCTGGTTTTGGAGTTTTTGATAAGCGTATGGTGTTTGCAGCATCATTCATCATGATCAGATTAGTCATTATAAATACTGCAATCTGCCTGTAATAGGCTGCCCGCTCACCTTTTCTGGACAGGTCAGCAACCGCCTCAATAGCAGTTCCGCTCAGAGCATCGCACATCTCTGCATGATTGTGGATGTCATGATTCTCTAAAACCTCTTTGCTGAGCGTCATCGCTGCAAGCTCTTCCTCATAACAATCGAGGATAAAGTCAAAACTATCCCTGCACTGATTTAAAAGATCAATAAGTCCTTTTTTCTTTTGGTATTCAATAGCGCTGTCGACCGCCTTTTCTGCCAGTTTTACAGCATCATCAATGAAGTTTTCATTTTCAGACATAAAGAAATCAGATACAGCATTGTAACTTTCCATAATCATTGAAGCTGCTTTCTGTGCATCAGTGTTATCTTCTAACTGAATCCCACTTAACAGCTCTGAGATCATACCGTTAAGATGCCTTGCCGGATTAAACCTTGAGGGTAGGATAACTCCCTCCATGCTTAAAATTAGTATTTCATACAGTCGTATCTTGTATTTGTTATCATGAGGGAAATCCATTAAATCCACTAAGCGCTTCTTTTTCATATCACCTAATCCTTATTTTCAAGCTCATTAAATACTAAACCGCTCGTTCGGAATTGACCTTGCAGCTAACCGCAATAATGGCTGACAGGTTATAATGGTTTGTATTGTAGTTTTTTCTGTCTGCTGCAGCTATTCGAAAATTTCGAATAACTGAAGTCTCCTCAAGCTCACTGTCAGAGAATACTTTATTCAGGTGGTGGTTTATCGTATAACACTCCCATCATTTTCTGAGTAAGCCCGATATTTTGGATATCTTCATTGGTCCAAAGAGAAAAATTGACTCCGAATGGTAAGCTTAAACTATTTTATTCACTTACCTTTATCTTCAATTTCATGCAATACTTTATCAAAATCACTTTCAAAGAGTTTGTCCTGCACAATACGATACTTCTCAAATTCACTCTCAGCATGATTTTTTGCAACTTTGCCAGAGATTCTTCCTTTATCTTGAAGAACCTCTCTCTCGTCAAATTCAAGAAACATATCCAAACGCTCAGACCAATCCTGCATTGTCATAGGGATTTTTCTTTTTGCTCTGTTTTCAGCTAAATCCAGAAAGGCATTTACTATTCTACCCAGAGAATCAAGCTCGTCTTTGGAAAGATAGTTTTTAGCAACAGATACATCCGACTTGATGACTTTTCCATCAGGAGCATTTTCCCATGTTTCAAGCCCCATGTTAGGCTCTTTGCTATCTGCACGCTTCATGATTAGTTCAGCCGCTGTATTACCGTGTATAGCATAATGTAATTTATTTTGAACTTTGGAAAAGAACTGTTGGGTTGTCGGAGCATCCCTATTATAATCAACACTTGTGGCATAGATATCAGTAACCTTCTGGTAGAAACGGCGCTCGCTTAGGCGTATTTCACGTATTTCTTCAAGCAGGCGCTCAAAGTAATCTTCTCCGATAAATGAGCCATTCTCCATCCGTTTTTTATCAAGCACATATCCTTTTATGGCGAACTCACGGAGAACTTTAGTTGCCCATTGCCTAAACTGGGTGGCCTTTATCGAATTAACCCTATAACCAACGGATATTATTGCATCAAGGCTATAATAATCAAGATTTCTTGATACTTCCCTTTCTCCCTCTTTTTGAACTATTAGGAATTTCCTAATAGTTGAAATTTCATTTAATTCTCCACTTGAAAATATATTCTTTAAATGCTCATTGATCGTAGGCACTGTTACATCAAATAACTGAGACATCATTTTTTGAGTTGCCCAAATTGTTTCGTCCTCATATCTGACTTCAATACCCTGATCTCCGCTTTGGCTTGTAAAAATAAGGAATTCGGCTGTACTGTTTCTAATCAGTTGTTTTGACTCTCTATCTGAACTCATAAACACACCTATTGATTTGTTCCTATTCTGTCCCTTCATTAAGAATAGAGATGTATTCAGCATAAGCAAATATTTTATGCCTTTGTTTGCCGGTTGTCTCTTTAACAATACCAAGTGACTCTAACATGGCAAGACTACGTATGACTGTAGGTAAAGATATTCCACAGGCTTCCTTTATCTTTGCGGTATTCGTCATAGGATGATTCTGCATGTAGTTATGAACTGCAATAACCGAAGCATTTGATTTGCCGGACTCATATATACTAGCCCTGTCCTTTTCAATAACTAAAGTTATTCTCTTTGCTTTATCAATCGCTTCTTGAGAAGTTTCAATAACCCCTTGCAGGAAAAATTTAATCCATGACTCCCAATCACCTGTAAGTCTGACATTTTGCAAATGTTTATAATACTCTTCTTTATTTATCTTAAAATATAAACTCAGATACAAAAGAGGTTCTTTAAGAAGTCCCTCTATGCAAAGGATGAACGTAATAAGCAACCTTCCAAGACGTCCGTTACCATCAAGAAAAGGATGTATCGTCTCAAACTGAACGTGAGCAATAGCTGCTTTTATCAGCACAGGCATAACATTTTTTTCATCGTGTAGATATTTTTCAAAGTTATCCAAACACTCCATAAGGCTTTCAGGTGGAGGAGGTACAAATTTTGCAACTGAGGGATGTAGGCCGCCAACCCAGTTTTGACTCTTTCTGAATTCACCTAGCTGCTTTGTACTGCCTCTTGAGTTTGTCATAAGCTTTTCATGTATTTCTTTAATTAGCCTTAAAGACAATGGGAACTCACTCAATTTCTCAAGACCATAATACATCGCAGATACATAGCTCGAAACTTCAGCAACATCATCAATTGAAACGCTAGGTAACTCGTCATTTTCAAACGTTAATAAGTCTGATAACGAAGATTGAGTCCCCTCAATTTGAGATGAAAGTACTGCTTCTCTTCTAACATACATATATAAAAAACGCGCAGTATCTTGAAAAACCATATTCATGCTATCCAATCTACCGATTGCAGCTGTAGCCTTATCAAGTAGGGGATAAATTTCACTCATATCGATAGGAGGCTCTGGAGGCAGCAGATTAGGGATATAGGCATTATACGGTTTCCCACCGACAACCGAACCTTTAACATATCTGCCAATTCTTTTGCTTTTGTCCATAACGACCCCTAGCTAACGTTTTTATCGATTTATGTTACTTAAGTTATAATAAGTAACGTGCAAGTTATTTACAAGCCAGAACTTGTATGTAAGTAACGTTTTTTGCGAATTATGTTACTTGGCAAAAAATAAGTAACACGCATGTTACCAAAGCAAATGTCGTGATAATATACCTTATGACAAACACTGACGAGCTGATAATCAAAATTCTTAAAATCAGAACAGACTAGAACAGAGGGCGCTGGTCGGAATCAACATATAATTGCTCTCCGTATAAGCCCGCCCTTTTACTGTCTATTATAGACCTGATAGAATCAGTTCGTAGAGCCTTGCGAACGAGTCTATACAAAAGGTATTTTTTTACCTGTTATGCTCTATATGTGATACAACTAGTAATTTTTTACCTATTGACACCAGATACTGTTCTTTATATATTCATTACTATGAACATGTACAAGATGACAGACAACAACATACTTATTGAACTGGGCAGGCGTCTCAAACAGGCCCGAATCAATAGAAACCAGACTCATAAAGAGCTGTCTGCCAAATCCGGCATTTCTATCAAGACAATCCAAAATATAGAGAATGGCAAGTCTGCCTCTCTGAAAAACATAATATCAATACTAAGAGCACTCAATCTTCTTGATCAGCTTGATAATTTTTTACCTGTACAAAAAATAAGTCCTATCGCGCTCGCTGAGATGAAGGGCAAGAAGCGTCAACGTGCTTCTTCCAAATATGATAAAAAAGATGACGAGGATGCAGAATGGTAGAAGTGGCAACTGTACATCTTTGGAACATGAAAGCAGGGGCAGTCTCATGGGATGATGAGAGAAATGTTGCGTCCTTTCAGTATTATCCTGAATTTATACGGCACGAGCTGGATATTTCGCCTATACATATGCCTGTCTACGGATCTGAAAACAACATATACGAATTTCCAAGTTTACCTATGGATACTTACTATGGCTTACCGGGACTACTTGCTGACTCATTGCCTGACAAGTTCGGCAATACCATTTTAAATGCATGGCTTGCCCAACAAAGCAGAACCCCGGCAGACATGCTTCCAGTTGAAAGGCTTTGCTATCTTGGCAACAGAGGCATGGGTGCGCTGGAATACACTCCGGCTATCTATAAGAAAACAAAAGCGGAAAAAATAGATATTGAAGAGATGACAGGCGTTGTTGCTGATATTTTAGCGATGCGTCAGGCACTCAACACAAATACAGGCTCGAAAGGCGTGGTTCAAGATATCGTTAGCGTTGGCACTTCCGCAGGAGGAGCTAGAGCAAAAGCGGTTGTTGCGTATAACCAACAGACAGGTGATTTATATTCAGGACAGCTCAAAGCACCGAGAGGGGCGGAACACTGGCTTTTGAAGTTTGATGGCGTCAATCCTGAAGGCGATCCTGAAGGTTTTGGCAGGGTAGAGTTTGCTTATTATCAGATGGCGATAGCATGCGGTATCGAGATGACTAAATGCCATCTATTAGAGATAGGCAAGCACGCCCATTTCATGACTAAAAGGTTTGACCGCATCGGTAATGAAAAATTACACCTGCAGTCGCTTTGCGGTATTGCACACTTCGATTTTAATAACTCTTCAGCATATGCGTATGAGGATGCTTTTCAAATAATGAGAAATCTAAGGCTCACTTATTCCGATGCCGAGCAGCTGTATCGAAGAATGATTTTTAATGTGCTTACGTATAATAGAGATGACCACACTAAGAACATCTCTTTTTTAATGGACAAAAAAGGGAAATGGAGTCTTTCTCCCGCATACGATATGACTTTTTCATATCGACCTGACAGCCCTTGGGTATCCAGACACCAAATGTCAGTAAACGGAAAAAGAGAACGCATTACTACTGATGATTTTCTTGCTGTTGCTAATGGTATGAATATAAAAAAGCCAAAGGAAATTATAGAACAAATATCAGGGACCGTGCATCAGTGGAAAACATACGCTAAAGAGGCTGGCGTCGAACCAAGCATATGCGAACAGATAGAAAAATTAATTAACGGAGATAGGTGATATCGTTACATTCGATGTGTTATAGTAAAGTACATCTCATTTAGCCAAACAAACCCGGTAACCAGTATTCTTTCGCTTCTTCAGAAATCGCCAAACGAACAGGTGCTTTCTTATCTATGGATTGCAACAGACCTCTTTTAAGAAGCTCGGATAAAGTTTTACTGGCAAGAGCACGGCTTACGCCCATTATTTCAGATACTTCACCACGACCAAACTCGCCTTCTTTAACAGCACAAGACAAAAGTTTAAATGACTTTGGATGCAGTTCGCCTTTAGCAATCAGGACATTTGTATGTGCCTCTATACGACCAAGAAAACCATCCTGATCTATGAGCCTGCCCATAAAATCTATCTGATCTATACAGCACTGAAGAAAGAATATGCAAAACTCCTGCAAGCCAAACAAAGACAAATTACCCCTGCCGTCTAAAGCTCCGTCTCTTTCACTATCAGCTTTTGCTAGCATTCTCTTATACTTCTCAGAATCTCTAGCCAATCCTCTTGAAACAGACCAAAGGTCACTGCCAACACCAATTTCTTTAAGATACGCATGACTAAACAATCGTGCCACCCTGCCATTGCCATCTAAGAAAGGGTGAATCCACAAAAGCCTATGGTGTGATGCTGCCGCGGCTGCAACCTGCTCATGTCTACCCAGCTTGCTGATTGAATATGCACTGCAAAATCTATGAGCGAAAGAATCCACGTCCTTATAAGGCACACCTATGTGGTGCCCAACAATAACGTCTCTCGTTCTATATTCGCCGGGAATAATAGGTATGCGTTCCTCTGCCTTATCATCTACGACAAACTTTAACGACTCTGGCAGATTTTCATAAAATGCACGATGGATCCACTTGATAAAATCTTCTGAAACAATCTCTTCAAACCCATGCTCTCCATAGTCTATGGTTCTTTGCACTTCTATATGGGCAGTTGCCTCAAGCTGAAGGTCGCGTGTTTCAGCGACATTAGAAAACTCACCTTTCAGCGCATCTTCAATATCTTTAGGTTTGGTAGGATGCCCCTCTATCAGGTTGCTGTAATAACAGTTCATAAGACGCACCTGATCTCCAATAAGCGAGAGGACTTTTGGGTTTAGTTTGCTTTTCAGCAAAACAGACTTTTCCCGAAGTTCTGCTATCAGGTTATCAATATTGCGCCTTTTTTCTGCATTTTTGCCATCTTGAAGAGGCAACATAGGTTCTATACCTGCTAAGCTCATATAGACATAATAATAGACATAAATATAAATTTCAATTTAATTAAATTTAATTTTGCATTACAGATATATACAGGACGACTATCTAGAACATTAGACAAAAAATTAGACATAAATCTAGATCTTCCCACGCAAGCTTAAAACTATATCTAACACTATTGCTGAAACAAAGATTAATCCAGCAATCAATGTATGCAACTTTTCTGCCTGCACCAAATTAATTAATAATATTGCATTAAGCACGTGCAGGAAACGTATCGCCAGTGATTTGGCTCTCTGATACGCAGCATTTAGAGGCATAAATATCCATGACCAAAGCACAAACGAAACCATCAAAGCTCCCACAAACATAATCTGCTTTAGCAACTCATTTGTACTTAATTCAAAACTTAGTCGTACCACATAAATCAACACAAACAGCATCAGCACTTTTAAAAGGTTCTTAACATTCACTTCTGGAATCTTAAACATAATAATCTCCATAAGTATTGCTCACATTATAAATTCTCACTATACAACACCCAGTCCTTCTATACTTGCGCTGAGACTATCCAAATTCCTAACGATATTTGCCTCAATCGAAATAGGCTTCACTTTGCTGCTATAGTGGTGGCTCAAAATGATATTAACAAGCTTTTCTTTTAAATTTACAGGGAAGTCTTTTAAGTCACATACCTTGTTTAAAAATAATTCAGCCCCCATAGTGACATGACCAATTTTACGCCCTCTATCTGTCATGAACATATCATACCCTTCAACCTTGTAACACAGAGCCTTGCCTATATCATGCAGAAACAGCCCTAACAGAAGAGTACTTTTATCAATATCATACTTAAACAAACTGCTCTCACACAAACTCAAGCCAAACTCCATAGCCTCCACCGTATGAACCAAAAGACCTGACATATGAGCATGGTGGCTGTTCAAGCTAGCAGGGACAAGAAAAAAACTGCTTATAATATCTGGCTCCCTGTAAATACTCATGAATACTTCATGACAGTTATCCTCACTAATGTACTTAATGATTTCATGAAACCTTGTAGTATAATCTACATACAACTGTACAAAACTGATCATCAGCCTTTGTACGCTAATGAAAGACTTACCGTCGTTTACCATTCTAAAGCCATAAAGACTAACGGAGTCAGTTTGATCCAAGATTTTAAGACAATGAGCTACATCATTATAGCAATAGGCTATTTCTGCCCCTTGTTCCCCTTCAACAATAATCCTCAGATATTCAGCACCGTTTTTACTTATCCTAAGCGTTCTATCAATTACCTTAAAGTCTCCTAAAAATTTATTCATTATCCTCTCCTTTAATATTTGAATATATGCCACCAATTATTGAGCCGTCTTTTCTCTCTAGGCTTGGAATATACCGAGTGTACGTTGTTAAAGTTGTTTTAAGGTTTGAGTGCCCCAACATACGGGAAACCCATAAGATATCCTCACCGTTTTTAATCGCCATAGATGCGAAAGTGTGCCTAAGCTGATACGCTGGGCGAGATACTATATTTTTCAGCTTTAGTACCCTGTGGTACTTTTGCCTGAAATTTTCCCAACAGATTCTTCGATTAAATTCATTTACAAAAACGTATTCACTATCAATACCTTTATCTAGTTGCTGTAGTAGCAGAACTTCCAGAGGCTCAGTCATATCGATATCCCTGACACTGCTATCTGTTTTCAGAAGTGTTTCTTCACCAAGGACAAAACCTTCACGTATTAATATTTTTCTATTTTCCCAATCGATCTTATCCCACTTCAACCCGACAACTTCGTTCGGGCGACAGCCGGAAAATGCAAGGAAGGCCACAAAACTCTCATATGCAGGATACTTTTCAGCAAAGCCAACTAGTAATCTAGCTAGCTCTTCTTGGTTGAAGGGTTTAATATCTACCTTCTCGTTTCGGAGGTATTTTACTTTCTTGAACGGTGACTCTTTCAGATGACCCTCTTCAACAACTTCGTTAAAGAATGAACGTACCGAACGGAGCTTTCTATTAACCACAACATTGCGGTTAACCTTTGACATCACTGTCATCATCATACGAATATCTTTTTCTGTGATATCACCAAGAAGCTTATGTCCAATATAAGGCGATATGTGATTCCGATGAAAAGAGAGCATCGTCCGCCTTGTATTTTTTGCTATATGAGTCTTATGGTCGATCCACTCCAGATACAGCACATCAAATGTTGCCGTCAGGAACCTGTCAACCTCCAATTCTTCCTTAGGCTTTTGAAACAATCCAAGCCCCGGAAATATCTGTTTAAAGTCGACTTCTCCGAGTCCAAGCTTCTCTCCTTTGATGGCACCATCCAGCAAGTTAATTTTTGCTTCGAGTATTGCTCTATTATGAGCTGTGTTGCTCAGACCAAGATATACTCGCTTCCTTTTCCCTCTGTACGAGAAGTCTATATAAAGAACGTCTTTATCAACTCTTATAGATGCCATTATGCACTCCTTAAGTGACCAGCGAAGTTCTTGCTCAGATAGCTTCTACATGCTGACCACTTGCAGATGATCTTGCCCTCTACTTTGAAGTAATGCACTCCTTCCATAAGCCTGCCTCTGCTGATCAGCTTTCTTGTGGCTGAATCTGAGTACGGCCAGTCTTTATGCTCACCAATTTGCTTAATGGTTATAAACTCCGCATCATCCGCATTTGCCTCAGCCGAGAAATTAGACTCGATTTTCTCAAGCTTACATTTCATCTCATGGATTGTTGAAACCAGTTCATCCAGTGTTTGCTCCAGAAACATAACGACCTCCTTTTATCGTGTATCGGAATTCCGACTGCCATAAAGAGAAGATATTACGGAATTCCGATTATGTCAAGCATAAAAAATCGGTATTCCGAATTTGATTGATTTTTGATTTGAGATGTGTGACTATAATGGCATGAAAGATGCGCACTATATTGTAAAAATAAAGCCTGAATATGTTGATGAAATTAAGAAAAAATTCAACACCACAACTCTTGGCAAAGCACTTAATTTTGATACCGCTCATAAATTACTAAATGGTAATGCCAATATTAATCTAAAAAACTTCTGTAAATTATGTGAACTGATGGAATGGGACTTACCTGAATATCTTGAAATACAAATTGAAAGCGACCAAAATAACTAGTCATTAATTCCAGCTATGAATGTATATTATTACCTATACTTTTTAAAATTCTCAGCCTGCTCAAAGATTTCTTTATAAACCTCGTCTCTGTCTACTGGCGGATAATCATTTTCCGCAAGCAGCACAACCAGGTCAGCTTTAAGCTCCGCCTTTATGTCAGTTCTCTGGCTCCAGTCTGTGTACTTAGCTTTATCATCCACCACTTGCTTCACTTCTTTTGCCAATGCTAGAAGCTTATCTTCTGGATAGGTGAAGTCATATTTGATCGCTAGAGCCTTCAGGATGTCATAGAAAGCCTTTTCTTCAAAATCTATTCCCATTTCGTTGAAAGATTCTTTCTCTTTCTTAAGGGCATTATATAGATCAATGATCTCATCCGTGAAATCTTCCAGGACGCTGCTGACAAGGATACTATCTTCCTTGCGTTCGTTATATTTATCAACTAGGGCCTTAAACTTTTTAGAAAAATCTGTCCCTTTCATTTTATTAATTTTCTTAAAGTCATTGATTGCCTTTGTAAGAAGCTGCTGCAGTAACTTAATCTTGGTATTAGGCAGCTTTATCTTGTCAATTTTCGCCATATAATTATCATCAAAGATGTCGATTTCCTGCCCCTGATCCTCACCGAGCTTCAGTATCTCTTCTACCCCGTCACTTTGCAGTGCTTCTTTGATCATCTTCGTCACAACTGCATTCATCTGTGCGGTGTCCGGAGCGTCACCCTTGGTCAGCTTGAAGACGATAGACCTCACAGCTAGATAAAAGTGAATAAGGTCTCTTTCTGCCTGAGAGAAGGCATCACTGCCGCAACATATATCATATGCCGCCTTCAGCCTTTTCACTAAATACATGAAACGCTTTTCAAGCTCCTGCGTCACCTGGACAAACTCAGCTGCCATATTCAGACAATGAAGCTGTTCAAGCGCTGAACCCTGAAAATACGGTATGGTATTGAATTTATGGAATATCTTTGACAATAAATCCAAGTGGTCTTTGACTACCACAATGGACTGCTCAATCTCTTCAATGTTTGACTGGTCAGCTTTTGAGTATATAGCAAGAGCCATATTCATTTGACTCTTGATACCTATGTAGTCAACAACCAGCCCTTTTTCTTTCCCCTCATATTTCCTATTCACACGGGAGATAGTTTGTATCAGGCTATGCCTCTGAACTGGTTTATCGATATACATAGTATCAAGAAATGGTACATCGAAGCCTGTGAGCCACATGTCTACAACAATGGCTATTTTGAAATTGGACTTCCCATTCTTAAACTGACGGTCAAGCTCTTTCCGGTAGTCTTTGCTACCTAGCATATCATAGAGCTCTTTAGGGTCATCTTTACCTCTGGTCATGATCATCTTGATACGTTCCATAGGTTTGATTTCTTTCTGCTCTTTCTCGGAAAGTTCCACGCCTTCTTCACAAACTCTTACTTCTGCCCATGATGGCCGAAGTGCTACTATTTCCTTATAAAGCATGTAGGCAATTTGCCTATTGCTGCAAACAAACATAGCCTTGCCTTTAACGGTCGAACCTTCTTCCAATCGTTTTTCGTAATGCTCTACAAAGTCCACAGCTATGGCTTTTATCCTGTCAGGGTCTCCGAGGATACTATTCATTTGGGCGGTGGCTTTCTTGCTTTCTTCTATCTGATAATCGCTGGCGCCTTCCTCGGCGCATTTATTGTAGTATTCTTCAATCTCTTTAAGCTTGCTGTTATCCAGAAGCACTTTTGCCGCTCTTCCTTCGTAGACTATGCGAACAGTTATCTCGTCCTGAACAGACTCGTTCATGGTATAAGCATCAACAACCTCGCCAAACACATCTAGTGTCGCATCAATAGGCGTCCCGGTGAATCCCACGTAGGTAGCATTAGGCAGAGAATCATGGAGATACTTGGCAAAACCGTATGTCTTTCTGACACCGTTTTCTGTAATCTTGATTTTCTGGTCTAGATTCACCTGACTGCGGTGAGCCTCATCTGAGATGCAAATTACATTGCTTCTGTCAGTAAGTAGTTCGGTATCTTCAGTAAATTTATGTATAGTTGTAAGAAACACGCCTCCGCTATCACGACCTTTTAACAAGTCACGGAGGTGCTGCCTGCTCTCAACACTTATTACGTTTTCATCGCCAATATACTTCTTCCCACCGGTAAATTGGCCAGAGAGCTGATCATCAAGGTCAGTGCGGTCGGTGATAAGGACAATTGTAGGGCTGGAGAAATCCAGACTTTTCATAAGCAGTCTGGTGAGAAACAGCATGGTAAAGCTCTTCCCGCAGCCGGTAGCTCCGAAGTATGTACCGCCTTTTCCGTCTCCATGCGGGCGGCGTTGTTTGAGTATGTTTTTGTACAGCTTAGTCGCTGCGTAATATTGCGGATATCGGCAAAGAACTTTTTCTTCTCTGGATGATGAGTCAGGGAAATAAATAAAATTCCTTACTATTTCCCTCAGCCTATCTTTATCAAACATCCCGTTGATCATAGTAAAGAGGGAATCAATTCCATCTTTCTCTATGGACTCATCTCCGGTTATCTTCCGCCATGAATAATAAAATTCATAAGGGGCGAAAAAGGAACCGGCTTTATTATTTACTCCATCACTGATTATGCAGAAGGCATTATATTTGAAGAGCTCTGGGATGTCCCTTCTGTAGCGTACTGTTAGCTGTATGAAAGCATCATGGACAGTAGCCTCTTCTCTTATGGCGCTTTTGAACTCAAACACCACAAGTGGCAAACCGTTTATATATAATATCCCATCAGGGATTCGCTTTTCATAGCCAACAATCTCAAGCTGATTAACTACTTTATATATGTTTCTATCTTCTTCAGAATAATCTAGAAGTTGAATGAACAGGTCTTTCTTGGTACGGTCTTCACGCTTAAACGAAAATCCGTCAGATATCATCCTTATTATAGTTTTGTTGGTTTCATATAGGTCGGAGGCAGGAAAAAGTTCCAACTGGCGGATTATGGTTTCTATCTCTTCACTGGTTATGCTTTCACCTGAATATCTATCTGACAGATAAGCTCTGAGGTCATCTTTGATAATTACATCCGACAGTTCACGTGCAATATTCTCACCCGGGACATACTCGTAACCTTTCTGCCCTAAGAGCTCAATAATTGCCTTCTCTAGTTTGTCTTCAGTGAATTTCATGTTCTATCCTTATCAACAGCTTATATGCCGTACTTTCTATTTCTAGTACCGAGGATGGTATTGCTCATCTTAATGTCGATTAATTTATATTAAAAGCTCTGGTGGCACGGGATGAATCAGCCCACGTTTGCGCCATCGATTTCTATTTACTAACGAATCAAACTCTACCCCATTTGAAAGTATAAGGTCATCTGCATGATCGGTAACAATGATCTGTGGACAAAAACCATTTTGTTGCTCAATCTTATTGCAGTATATAGATAACTGGCTAAACAGGTTTTCTACCGCTTGAATATCTTCGTCGACAGGTCGATCATTTTTTGTTCGTTGCTCCTTTTCCTGTTTTTTTTGTTCATCAAAGGATTCAGAATCATCACGATTGAAGTTTGGAAAATACACCTGTGTTGGCTGATCTAAAAAGAGGAGTGACGGTATTGAACATTTGTCACCCAATTGGACAAAGTATTCATGCAATGCTAGAAAAAGAGTCACATGGCTATATAACCAATTTGCACCGCTTCCCATTGACCTTAAATAAATTTCTTCATTCTTCGGCGTTAAGTGATAGAGGTCAAATGTTTCAAAAGAAAAATGTAGGTTTATTGGTTTGTAGCTGTCTTCAAACTCAAAATGGCTACCGATTTCAGCCATATATTCATTGACCTTTTTAGAAGCATTTTCTAACTCTTTTTGTACATCGTATTTTTTTAAGTCTTTGTTGATATCATTAAGCTGTTTGTTTCGTGCTTCGATTTGCTTTTCAAGCTCAGAATCATCTGTCATATTAAGAGTATCGAGAAGCATAATTAACTTAGCCTTCTGCATCAAAATGCTTTCATACAGACTCTTTTTTTCTGTAAGTTGGTTTTCTGATTTTTCAATTTCTGTTATCTGATGGTTTAGTGTGGCTAACTCGCTTCGAACAATTTCAATGTTTCGATTTACATCAACTAACGATGATTCAAATTTTGCTTTTATAGGACGTGCTTGTGCTAGATTTCCCGACACCTTGGTGATAGCTTGCTGTAGTTTTACGGCACTTTCTCGTAATGTATCTTTTTCTGTATGGCAAAATGGACAGATTGAAGCAGAGATATAGACATTTTTGGGTGAACTAAACTGTTTTATATTACAAACAAAACTTTTTTCTTCTTGAATGTGTTTGTTTAATGATGCTGCATCTCTTTGCAACTTTCTTAGATCCGATGTTTTTTGAGTCCTCTCCAACTTTAACTTGTTATATCGTTGGCTAACAGCATCAGAATCATAAATAATTTCTTCTGATACAATAATTTTGTCAAGTTGATCCTGTGCATCTTGTGGATGGCGAAGTACTTGCTGCAAAGAGAGTGGTTCTTCTTTAAATCCCATAAGAGCATACATTTGGCTCAAAACTGGGCCAATTCTTTCCTTGTACTTTTCAGCAGCACGTTTGTTCGTCTCTTTTTGACGTGCCAAACGCTTAACTTCTATACTTAGCCTTTCTTTCTCTTGTGACAAGTGAAAGTATTTTTGATCAACTAAGCCTAAAAATATCTTGGTATGATCAATTGCCTGGTCACGTTTTTCCTTTTCATCAAAACGGTAAAACAAAGCATGTTTATTAGCTACGAGATTCTGGTGCTGAAGTATAAATGATGAAAAGCTGCGTATTGATGGCGTTGCTGCTTTAGCATTAGACCGTCTATTGGCTCTAGCAGCTAGCGATTCATCAACATCATCTATATCCAGGAAAAACTCTCTTAAGTGTTTCTTGAACTCATCTAAAGGACGAAAATAGTTACTACTGAAGTAACCGCGATCAATATCCTCAGGATTAAACGATTCAACGCGACGAAAAAAAGCTTTATTTGTGATTTCAGGATTGCGAGCGATAACCATATCTTGATCATTAATAGAAAGAGCAACATAATAAATAGCGGCGCAATCGGTAATAATGCCCTTCGGAATGGTATTTTCACGACTGCCGAAGCAGTAATCAAAGATTTCAATTAGGGCACTTTTACCCGTCGAGGATTTACCCGTAACAACATTTAGACCCTTTTTAAAACTAACAGGGTGTTTTATCCCATGTTTTTCAATAACGCCAATTTCATAAATTAATGTTCTCATCTTGGTTTCACTCCTAAAAACGCATAAATTTCGACCACAGAGTGACCTTTGAATAATTTACCTAACTGTTCAGCTCTTTTTTGATTGATGCATGTTGAATCAGATTTATCACATGCACTAATAGATAGATTTTGTTCGTTTACGGATAACCAGTCATTTATCAAACAATAATTAATGCACTGTTCTGTTAATTCTTGAAATTCGTCGATTCGTTCTTGTAGATCATATAGTTTTGTGCGATCCTCGAAGATCGACCACATAGAGCTTCTAATATTAGAATTGTGTATTTTTTGACCAAAGAAAGGGTGACTGCATAGCGGTATCACCAAAGAAGCAAGTAAAAGATTATTCTCTGATTCGTCTAATGTAGCGTAAAACGAACTAAGATATGCCCCATATTCGAACGGGTTGTACTTAAGCTCATATAATGTTTCAATAATACTACTCATTATCAACCTTCCATTTTAAGTCACGCTCTTCATCATCCATAGCATCGTGAATTAGACCATTCTTGTATTCAAGTGGAGGTATATCATTACCCATATTCAGTGGTTGCTCTCCTATGGTCTTGTTATAAAGCAATTTTGAGCTTTTAATTGGATCAGTTGCTTCAAGTTTTGCACTTGAATAGGCGAGCTTATATTTTTTGACCAATTGGTTTTGGTAATTTATTGTCTTATCTTTATAGAGAGGGTACTCATCCAGCTGTTCAAAAAGTGAGTTTTGTAATTCAAGCCAATTGCCTACAGCTTCAGGAATCATTTCGTGGTGCTCAATCTCATTAATCTTTTGAACAAAAGCTCTGTCATTATGCTGTTCTACATCCTGTTCAGAAGCTTCAAATCCATGAAATACGGGAAAGGAGAATTCCTTTTTACACAGCAAAGAGGTCAATTCTTCGCACTTCGCAACAAATTCTTGATATTTGATGCTCCAAGACTGTTGAGTTGCCTGTGCATATACAAAGCCAATAAGTCCATACAAGTAGCTTTTTAGGTTATTTTTGGGAATGCCTATCGGTTTTGAAAGTATTTGTTTTTCCAATTCGTCACCATTATCAGCTTGCGTATATAATGTGACCTTGCCAAGGATATTTTTTAGAAATAATTTATCTGCCGCCATGACTTCTTTTTGTAATTTAATGATTGCAGAAGGTTCTTTAGCATTTAACTGAGCTTTAGTTCGTTCAGCAAAAATAGTTTCTAGTATTTCCAGACGTTTTTGTGCGCTAACTAAGTTCCACTCTTTTAGGCGAGTTGTGGCACCGAATACTTGTGTAGTGTGAAGTACTAAAGCTCCATATTGAGTGTGATCAAACTCTGGTGCTAACCAATTTTTTAAAGTCTTCCAAAGGTTTTCGTGATGATCAGTTAATGGAGCTGCATAATTTTTAACTTCAGTCTGTGTTGACTGCGCAGTGCTTGATGAAAGCAAACTTACATCCCCATCTCTTTCAAACCAAATAGACTGCCCATCTTCAAGCGAAAAGCACTTGTCTAGACCTATCAATACTTGATAATGAAAAGCTAAAGCTGTTGTTAATGTGGCATTTTTGGTTTTAGTTATCTCACTCATCACGTGGTCTCCAATTCATTACTTACACCATAGTTTGGCAATGTACTGTTGAGTACCGTGTAAGAATACGATAAGCCCATCCCTCAACAGTTCCTAATTGGTATTGAATGGTTTCGGCAGCAATTAGCATTTAGTTGCCTCCGCTTTGATCATTTTCTGAAGCAAGAGTATACGAGCCTTCAAAAGATATTCGCTTTGAGCGGATAAATTTTCCTTGTAGCAAATAAGGCTATCGGTAATCTCCTCGAAGCTTTTCATAGAATCGTTCTTGGGGATCAATATCTCAAATTCTTCAATATCACCTTTTGTAATTGCTTGTCTTGTTGATCCAGCTTCGCTGGATCCAAGTAGCTTTTGCTTGTAGATGGCAGAGCAGAGCGTAAATAGCAGGTAGCTTGATGACAATTTTTCGGGTTCCACCCTAACGATTGATACGTGCTGATTCACTCTAGCAGGTAATACATTAGAAGGAACTCTACAGCATCGAGCAACAGATACGCCCGTAATATTGAGAAGAACGTCTTTCTCCTTAACTTCAACATTATCCAGCTTAGTAGCCTGGGTACTATCTATAAATGCGAGATCCCTATATTGGAAATTGTAATCATGCACGTTAAGGCTTCGAATGAGAGAGATTCCAGATTTTTTGTAGGCAGATTTCCCTCCGCATGGAGTTGAGCCACTTCCTATTTTTGTGCATCTATTACTGAGCGTATCGTATTTCCATTCATCTGGAACATCTTGGTCTAGGTCATTATTCCATACCATTTTACCGCCGGAAGATCTGTATGGTTTGCCTTCCAGTTCTGGTTTGCCGATGGACTGTGCATATTCGGCTGTAATGGGAAATTCAAAATCTACGAACCAGTGTTTATAAAGAGTCTGTGCAGTTTCCTCAAGCTTTTGGCTGAGCTGTTCATTCAGCTTTATTCGATTAACAATTGTGTTGTATTCATCCACTATCTGCTGCTGCTTATCAGGATTAGGTACAGGCAGCTCAATATTACAAAAATCTTCCCACTCAAGACTCCCTCTTACACCACCAACAGCATAAAAACACGCTTCTCTGTCAAACTCTGATCTGCTCATCCACATCATTAAATATTCAGGTAATAATTCACAGTCGTCTATTATCTTAAAAACTGGATACGCTTGAGATATAATTGCCTCATCAAAATCAGTTAACAAAGCTACTGGAATTTTTCCATCTCTTCTGACCTGCATTAAGCTACATGCAAATTGACCTTTCTTGATAATCTTATATTTGCTCATATCTGAGCCCACAATATTGGCTACTGAAGGGATAAATATTTTATCCACAGTAAGCCCAAGTAATGTATTAACTTTTAAATCGTTATTACGCTTATCTACAAGCTGGATGTAGTTTCCAATCTTCTTATAGTTCGATTTCATAACCTAACTCTTTGAAAACTTTAAGCAATTCAGCTTTTGATTTTTCTTCTCCTTTCAGAAGCTCAGTAAAATCATCCTTAAGACTCCTCATCTTTTCATCAAAATCTATATCCTCATCCCTGTTAACGAACTCAATATATTTACTAGGGACGAGAGAGAAGTCTTTTGCTTTGATCTCATCAAAAGTTGCTGAATAACAGTATTCGGGTACATTATCAAATTCGTCATGAAATTGTTTTGTCTGCCATGTATGGAATGTTCGTGCAAATCTTTTTATATGGTCTTCGTGAAACTGAATGTATTTTTTCTCAAAGGGCTCGCCTTCCTGACGTAAATCCATAAACAGAACTTCTTTCTCTCTACTCCTATACTCTCTAGTTGAATCAGGAATATTAACAACTCGCTCTTTTTTATTCTTGTTTATTATCCAGAGTGTTACACTAATATTTGTTGTATAAAACATGTTTTGAGGCAGAATTATTATCGCCTCAACAAGGTTATTCTCTATTATCTTCTTACGTATTTTATACTCGTCTCCACCACCAGACAGAGCACCATTCGCAAGAATGAAGCCAGCAACACCGTTTTCAGAAAGCTTAGAAACCATATGAAGGATCCAGCCATAGTTAGCATTTCCAACAGGAGGAGTCTCATATCCATTCCAGCGAGGGTCACTTGTCAGTTCGGTACCTGCACGCCAATCTTTTTGATTAAAAGGTGGGTTAGCCATAATATAATCTGCTTTCAGGTCTGGGAACTGGTCATTAAGAAATGTATCTTTACCGATCTCACCAAGGTTTGCAGAAATCCCCCTGATAGCAAGGTTCATCTTAGCCAGTTTATATGTTGCCGCTGTTAGTTCCTGACCGTAGATAGAAACATCTTTCCTGTTGCCTTTGTGGGCATCGATGAACTTCATCGACTGGACAAACATACCGCCAGAACCACAGCAGGGGTCATATATCTTTCCTTTGTAAGGTTCGATCATCTCAGCTATAAGATTTACTATACTCTTCGGAGTATAGAATTCTCCTTTCCCTTTACCTTCTGCCAGAGCAAATTTACTGAGAAAGTATTCATATACCTTGCCAACGATATCCCGCTCTTTGTCTTTCAGAGTGTCTATGTTGCTTATGGTGTCAATGAGTGCGGCAAGCTTGCTTGTCTCAAGCCCCAGTCGGGAGAAGTAATTATCTGGAAGAGCTCCTTTAAGAGCTGCATTATTCTTTTCAACTGTGGAAAGAGCAGTATCAACTATCAGAGCTATATTGCTTTGTTTAGAGTTCTTTTTGATATGACTCCAGCGTGACTCCTCTGGCAGATAAAACACATTCCTCATGGTATAAAACTCCACCATGTCGGTGTACTTTTCTTTGCCCTCAGCTATCAGTTCTTTCTTTCGCTCTTCAAATTTATCACTGGCAAATTTCAGGAATATCAGACTCAATACCACATGCTTATACTCCGAAGGTTCTACACTCCCTCGAAGCTTATTAGCTGAATCCCATAAGATTTCTTCATCTCTTTTGCCGTTTTTCTGTTTTGCCATTTATCCCGCCTCATAATAAGTGATTTTATAACCACATCATATATTAAACCATATTATTTACTATTTGAAAACCATAACACACATGTTGCAGATCCAATTATATAGGATAAAGCATTCTATATATAACCTATAATTTTGATATTAATTCTATCACATTTTTTTTAAGCCGCATACCATGTGGTTTTTGTGTAAAAGTCTCTCTATGAAGGGTATTATCATTTACTCCTTGTATTAAATTACATATTTGCTTTGATGTCATATACTGTCTTCCATTATCAGCTTCTCTGATAAAATACTCCGCAAAGAAATCAAGCGTATGGATATACCTCTCTATCGTTGTTTCCGGCCCGGCATGCCCCATAAACTTTGCAAGATTATGGAATAGTGTAGACCGGCGATAACCCGTACCAATTAACTTCTGAAACCTACCCAAGTCGCTTGGAGGTACATGTAAACTTCTAAAACCTGTAGGAAGGTATTTCTTAGCCCCCGGGTAGTAAATTAGCATCAGCTCAGTCGCCAGCCATGAACAACAGCAATGCCTCAACGAATGAAATGAAAGTGTTTTTTCATTAAACATCTTCTTTAGCAGAGTGGCTATATTCTGTATATATGGCGAGAGATCTTGTGCGATCAGTTTGTAGTTAAGCTTACCCTTCTTTTCACCAAGACGTTTATTCCAATAATTTTTTATTATTTTTCTATGGTGTTCAGGAACCATATGCTCGATAGGGACATTGCGCCTGCCTGCTGCTGTCTTTGATTTTGCTACTCTTATAATAGCCTCTATGTCAAAATTGAAACTGTGCAAATGCAGTTTTCCTATTTCAAAACGACGCAATCCACAATAGAAACCTAAAATGCATAACAATTCTATAATCTTATATGCTTCTGCTGTTTCATGCTTTTTAATCTCTTCTAAACACATGTCTAACTCGAGTGGAGTTATAAGGAGCGGCTTAACATTAGAAGATGTACCCTCGAGCTCCGGAGACTTCAGAAACTCATTTATGATACTTTTATCATCAGTCCGTTTCGGCAGATACCAAGCCAAAAACGCTTTAACCTTACGAGTCATATTACCGCCGGAGTGTTTTCGCACATCACGATCTACCTGAACAATATCTACAAATAAACTATAAAGCTCATCAAAATCGTACTCACTTAAGGGTGTCTCGTCACAAACCTCCATAAGTAACGAACTAAACTTAATATAGTATGTATAAATAGTTGATACCGCTTTTTTACTGCTGAGCAAATCCATCACATACGCGACAAGCAAACGGAATGTTTCATTACCATTTAGCAACTCTTCATTCCCCTCAATAAACCCCTTCATTTCACTCTTAATCTCCTGTTTCCTTTTCTTAGGATTAAGTATTTTCTGGACTTCTTTCATCGCTTTGACATATTGATTACTCATGCTCTGCTTAACTGGTGGAGCAAACTTCGTTTCTTCTGGTTCATCCTCTGGAACGTCATTCATACTAACACGTTTTTTTCTGTACTCAGCCCAGTTCATATGCTCAAACCTACTCTGTTTTACTGAGTAATAGTTGACCGACTTGCTTAATACCGTAGAGATCACAGGAGGAATCTTTTCTGAATTACATATTCTGGCTACCTGTATGAGTTTAGAATAACTCATCTTTTTATCGTCAAAAAGCTTTACAAGCCACCTGCGGAAGTCATCTGATGTAAAATCTGAAAATGGACATTCATCTTTGTTTTGTTTCAATATGATTGCCAGCAGAACCTGAGCTGTTAAAGACAAAGGGACTCGTACGGATCTATTTTCAAGTTTCTTATCTTCTGCTGTTATCAGATACGTATGCTCATATTTTATCTCATATGGCTTGTCCTCGAACTGGCTTCTTTTGACAACCCTAAGTGACTTTATGAGATTTGGAAATGTAACAAACGACTGAGTCACAATTGCAAATGCAAATGCACAGCAAAGTTCATTGTAGTAATCATTCTGCTCATAAATCTCAGCAGCAAGATATCTCGTTGCGAATTCTTTGCTGATCTTCAAATACTTATTTCTTTGCTGAACAGCATCCTCACTAAATTTAAAAGATAATTCCCGAACCTCCTTCTTCGGTATCGAAGGTATTTTGCAGTCCAAAATATCTTGTTCATTCAGATATTTTATAAAAGAGCACAGAACCCTTTGCGTGATATTATCTGCCTCATTTTCGTTGAGGATTTTCATTTTTTTGATGTACTTTCGGAGGCGATCTTCCTCTATTGTAACTGGCAACTTTTTATTAGTCACAAGAGGGTAAAGCACCTCATCAATTTTATGGAGAGTATCTATTTCTATCTCAATATTCTTATTCCGTTTACTATTCTGCTCACATTCCATACGCACACACAAAGCGGCGTGGTAATCACGTACACAATCAATATATATATTCATTTGATCACCTCATATCCGCATTCCGCTAATAACTTGCTTTGCATTGTAATAATCTCTAACTGAACCTCCGGCATATCAGCAAATGAAAATATGTTATTCAGTTCAATCCCATCAGTAACATGCCCAAGCCAGTAATTTGCAATCTCATAATCAAAGTTCTTTTGCATAAGATTTGTTCGCAAAAAGTGCCTGCAAAAGTTCATGACAATGCAGTTCCTCTCAATGCCTATTCTGCTTAGATAGCGAGATTCAACTGTACCCTTGTCGTAATATCCAAGCTTATCCTTATGACCTAGATGATAAAGAAGATCAGTCAGCTCAAAATATTCATAAACAGGTGTTATATACCCTGCAATACTGACAGTTTCTCGATATCGTTTCAGTATTCTGAATTGTTCTTTTATGTCATCACACAAATCTACAATTCTATGCTCTTGCTTTCTTTGGCTGTCTTTATCTCTCAAAATTACATGACTGAAATCTGACGCTATCAAAGATTTTGATTCCGACGCAATACGCCGCAGGGAGCTTGTAAGCTGCAGTCCTATATACGTATAGAATGAAAGGATATTGAGCTTTTCTTTTAGCTTAATTTCTGAGTAATACAGCTCTCGTATATTCTTAAAAATATATTGCATTGTCTCTACTTCTGGTACAGCTCTACTGCCATAATTTTCATTGTAAACACACGCTTGTTCTGGAAGCATGGTAAGCTCTGTGAAACCAAGCCTATGCAGCAGCTCGGAAACAACATCTGCAAATCGATTCCCTATATATTCTGCTGAAATACGTGTGTAAAACGTCTGAGTAAAAGAAGTTTCTGCGAATGTATTTGAAATATACGCGATAGTCAGGTCATTCTGTCCGCAGACATCAGAAGCAAATGCTCTGAAAAATTTTCTGATTCGAGCCGGTGTAATGTGCGTGTAATTAATATGATTAAATGCATTGATATGCTCTTTTATATCATTCAAAGACAGCCTTTCTGGCAACTCTATGCTCTGTACGAGTTCACATAAAAACGCTGGCAGTACAACTTTCACCTTAAGACGAGTGTTCTGACTATATCGCGACATGCTCTTAAAGCTCTTGCTATGATATCCTACTTTATGCAGATGAAACCAATAGTAGTCCTTGTCTTCACTTAGCTTTATGCTTCGATATTTATTACCACGTAATATCTTCGACCAGTCATCGACATCAACGCCACTCAAAGCCGAAAGTATAAGAAGAGCCGTGATAGGATGCTGCCTTCTTTGATAATCATCTAACAACTTTTTCATTTCATGAAGCTGAACGACATCATAGTCATAGATGCTTACAACTCGAGATTGACGAACGAACTGCGTGGTCTTTTCATAGAAATACTTCTTTACTTCAGATGTGGGACAATATGTCCACGCGGGTACTATATAGTTTCTAACTGAGTTATCAGCTGATACTTCAACCTGTGAATGGCTTGCACTTAAGATTTGAAGATACGAATTATCTCCACCATGACTTTTGATCCGAAAAAACTTACGAATCCTCTTGCCACAGATTCGAGTATAAGAGTTCCCCTCCTCCCAAGCATCATGCATTATTTTATCAAAGCGCTCTATATGCTTTTCATCTTGTTCTACGATCGTATCCAGCATGTCAGAAAAGATTATCTCGTGGATATTAATCACTTTTCCTGTCCTTTGCAGATATGCATCAGCACTTGCAACAAATACACGGGCAGCCAATGAGGCATTATAAAATCGCTGGTGGATGTTATTGGGATACTGCTTATCGAAATCAACAAGTTTATGATGTATCTCATATGCGTAATACTGATAAGCTTCGTGCTGGCAAGCATCTATATGAAATCCAATCAGTATATTCTGATCAGACTTATTAAGCGTTTTCCCTACTTCGATAGAAGTAAAATGTTCATAAAGACTCGCCACATATTCAATTGAAATATCATCTAACTCGTCATCGTCAAATGACTCATGCAGCCAGTATATTATCGCTGGTAAAAGCTCATCGTAATTCTCTTTAGCAAGTGGAAGGGGGCACTGGATAAAATCCAGTGCCTCCATGATTCTTTTAGTGACTAGCTCTTGCATACATCACCCCAAAACCGGCATGATCGCATGCTTATAAAGCTTACTCTTTGTTTTTGCACATTTGTCACTACTTGCTACACAATAGCGTCCATCAAGCACAAACTTAAATTCCTCAACGCCAATATTTGCATGGAAAACCCCATTGTTTTTAGATATCGTTGTGCGATTTTCGGTTATATCACCCTTAGGGTTTTTGCTAAAAGTATTGACGATTCCCCGGTTAAGAGAATCATTCAGATTGATGTATATAATCAGAGAGCAAAGATCAAAACAGTAAAAGTTCTGGTTTTTGGCTACCATAAACGATGTCTTTTCGATAACGTTTGACGTATCTTCATATACTTTATATTTATCTCCATAAATAGGTTTGTAATTCAACAACTCCGCTGATCCATCAGTTATCAGCTCAAGCAGCCTGATACGCCCTGAGGAGTCAAAAGACACCTCAACTTCATCCCCATCAAGACATAGCCAGTGTGCCTTTAAGACAAAATCTGCAGTTTTATGCCGCTTTTTCTTCTTACCTTTGTCCTGCGCAAAGTTGAATATTGTCGCATGTTTGAAGATTGTAAGCATGTCAGCCACTTTCTCTTTAGTTGTAGCTCCGCTGTCCATGAGTAGCATTGCACCTTTTGCAACATCACTTTTCCAAGCATGGCGGACGGTCTCTGCGAGCATGATATTGTAGAGTCCATTATTTGACAGAACCCTCCGGTACATGTTGTCAAATAAATCCCGCAAAATCAAAGATGCAACATCCTGTGCATCTACAGCCTCCATGATTCTTACACGAACCTTTTCAACACCAACTTTCAAAGCACATAAATATGTTGCTAATCCATACACCAGATAATAGCCCCTACTATTTTCATAAACAGTTAGCTGATGCGTAACATTACGAAGTTCAAAATCAGCTTTATCGACCATCGGGGCAAAAGTCAGCTTGTCAATATCTGACCAATACTTCTTATACTCATCTAGCTTTACATCAGCTAGCATCAATAGTTGTGTTCTAAACTTCATAAAACACCACCACGCACCTATATACGTAATTTCTACATACAGCAACATTCGTATGCTCGTATTTATGCACGCTCATAACACATCTCCTTTTATAAGCAATTGATGTACTGCTGAAATTACGATGGTGCACTTTGTAGTTTTGATTTGTTTTTAGACGGAAATGTCTAATTTTGGACGCAAATCAACTGTCAGATTTGCAATTTTGATGGTTTTGATATATTAATTAGAAACAATGATGCGCGGTTACTCATTGTGATTATTTTGCCTTCGCCTGCCGTGCCAGACTAATCTCTTGCTTTTATGGTGGTGGAAATGACATCGCTATGTACCACACGTTCAATAGGTGCAACGCCTATTGCTTAATCAAAAAGCTCGTAGGTTTTGTAAGCAGTGGACTGACCATCAATGCTATCGCATTATTTATAAGCCTTGTCGAGCCGTACTTACTTTATTTTTTGTTATTAATATCTAACTGTAATTTTCTTTTCACCAGACCGGCTTAAAGTCAGGCAAAAAAAAGAATCAGAGCTGATTTGCAGAAAGCTCATCATGACCGTCATTAGCTACAAGCTCCTAATTCTGTTCATGATTCACTTCAAGCTAGATATAATTGTTTTCTTATCCCATCGTCATATTCAGCTGTCAAACATCTAAGTCTATTATACATAAAAGTTTCATTTATCTCTAGCAATAATTGATCTCTTCCCGTACAGGATTAAAAATGACTATTTTAACAATTTCACACTACTTCATTACCGTACGGTAATATGTACTACCTATCTCTATGCGCTAATCAGTGCTTCATAAGGAATATCCAGATCATTATGAAGATTTTTGATCATACGGATGGTCAGACTTCGTTTTCTATTCAGGATTTCGCTAGCTCTGTTTGCACCGCCAAGTGTTTTGGCAATATCTTTATTGGAAAGTCCCATTTGCTCCATGCGGAATTTAATCGCCTCTACAGGGTCTGGAGTGTCTATTGGGAAATGCTCTTCTTCGTACTTTTCCACAAGGATTGACAGTATCACAAGTTCATCAAGATTCTCTTCGCTGTCCATCAGGGCATCTATTCTCGCAAGTGCTTTCTCATAATCGGTTTCATTTTTAATCGGCTTTATCATTTCAAACCTTTTTAGCGTCCACTTTGTTATACTCGGCATGTGTGCCGACAAATACGTAACAGTAGAACCATAGAATTTAAATTACTTATCAAAATATACATTATTAGCGACTCACTATAACAAGTGTATGAGCATAAGTTAACTGTTGCGATTTTTTAATTTATCGATAAACACCTTACTTCTGAGCTTGGCTCTTTCAAGAATACTTGTGTAAGAAATAACTTCAGTATACAGGGAACCATGCTCCTTGTTCAGCCCAGTCACCTTCTGATAAGGCCTAAAAAGATAATCAAAGGATTCTGCCGATGTAAACTCAGGAAATCTTCTTTGTATAGCAAAATCATCAAACTTTTCACCAATTAGGTACCCATAATAAGTAGTAAACCCAAATTCATCCGATGAAAAATTGTGAATCAAAGAAGCATAATCCGTAATCTGATCGATATGCTTAGCAGCATCTACTTTTGGATCTTTAAGCTCGATTATAATGCACTTCCTCTCCTTAGGAAAAAGCAAGATATCAGGCTTTTTATCATACAAGTCTTTGTCGAAATAAAAACGTTTTTTCTCAAGTTCCTCATCAAGATCATCACTAAAAAGCTTTTTGCCATTTATAGCAATATCTTTAAATTTACAATCAGAAGAGGTGGTCCCAGAAATCTGTACAGTATGCTAAGGTGGAAAAAGCATATTGGAGGACCACACGATGTCAAAAGCAAAACGTACCCGTTACTCAGCCGAGTTTAAATCAAAAGTAGCCCTTGAAGCTCTGCGAGAAGAGCTGACCTTATCGGAATTATCAGCCAAGTATAATGTTCATCCGAATCAGATTTCTAAATGGAAGAAAGAAGCCATCGAAGGGATGGCTACAATCTTTTCCAATAAGTCCAGCAAGTCGGAAGAAATATCAGAAGCAGAGATAAAGGATCTGCATGCAAAAATAGGACAACTGACGGTGGAACGAGATTTTTTGCAACGAGCCTTCGGGAAACGGTAAGTATTTCTCGGAGGAAGTTTATGATAGAGAATTCTGGAAGCAAGCTTTCAATCAGTAAGCAGTGCCGTCTTCTTAGTATCAGTCGCTCCAGCTTTTATTATCAAGAGTCTGGAGAATCGGCTTTGAACCTTGAGCTTATGCGTATCATAGACGAGCAGTTTATGATGTCACCGGACTTCGGCTCAAGACAGATGACCAAGGTTCTTCAAAGGTATGGATACAATGTTGGTCGTAAGCGTGTCCGCAGACTTATGAAGAAGATGGGAATAGAGGCTGTTTATCAGAAGCCTAAGACCAGTAATCCGCATCCTGAGCATAAAAAGTACCCATATCTGCTCAGGGGGCTGGATATAGACCGCCCTAATCAGGTTTGGTGCTCAGATATTACTTATATACCCATGAGGCGTGGATTTCTCTATCTTGTGGCGATTATGGATTGGTATAGCAGGAAAGTTCTCACTTGGAGACTTTCAAACAGCCTTGACTCTGATTTCTGTGTTGCTGCACTGGAAGATGCTCTTGAGAAATACGGGACGCCTGAAATATTTAATACTGATCAGGGGAGCCAATTTACCAGCTATGAGTTTACACAGACTCTTAAGGATGCTGGTGTTAAAATATCTATGGATGGCAGAGGCCGCTGGATGGATAACGTCATGATTGAGCGTATCTGGCGAACATTAAAATATGGGTTTGTATATCTCCACGCTTTCGATAACGGACACGATCTGAAGAGAGGACTGGGGAGCTGGATCAACATGTACAACACTAGAAGACCTCATTCTTCTCTGGGAGACAGGACACCATATGAAGCTTATAACGGATTAGAGATTCAGATTTGGGAAAAAGATGATAGAATGACTGAGAGTTTACACCTTATTTCAGTCTAAAAACTGTGCAGGATATGGGGACCACCTCTAGAAGAACCTTGAAAATATACATACTCTTCACTAAATAACCAAAGATCGCTACCAGACGGATCTTGAGTATTTTGTTTAAAAATAAGGCTATGCAGTAAACTCTCATCACACTTTTTATCTGACTTCAACTTACTTAGAGTGTATTCAAACAGTTCTAAAACTGCAATCCGCCTAGAAATATATCTAGACAAACTCTCTTTATTAACAGCTGGAATATGTTTTGAAATATTTTTAGACGCTTTTTTCAGTAGTCTTAAATAGTCCTCTGACTTAGGTGACAAATTTTTAATATAATCGAGCTGTTTTTTTATACTCGCATCTTGTCTCGCTGCTTTCACGGCATTAACTCTATACACTTTTTTCAATATCTCTCTATCATTATCTTTTGGAGAAATATCAGCTTCAGCAATCGACTCGTCATCAAGTAAAAACATGTCTTTAAGAGCATTTAAATCTTGGTCTCTTTCAATAACTTTATCTCTAAGTTCTGAAAATTTTTCTAGAATAATACTACATGACTGAGACTGAATATCTTCTAATAAGACGACCTCTTGATAAGCAAACAAGGACATTTGTCCGCCCTGTCCTTGTGCCAAATTAATGAACTGCTTTTTATCATAAATTTCAAGTTCACCTCTTGTATCATCAGAATGCTCATCAAGATAATCTCCAGAAATTAAAAATAGATAGCGTTTATCATTAATTGTGTCCGTTTCTGACAGAATCTTTAAGTCAATTTTATTTTCAGCAATCTCTCCTTTACAAGTCAGCTTCAATTCATTCTGTGCTAATATCTCCTCATCTATTACAAAGCAAGTTAAAGACATTTTTGTTGATTCATCTGTATAAAGGACATCTTGGTTTTCGGCGGAAAATTTTGAGTAAGAGACATCTATGTCTGTTTTCAACTTTTCCTCAGGAATATCCGTATCAGATATTAGATCACTATCAATCAGCGTCTCATCCAAATATTCCTCAAGCTTTAACATAGGTAAAGAATCTCGATTCAGGCAAAAAGTTAAAAGAAAGTGATTTATGAGTTTATTCTTTATAAAAGCAATATTAAGCTTGTGGTATTCATACTCATCTTTCTGATCCAATAACTGAGTAAATTCCACTTTACTACCTTTACCTATACCTTCCTCTATTGCTTCAGTCTTTATATGATACACAAGGGCATTTTTCTTTTTGAAATCTCCTTCTTTTGACATTTTGAAGGTTCGTCTTATAAGCTTACCATTCTCTTCATAACAACTTTCAAAATTAGCCCACCTAAAAAACTTTACATACTGCAAGCGTCCAGAACCTTTATTTAATTTTCCTTTTCTGTCATCCTTGTAATTTAAAAATCTCTCCCAATTTTCTTCATTAAAACCAACACCTGAATCACTAATTTCAATCTTATTAAAAATAGAATCATCTGGATCAGTAGGGTTAGTTCTTTTATAAAGTCGAATAATGATCTGATTTTCATGCACTGGATTAGGCAGTGATTCGTAAGAATTAACAAAAGCTTCTATAATAGGTCTTAAGTAATCATTGCTCTTTTTTATTTCACTCTTAAGTACGCCTTCATAATGTATACCCAAAGCTTTCACATATGTGTTATCTTTCATAGAGTTTACTCACTAACATAATAGGTTATAGTAGCATCTTTTTTGTTCTAAAAGCAAACAGTCATAATAATGACGACCGACACGAAACTAAGGCCACATTTGGGCAGAAGGATTTTGGACACATTTGTAAGATATTGATAAATTGACAGAATAAAATTTAATGGCGGAGGAGCACAGAAAGCAAAGAGTGTCCAATATTGGAGCGTTATGTCTCCGAAAGTAGCACTCAGCAAGGGATTCCATTTTTGGAGTCTCGTTTCATATTTGTGGATTTGCTCCAATTTTGGAAGAAAATGGCAGAAATTTGGCAGAAAAATAATTGATCATTTCGACCTTTGAATCGCCACTGAATTAGTAGACACTTTTCTTGTTTATATCATAGTTCTTTTCAAATTCAACTGGAGATAGATATCCGTTGTTTCCGTGACGCCTAATCGGATTGTAAAACATCTCGATATAGTCAAAGATATCCCGCCTTGCTTCTTCTCTATTTTTATAGATCCTTCGCTTTATTCGCTCTCGCTTCAAGAGCTGGAAAAAGCTCTCAGCAACAGCATTATCGTAACAGTTTCCTCTCCTGCTCATACTGCATGTAAGGTTGTGTGTCTTTAGAAAGCTTTGCCACTCAGAGCTTGTATACTGGCTGCCCTGATCAGAATGTATGATCACATTATTATCAGGCTTTCTGCGCCACACAGCCATAAGTAGAGCCTTTAAAACTATATCTGAATGCATCCGATGTTGCATTGACCATCCGATAATCTGACGAGAGAATAAATCGATCACTACTGCCAGATACAACCAGCCTTCATAAGTGCGAATGTAAGTAATATCTGTTACCCAAACCTTATTAGGCTCGGATACTGCGAAATCCTGCTGAAGATAATTATCTGCTATATGAGATACATTGCCTTTAGAATATCTTGGCTTACGGTAGCCGACCTGAGACTTGATGCCAGCCAGCCTCATGAGCTTATGTACACGATTCTTGCCGCAAGATTCACCCAATTCCATCAGATCAGTATAAATCTTACGGTAGCCATATACTCCGCCGCTCTCTATCCAGTATTGCTTTACGAGTCCCATTAGGTGTTCATCACGCTTCTGCCGTCTACTTTTAGGCTCTTTTACCCAAGAGTAGTAACCACTAGGATGAACACGCATAACTGAGCAGAGCCTTGTCACAGCGTGGTCAGTTCGGTGTTCATAAATGAATGCGTACCTTACTGGGACTCTTTGGCAAAGTACGCTGCGGCCTTTTTTAAGATGTCCCTCTCTTCAGTGACTCTACGTAGCTCTTTCTTTAAACGGTTTATTTCGGATTGATGATCTGACTGGATTTTATAATCGGAATTGTCTGAACCATATTTCTTAATCCAGTTGTAAATACTGCTGGGGTTGACGTCAAGCCTAGAAGCTACGTCATTCACTTTGTGGCCTTGTTCTGTGATTTGTTTGACTACTTCAATCTTAAATTCATCTGTGTAACGTTTGCCATTCATGGAGCACTCCTGATAGTTGTAATTTATAACTCAGAAGTCTCTACAAAACTAGGGGCGATTCACTGCTGGAGGACTATGCGACAAAGCTGAAAGACAGCTTCCCTAAGCACTTTATAGGATTTGGCGACGACGGGCTGGCTGCTGTGCTGATCCGCACTTTGAAAGACAAAGGGGTGACCATCGCAACAGCAGAGAGCTGTACAGGCGGAATGATCGGCGCAGACCTGACATCTGTGTCTGGCTCAAGCGAAGTGTTTATGGGCGGGATCATCAGCTACAGCAATGATGTGAAGGAGCGCATACTCCGAGTGCCGAAGAACATCATGGTGAACCACGGCGCAGTGAGCGAAGAGACAGCAAAGGCTATGGCTGTTGGCGCTGCGAATAATATGCGCACCAGAGCGATGAAAACAGCATTGCGAGAGATGACAGATCTGTTGAAAAAGTTAAATTGTGCAAGATAACTTGTGTCGATGGGCTATTTCATCTACAATCACCGACTGAAAAGAAAAACGGGTGGTTCTTTTGAAAAGAATTCTTCATTTATATAAAGAGTTTTATCCTGTCAGCGGAGGTATCCAGCAGGCTATCAAGTCTGTGGTAGAGCTGACTCCTGAATACGAGCATACTATCCTGACCACCAGCAGCGAGCTGGATGGCACAGAATCTCTGTATGGGGCAAAGGTGATCTATTGCAAAAAACTGGCAGAGATCATGTCCACACCAATCACATTCAAATATATCTCCACAGCTAGAAAGCTGATAAAGGAGCACGATATCGTTTGTGCTCACTATCCATACCCCATGAACGAGCTGGTTCTTCTGGGGCTGAAACCTAAAAAATTAATATACTTTTGGCATTCGGACATAGTGTCACAAAAGATCGCGAAGCATGCGGTTTATCCTTTTGTACGTATGGCACTGAAGAAGGCTGACAAGGTGTTCATCAGCTATCCGGAAATGGCAACTAACTCTGATGTGCTAAACGCCTTTGCCGACAAGACTGTCGTCAGCTCCTACTATGTGGACACCACTCAGACCGAAGCGAGCACAGATGATGTAAAAGCGAAATACGGCAGATATATGCTGGGGATCGGACGACTGGTTCCTTACAAGGGCTTTGACTATATGATCAGAGCTATGAAGGATATAGGCGATATGAACCTTGTCATTGTCGGCTCTGGACCTGTGCAGGAAGAGCTGGACGGGCTCATCACAGAGCTGGGGCTTCAGGAGAGGGTCTTTATAGTGAATGGTGTGACAGACGACCAGCTAAAAATATTCTGTAAAGGGTGCGAGTTTTTTGTCTTCCCTTCATGCCTGCCCAGCGAGGCTTTCGGCATAGCGACTCTGGAGGCAATGGTGTATGGCAAGGCTGTGCTGAACACATGGCTGCACACAGGTGTTAACTATGTTGCCAGAGATGGTGAGGAAGCTGTCACAGTCGAGGCGAAATCGGCTTCTGCACTGGCATCTGGGGCAAATCGGCTTGGTTTAGATGTTGAATTAAGAGACAATCTGGGATATAATGCTAAGTTACGTGTGGAAAGTTTTTTCACTAAAGAGAAAAGACGCAGTGCGCTCCTTAGTGAATTTGGAGATTGAGGGGAAAATGTTTAAAGCTTATGACGTGAGAGGAAGAGTTCCTGAAGAACTGAATGAAGAGATTGCATACCGCATAGGTGCTGCTTATGCGGAAGTTATAAAGCCTGAAAAGGTAGTTGTAGGAATGGATGTCAGAGATTCTAGCGAAATGCTCTCCGCTGCTCTGGCAAAGGGTCTGACCGATATGGGTGTCGATGTTTACGACATTGGGCTCTGTGGTACAGAGGAAGTCTACTTTTCTACATTCCACTACAAACTGGACGGAGGGATCATGGTGACAGCCAGTCACAACCCTCTGGGATACAACGGAATGAAGTTTGTCCGTGAGCAGTCGAAGCCTATATCCGGCGACAGCGGGCTGAACGACATCCGCGACCTTGTGCTGGGTGACATAGTCTTTAACCCTACACCAAACAAAGGAAAAATAGAAAAACTGAGCCACAGAGATGAATACATCAAGCATCTTCTGGGCTATGTAGATACAGCATCACTCACCAAGCTGAAGATAGCTGCAGACCCTGGTAACGGATGTGCGGGTGTGGTGATGGAAGAGATCGAAAAGTTCCTGCCGTTTGAGTTTGTGCATGTGCACTATCAGCCGGACGGGACATTCCCTAATGGCATCCCGAACCCACTGCTGGAGGAGAACAGAGCCAGCACCGCAGAGGCTGTGAAGAGCAGCGGAGCAGACCTCGGTATTGCTTGGGACGGCGACTTCGACAGATGTTTCTTCTTTGACGAGAATGGCGAGTTTATCGAGGGGTACTACCTCGTCGCTATGCTGGCGGAAGAGATGCTGAAGAGCGACAAAGGGGCAAAGATTGTCCATGACCCAAGGCTGATGTGGAACACTGTGGATGTTGTGAACGCTGCAGGGGGCGAGCCTGTGATGAGCAAGACAGGGCACGCCTTTATCAAAGAGCGCATGAGACTGGAAAACGCTGTATACGGCGGAGAGATGAGTGCGCATCACTATTTCAGAGACTTTGCATACTGCGACAGCGGTATGATACCTTGGCTGCTTGTTGTTTCCCTGCTGAGCAAGAAGGGATGCAGCCTGTCCAGCTTGGTCGAGGGATACATCGCAAAATTCCCATGCAGCGGTGAGATCAACAGCACAGTGGATGATGCAAAAGCTAAGATCAACATGATCGAAGAAAAGTATAAAGACGCTGCTGTGGACGTTGACTATACCGACGGGCTGAGCATGGCTTTCGAAAACTGGCGCTTTAACCTGCGTATGTCAAATACTGAACCTCTTCTCCGCTTAAATGTCGAAAGCAAGGGTGACATAGCCCTGATGGAAGAGAAGCGTGACGAGCTCCTTAAACTGATAAGAAACAATTAATATATAGACGGGTGCATTATGATCAATTTTTTACTTTGTGGTGGAAGCGGAACAAGGCTATGGCCTATCTCCAGAAAAAACTTCCCTAAGCAATTCTGCAAGTTAATAGGTGAACAATCTCTGTTTCAGAACACGATATCCAGAAATCTACCTAACTGTTCCAGACAGATGATTATTGCTAATAAAGAAAACGTATTCATGGCTATGGATCAGATAGAAGAAGCAAAGGGGACAGGTGCAGGTGTGCGCTATGTGCTGGAGCCTGTTGGACGAAACACAGCTCCTGCTATCGCTCTGGGCTGTTTCTATTGCGACCCTGACGATGTGATCCTCGTGACACCCACAGACCACATGATCCAGAAGCTGGACATATACGAAGAGACCCTGCAGATGGCGCAGGATGCAGCGAAAGCTGGCTATATTGTTACATTCGGTATAATGCCTACTGCACCAGAAACTGGCTATGGTTACATCGAGAGTGAAGAGAGCAGCGAACCTGTGCGTAAGGTTGTCTGCTTTAAAGAGAAGCCGGATGCAAAAACTGCTCAGGAGTATGTCGACTCCGGCAGATTCTATTGGAACAGCGGTATGTTCTGTTTCACTGCTAAAGTCTTCCTCGAGGAGCTGGAAAAATATGCTCCGGAAATTTATAACAAAAGTAAAAAGGCCTTTGAGGCTAGCTTGATAGAAGACGAAGTATGCAACGTTGACATGGACGACATGCTGGCTATCCCATCAGACAGCATCGACTATGCTGTTATGGAGAAGAGTGACTGTGTGAAGGTCATCCCTTCATCCTTTGTGTGGAATGACGTGGGCAGCTATGACGCTCTGGAGACGGAGCTTCCATCTACAGAAGATGGCAATACCGATCTGGACCATCACATCAGCATCAATTCCAAGAACAACATGATATATTCCGATAAAGTTATCGCCACTGTGGATGTCGAGGATCTGATCATTGTCGACACCATAGACGCTATGCTGATAGCGAAGAAAGGCAGCTCCCAAAAGGTAAAAGATGTAGTAAACATGCTGAACAAGCGTGGAAAATCAGATAAAAAATACTCTCAGCTCACTGAGATACACACCACGGCTTATCGCCCTTGGGGATCCTACACAGTGCTGGAGGAACACCCAAGATTTAAGATGAAGCGCATAGTCGTGAAGCCGGGTAAGAGGCTCTCTCTGCAGAAACACCATCACCGTAGCGAGCACTGGGTTGTTGTCAGCGGCTCTGCTCTGGTGACAAAAGGCTCGGAAGAAATCTTTCTGAAGCCTAATGAGTCTGTATACATCAACATGGGTGAGGTACACCGCATGGAAAACCAAGGCATGATCGACCTTGTATTCCTCGAGGTACAGGTAGGCGAATATCTTGGAGAAGACGACATAGTCAGGCTGGAAGATGACTATGACAGGAGCTAGACACTGTGGGTAGCTTGTTAAAACAGATAATAAGCTATAGAATGTTTATTATCTCATCCATAAAGTCAGACTTTAAGATTAGAACAGCCAGAAGTAAGCTAGGTTTCCTGTGGATAGTGATACACCCTTTGGTTCAGGTTTTGGTATACGCCCTTATACTTTCCAACGTGATGGCTGCCAAGCTCCCCGGGATCGATAATAAGTATGCATATGCCATATATTTGATGGCAGGCATCCTCGGATGGACAATGTTTAACGAAGTCCTGATGCGATGCGTCGGTATATTTCTAGATAATGCCAATTATGTGAAAAAGCTTGTTTTCCCCAAGGTTGTGCTCCCCATAATTGTGGCAGGAGTATCCCTGATAAACATGTCTATTCTGCTCGTTTGCACAATAGGCATATTCCTTCTGCTCGGGTTTGTCCCTGGGATCAACATATTTTGGCTCCCCTTACTGCTCGCAATTACTTTGCTCTTGGCTATCAGCGTGGGACTAGTGCTGGGCATACTTAATGTCTTTGTGCGGGATGTCGGTCAGATTGTACAGGTTTTACTTCAGTTTTGGTTCTGGCTAACTCCGATTGTTTATATGCGATCAATTATCCCAGAAAATTTAAGATACGTTCTCAATTTCAACCCTTTGGTTCCTATCATCGAATCATTTCAGAATGTTATCCTTTTGAATGAAAAGCCGATGTTTGTTCCACTTGCGATCATATCAGCGGCAAGCTTTGCTCTGCTGATTTTTGGACTTTTCCTTTACAAAAAGGCGTCTCCTGAGATGGTGGATGTGCTATGAGCAGGATCGCAGCTAGAAATATCAATAAGACATATAAATATTATAAAAGTGAGATCAGCAGATTTCTTTCTTGGTTCGGGTTTAATTCCACACCGTCAGAAAGCTATGAGGTTCTGAAAGATATCAGTTTCTTTGTAGAACCCGGTGAGGCTCTCGGTGTTGTCGGTGAAAACGGTGCAGGAAAGAGCACTCTGCTGAAAGTTCTCACCGGAATTGTAAAACCAACTTCTGGAGAAGTGCAGGTGAATGGTCGCGTTGCAGCCATACTGGAGCTTGGAATGGGCTTCAACATGGACTTTACCGGCAGGCAAAATGCAAAAAATGCACTTGGCATGATGGGGTTTTCTCCTTCGGAGATCGATAGAGTGCTACCAGAAGTTGAAGATTTTGCTGAAATTGGTGAGTATTTTGATCAGTCTGCCAGAATGTACAGCAGCGGGATGCTGGCAAGGGTTGCCTTTGCAGTGGCGATCGCATTCACTCCCGATGTTCTGATTGTAGATGAGGCATTGAGTGTCGGAGATGTATATTTTCAGGGGAAATGCTTCCAAAAAATGCTAGACATAAAAAACAGTGGTACGAGTATATTGCTTGTATCCCACGATATGCAGTCGGTATGTTCCTTTTGCGACAGAGCTCTGCTGCTAAAGAAAGGGACTGTTGCTGCATACGGAACACCAAAAGACATTGCTCAGAAATACGAAAGAATGGTCAATTCTTACTCCAACAGAGATGTGGAGATAGAGCCGCTGAACACCGCGCGCCAAGTAGAGACTGATACAGTAAAAGCTAAGCTCATCAAAGCAGAAATTCTGGGAAAAGATGGCGAAAATAAAAAGAATTTTGTCAGTGAAGAAGGTGTAAGCCTGCAATTCTCTTATCAGATATTAGAAGATCTGAATGACGCTCATTTCGGCATAAGGATCACAGACAGGCTTGGTAACTCTGCTTTTGAAACCAATACATACTGTATGCGTGAGCAGGGCAAACAGCTGAAGAAGGGCGATATTGCAGAAGTAAGCTTCGATTTTGACATCAATATCATATCGGGCGCTTACACGGTGGATGTTGCCATTGCAAACGAAGGACATAGTGACACATTCTTTAGAGAGTATATATCCATGGATAATAATGTTCTGATCATTGATGTGGTACCTAACAAAGACAGTATTATTTACCACGGATACTGCAACCTGAAGCCAAAAGTCACTGTCAGGAGCGTGTAATGATTGTTTTGTCACATAGAGGCTACTGGAAAGACACACATGAGAAAAATACTCCTATAGCTTTTAAAAGAAGCTTCGAGCTGGGCTTTGGAACCGAGACAGACTTTCGTGATCTGGACGGAGAACTGGTTATATCCCATGACATGCCACGAAAAGGGGACTGTATTTCTGCAAAAGAATTCTTTGACATATATTCAGAAATTGGGAAAGGGCTCCCCCTCGCTCTGAATATAAAGGCGGACGGACTTCAACAAAAGCTTATGGATTTGCTCAGCGAATACTCTGTAACAAATTATTTTGTTTTCGATATGTCATTGCCAGATTCGCTGCAGTATATTAAATATGATATAATTGCATTTACCAGACAGAGTGAATACGAGCTAGATCCAGCTTTTTATGACAAAGCAGCTGGTGTCTGGATGGATGAGTTTCATGGACACTGGATTGATGAAGCAAAAATTAAACAACACATAAATGCCGAGAAACAGGTGTGCATTGTCTCACCTGACCTGCACAAAAGAGACTATCAAGCCGAATGGCGCGAATATAAAGAAATAGATAAAAAGCTTGATTCTGAAAAGCTTATGATTTGCACAGATTATCCAGAAGAGGCGAGGTTGCATTTTAATGAATAAAATAAAAGCAGTAATATTTGATATGGACGGAGTATTGATAGAGGCTAAAGACTGGCACTATGAAGCACTGAACAAGGCATTGATGCTCTTTGGAATGGAGATCAGCCGTTATGAACACCTGGTGACATATGACGGCTTGCCTACAAAGAAGAAGCTCGAAATGCTTAGCATGGAGCGTGGGCTCCCCAGAGGTCTGCACAAGTTTATAAATGACATGAAGCAGCAGTACACCATGGAAATAATATACTCCAGCTGTAAGCCAAGATTCTTTCATGAGTATGCACTTTCAAGGCTCAAAAATGAAGGCTACCGTATGGCAATATGCTCAAACTCAATCAGAAAAACCATCGAGGTTATGATTCAGAAGGCAGCACTGGACGGCTATATAGAGTTCTTCCTTTCTAATCAGGATGTTACAAAGAGCAAGCCAGACCCAGAGATGTATACAACTGCTATTGCGCGAATGGGGCTGGATCCTAAAGAGTGCATGATCGTTGAAGATAATGAAAACGGCATAAAAGCAGCTAGAGCCAGCGGTGCTAATGTCATGATAGTTGACACAGTAGAAGATGTTAACTATCAGAATATTAAAAAACATCTATTAGAATTTGAAGAGGAAATGTCCAATGCTTAATATAATGATTCCGATGGCGGGGGAGAATAAGTTTTTCCCTGAGGGTGAATTCGTTTATCCAAAGCCTCTGATTGAAATCAACGGCGAAATGATGATTCAGCATGTCATAGAGAATTTGCAGAAGATTGATGATGATGTTGTTTTTACTTTTGTTGTAAACAACTCTGACTGTGCTAAGTTTCATCTGGATAATACACTGAACCTGCTTACCGACGGTAAATGTAATATTGTCAAAGTCACAGGCGAAACAAAAGGTGCTATCTGCAGTTGTTTGCTTGGGATTGACAACATAGATAACAACGATCAACTTATTATCGCCAATATGGATCAGGTGATCAATGCTGACCTTCGTGATTGTGTGAAAAAGCTTTCGCAGTTTGACGCTGGCGTCATAGCTTTTGAGTCCACACACCCACGCTGGTCGTATGTTCGACAGGATGAAAACAACATGGTGGTTGAGACCGCTGAAAAAAGACCAATCAGCAAAAGTGCTATTGCAGGCTTTTACTATTTCAAGCATGGCAAAGACTTTGTCAAGGCAGCTATGCGCACAATAGAGAAGGATGCTTCCTTAAACGGAATGTTCTACACATCTGCTACGCTCAATGAGCTAGTTCTGGATAATAAGAATATTGGACTTGTGCACATTGAAAACAAAGATTATGTGACATTCTATACCCCTAGAAAGGTAAAAGAGTACGAGTCCAGACTCATCTGTAACTAATAATATCGAGGACTGAATGAAAATATCTAAACTGGATGATATGTTTAAGGGATGGTTTGTTGGCAATTTTGACCCTACCCTCCTGAAGACAAACGACGTTGAAGTTGCTGTGAAATCATATAAAAAAGGGGACTATGAAGAGGCTCATTTCCACAAGATCGCAACAGAGATCACCGTTATCGTCAGCGGAAAAGTGAAAATGAACGGACAAACATATGTTGCCGGAGATATAATTGTTATAGAACCCAACGAATCTACTGACTTTGAGGCACTGGAAGAAAGTGTTAATGTTGTTGTGAAGCACCCTGGTGCAAATGATGACAAATACCTGGTGGAGAGCTAATGATAATTGACGTTGGTGCCAATCATGGGGACTTTGCTATTGATGCAGCCGAAAGAAATCCACAGGAAATAGTAATCGCCATAGAACCGATACCTGAGCTTTGCGACAAGATATCGGCATTAATAAAAAATAAAAATCTGCAAAACGTTAAAATAGTCCGTTGCGCCATAGATGTTGAAAAGCGGATAGATACTCTTAATGTTGCAAAACATGCCGACTGGGGTGTGTCCAGCTTACTGGAATTCAACCACGACAACATCAGCAAGGATGAATACTGGAAAACCCGTAATGACATGTACTTTGACGAAAAAATCGAAGTTGAAGTCAAAAGAATGGACGACGTTTTAGATGAGTTAGGTATAAACGAGAGAATCAATTTTATAAAAATAGATGTACAGGGGTTTGACCTTAACGTGCTCAAATCACTTGGTAATAAAGCAGAGTTGGTTGACGCAGGCATGATAGAAGTCAGTATTGTGAAAGAAGAACAACTTTATGTGACCGATCTGGCAGACACTGTTATGGATGCCTTCTTCTGGCTGAGTGAGAATAACTTTGAAGTTTATGCCCTAAAGCCGAATGATCCTGCATCGAAAGAGCTCAATCTGTTCTTTCGAAAAAAAGGTATAGACCATAAAGAGATTGAGGACAGATACAACCTCAAAGGCATACACATGTATGACGGAAAGCATTATTGGCATTACCCATCTGACAAGCTTGAGTTCGTTGAAGAAAAGTTTGTGAACACAGACAATCAACTAGCTAAAGCTAATAACAGAATTGCAGCCTATCAAAACCTGATCAAAAACCTAAATCAAGCCATCTTAGGAACTGCTGAAGAACAAAATGACCCTGATAACTATAATTTATTACACAATACTATCAGACTTGCTGAAGACTATAAAAACGTAGTAGCAAGATGTGAGTCCCAGGAGAGAGAACTGCAAACGCTGAAAAAGAACCTTGGCGTTAAGCTTTTCATAAAAATGAGTGAGAAATTAAGGAGAAAGTAAAATGGTTAATGTGCTTATACCTATGGCAGGAGCAGGAAGCCGATTTGCAACAGCAGGATATGAGAAACCTAAACCTTTTATTGATGTAGATGGCAAACCTATGATCGTGCGTGTTCTGGAAAATTTGAATATACCTGATGCACGTTATATTCTTATCGCCAGAAAAGATCATCTAGAGAAGGAAGCCGACACAGTTGCAGCAATTGAAAAAGAGTATAACGCTAAATTTATCCCCATAGATAAGCTGACAGAAGGTACTGCATGCACTGTGCTTTATGCTAAAGAGGAGATAGACAATGACATCCCTCTTTTGATCGCTAATTCAGATCAGATTGTAGACATTTCTATAGCGGATTACTACAACGACTGTATGGATAGGGGGCTTGACGGATCTATCCTTACTTTCGTTGATAAATACAGAGACCCTAAATGGTCATTTGCAAAGCTTGATGAAAAAAGCCTTGTCACTGAAGTAAAAGAGAAAGAAGCTATTTCTGAATATGCAACTGTTGGTATCTATCTCTTCACAAAAGGCTCCGATTTTGTAAACGGCGCAGTTCGTATGATCATAGAGAATGACAGAGTTAATAATGAATTTTACACATGTCCTGTGTATAATTACATTATAGCCAAAAACAAAAAAATAGGCATCTACAACATAGATTTTGAACAAATGCACGGTATAGGCACACCGGAAGATTTAGAAAAATATCTAGGTATTATTAAATGAAAGATTTGAAACTGCTGAAATCCCTGACAGATGAAAACCGAGTCGCCTGGGTTGGCGACAACCCTGTTTTCAATTTTTATGCTTTGAATATACTCTCTTCTAGCAACCTGCGTGTCGCTCCGAGCATGCATGGGCAGTTTTCCAGTGTTTGGCTATACGAACATAGGATATCAGACTTTCAGGCGTGGAAGGTTCTGCTGGATGAGTCTATCCGGCTTCTTGACAAGGAAGGCACCCTTGTCATCCGCATGGAAGAAAACCCCAATGTCAACATGATGAACCTTAAAAAGTTCTTTTTTAGAAATGCACTGATTGAAAAGGCTGAAATTGTCTATGAAAATGCGATCAAGCTTGGTCACCATCGCCCACTGATAAAGTACGAGCATGAAGTGACACTTGTCATCAAGATCAAAAGAGCAAATCCTGAGATCTATCACGACAAGAAATGGACGTTTACCGTCCTGACCCAAGGAACCAAAGTTGACAATGTAGTTGGCTTCTGTGAATCTATCAGATCAAACGAGCTAAACCACTCCGAAATCCTGATTTGCGGTCCAGAAAACACCGCATATGAGCCATACGATGTCAAGTACCTCGGAAAAGAATATGATACTGCATATGCAAACATATCTGAAAAGAAAAACGACCTTATAGCAGCTGCTTCAAATCAAAACCTCATGATTGTCCACGACAGATACATTCTCAAAGATGATTTCTTCACTGGATTCGAAGATTATGGCTATGATTATGACTTTATAACAATACGTCAGCACTATGAATCCGGAGCTTTGTTCCCATCTTACCTCATGCTTGAAAACCGCCTATGGTGGTCAAAAATCATCTACTCCTACGACGAAAACACTTTCAATGACGGTGTCTTTCTTAACGGAGGGCTTTTGATTATAAAAAAAGCTACCGCAGAGAAATGTCGTTTTAACTCATTGATATACTGGGATCAAGGGGAAGATGTCGAGCTTGCATCATACATGATTGACAACTCTGTCATCCCAAGGCTGAACTATTTTTCCAGCGCAATGACTCTGGGTATAAACGACTCTTATACCAGCACTTTTGTGCCGTTTGAAGAGTATCAGGCAGATAACACATGCCAGGTGCACATAGCCCCTACATACAGCACTTTTAAACAAAGGCTTGTGAACAAAGCAATTGGTCTGCTGAAAAGGGTTATGCCTGCCAGCATGAAGGCTGCGATAAAACGTGGACTAGGTTTATGAAAATTGCGCTGATAGTTGAACAAAATTTCTATGGAATGCATGTTGGCGTCAGAAACCTGATTCTGACAGTCTACCTACGCTTGATCAAGAACGGACACAAGGTAGATTTTGTTACTTTTTACAACTCAAATAACAAGTTAATCTGGTGCAAATACTGGTTCGACATCAATCATATACTAAACAACTTTTCAAATTCAGATGTGTATTATGTAGGTACTCCAAATGAGGTATTACAAAAATACCAAAGACATGAGCACGAAATATATTCATTTAAGACAAATGACAAGATCTTATCAACAACAATCGGGCAGTCACTTGATGCAGAATCCTACGATGCTTGTTTTTTCACAACACCATGGCTGGACCTGCACGGAGAAACAGTAAACATAAAAAAGAAATTTGGGATTGTTTATGACCTTATCCCTAATATTTTCACTGTCACCAAGGAAAATAAGCATTTTATCTTTGCCAATCAGCATCTGGAAGGTTTTAGAATGTTCAATAGGGTCTGCGATAAGACGCTTTGCATATCTAAAGCTACATCGCAGGCTTATAACGATTATCTTGCGTTTGATTCGCTTGCTTTGCCCCCTTGTGTGCCAAACTACATAGATTTCAAGTTTGCAGATCAATTAGAAAAAACTAACAATACAGTGGTACTTGCTGGTCCGTTCGATGTGAGAAAAGGCTTATACCGCATAGCAGATTTGCTTAATGGTGCTGTGGAGCACATTGATGAAATTATCATTTATGGAAAGCAGCGCTGCTCCGACGAAGAGCTTCGTGCTTTCATAAACAAACTCACCGGTATCGATAAAATACATTGGTACGAAAGTGTTACATCAAAGACACTTGCAGAACTATACAAGAAAAGCAAAGTACTGATATTCCCTTCTGACGAAGAAGGATTGGGGCTGCCGCTGATAGAAGCACAGCTCCATGGATGCAGAGTGCTTTGCACCAATTTCAGCTCTGCTGCAGAGCTTCTGGTTGATGGGTATAAGGTTCTGCCTAATGAGCAGAGCGAAAATGATGTAGAAATGCTCATCAATATGCTAAACGAAGATTACGATTACAAACAATTACTGGAAAAATCCAGAAATTTCTATAATATACTTCACCTTGATGAATTTTTAGACAACATACTTACTGGAGATTAGATCCATATGATAATTTCTTTATTACGCAGAATAAAAAACAAAATCTATCGGACTCTTGCAGAAAAAAAGGTACAACAAAATCTTTATGTCAGCAAGGGAAACACTCTCTTTGTGGATATTAGCGAAGTTTACTATCAAGACCATAAGACAGGTATACAAAGAGTTGTTAGATCAGTTATGCAAGAGATGCAGAGCATGACCGACATGAAATACACTATCGTGCCAGTAGTTGTAACTGATCAGGATGGCTACTGGGATTGCAGACTAGCAGATAACCCAGAACTCAGACCAGTGCCCAAGGGTACAGACATCTTTTTTGGGCTCGATCTTAGCGGACGTGTTACACACGCATACCAAAACGGTCTTTTCAATGAATGGAATCAGATAGGTGTCAAATTTTATTTTGTAATCTATGATATATTGCCTCTCTACCACCCACAATGGTGGCCAGACCTCACATACGATCATCATCATGCATGGTTTGTAAATGTTTTATCTATGTCAGACAAGCTGATATGCATATCCCAATCAGTGCAGAATAGTGTGCGCCAATGGATTAAGGATAATAACCCAAAGGTAAAGCCGGGTCAGACTATCGACTGGTTTCACCTTGGTTCTGATATTAAAAATAGCCAGCCATCTAAAGGGCTTCCTGATAATTATCAAGATGTCCTTGCTCAGTTGGACTCATCCAAGAGCTTCTTAATGGTCGGCACAATAGAGCCACGGAAAGGACACAGACAGGCTTTCGAAGCATTCAAAGAGCTCTGGGCTGCTGGACACGACTACACCCTTGTCATTGTCGGCAAAGAAGGCTGGCTGGTGGAAGATCTCGTTAGCGAGATGAGAGAATTCCAGCAAACAAGTAACAAGCTGGTGCTCCTTCAGGGGATCAGTGATGAATACCTTGAGGCTATCTACGAGCATTCCAACTGCCTCCTTATCCCTAGCGAAGGTGAAGGTTTTGGACTGCCGATCTTTGAGGCGTCATACTATGAAATGCCAATCATAGCCAGAGACATAGAGGTATTCAGAGAGGTGGCAGGAGAGCATGCTTTCTATTTTGATAATGTAAAAGATCCATCAGCTTTGTCAAAATGTATTCTGGAGTGGGCTGCTGGCAACGATAAAGGCACAACACCAGACTCTAAGCTGATCAAGAGTTTGACATGGAAAGAGAGCACAAACGTATTAACAACAAAATTAGGATTAAAATAAATACATAGGTGATAGTTATGAAAAAGGCGATTGTAACAGGAATAACAGGACAGGACGGAGCATACCTTGCGGAACTTCTTCTCAACAAAGGCTATGAGGTTTATGGTACATATAGAAGAACTGCATCCGTAAACTTCTGGAGAATAGAAGACTTAGGCATCGAAAAACATGAAAACCTGCATCTGGTTGAATATGACCTTACAGATCAGGCAAACAGTATCCGCATGGTTGGCGATATTGAGCCTGACGAGGTATATAACATCGCAGCTCAGAGCTTTGTTGGTGTATCATTCGAGCAACCTCTTGCGACATGCGACATCACAGGCAAGGGCGCAGTTCACCTGCTCGAAGCTATCAGAATAATCAACAACAAGATAAAATACTATCAGGCGAGCACATCAGAGATGTTTGGTCTGGTACAGGAAATTCCGCAGAAGGAGAGCACTCCTTTCTATCCACGCAGCCCATACGGCGTTGCAAAGCTTTATGCTCACTGGATGACAATCAACTACAGAGAGTCATATGACATCTTCGGATGCAGCGGTATTCTTTTCAACCACGAGTCTCCTCTCCGCGGACGTGAGTTCGTGACCAGAAAGATCACAGACACAGTGGCAAAGATCGAGATGGGCAAGCAGGATTGCCTCGAGCTTGGCAACATGGACGCAAAGCGCGACTGGGGATTTGCTAAAGAGTATGTTGATGGTATGTACCGCATGCTTCAGGCAGACAAGCCTGACACATATGTGCTGGCTACCAACAGAACAGAGACAGTTCGCGACTTCGTCACTATGGCTTTCAAAGCTGTGGGCAAAGAGCTGGAGTGGAAAGGCACAGGCGTGGACGAGACCGCTGTGGACACATCAAACGGCAAGACTGTCGTGAAGGTAAACCCTAAATTCTACCGCCCTGCAGAGGTTGACCTGCTGATCGGTGATCCATCAAAGGCTAAGAACGAGCTCGGCTGGGAGCCAAAGACAACTCTTGAAGAGCTTTGTAAAATGATGGTTGAAGCTGACCTTGTGAGAAATAAAAATGGCTTCTCCTTCTAAAAAAGTTTTCATAACAGGCATCAACAGCTTCACAGCAAAGCACCTTTGTGGTGAGCTGAGCAGTCACGGATATGATATCTATGGCTGTGACATCAATGTCGATGCAGACGAAAAGACTTTTAACTGTGACATAACAAAGAGAGATCAGGTTGCCAAATGCCTTGCGGCAGTGCAGCCTGACTATATAGTCCATCTGGGCGCTATCACATATGTGCCAAGCAGCGACGTCAGCCTGATATATCAGGTGAACACCATAGGCACAGCAAACCTGCTGGAAGAGTGCCTGAAGTACGACAATATCAAAAAGATCCTTCTGCCGAGCACATCAAACGTGTATGGCAACCCGGATGTGGAAGTGATAGACGAGACATGCCCGACACTCCCAGTGAGCCACTATGCTGTGAGCAAGCTGGCTATGGAGCAGATGGCGACTCTGTCTTTCGGCAAGCTGCCGATAATAATCACACGTCCTTTCAACTACACAGGCGTCGGTCAGCCGGACAAGTTTGTAATCCCAAAGATCATCAAGCATTTCAAAGAGAAAGCACACGTGATAGAGATGGGAACAACATCCGTAATCAGAGATTTTTCAGATGTGCGCTTTGTATGCTCATCATACCGCAAGCTGCTGGAATGCGATGCAAAGTCGGTCGCTGTCAACATCTGCACAGGTAAAGAGCACTCGCTGGACGAGCTGCTCGACTATGCCAGAAAGGTCACAGGGCACAATATCGAAAAGATCACAAACCCTGAGTTTGTCAGACCGAACGAAATCCAGAAGCTGATAGGCGACAACTCACTCCTGCGCAAATGCGTGGGCGAGCTGGACACCATTGACTTCCATGATACTATCGAGTGGATGCTAGGTGGCTAGGCTACTAATCAATTCCAAGAGCCTGCTGACTCCTCTGACCGGTATCGGCAGGTATACATACGAGATAGTCACCCGTCTGCCCAGGGAGGCTGGTTTTGACTATTCATATTACTATTACGGCAAAGTCACAGACAAGATAATCACATCATCCGGTTCCGGCGAGAACAAAAGCCTGCTGCCGATGATCCGCAACATTCTGGTCAAAAACCAATTCACCAAAGGTCTGATAAGGGGCATGCTGGACATCAGGTCCCGCCTGTTCTCCGACACATACGACCTGTATTGGGAGCCTGCGATAATCCCTGTGAAGGGGATCAAGGCGAAGAAGACCGTGGTGACTGTCCATGACATGTCTTTGCACCTTCATCCGGAATGGCACCTGAAAGAGAGTGTCAGCTATTTTAATAAAAACTTCTGGGACAATATCAAAAACGCAGACTATATCATCACAGACACAGAGACCGTGAAGGCTGAAGTCGCCGAGATAACAGGCTTCGACCCCGAAAGGATAAAGGCGATACATCTGGGTATCAATGACGGTGTTTTCAAAGAATATCCGCAGGACGCTCAGGATGCATACAGGAGCGAAAGCGGACTGGATTATAAGTTTATCCTCTATGTGGGCAGCATAGAGCCCCGCAAAAACCTCAGCCGGATGATACAGGCGTATTCATCCCTGTCAGACAGCGTAAAGGCAGAGTACAAACTACTACTGGTAGGCTATAAGGGCTGGGGAAATGACGAGATACATCAGCTCATCGAAAAAGATAAAGAGAACATCAAGTATCTGGGCTATGTCACAGACGAGGAGCTGGCGCTTGTTTATAACTTGGCGGAGCTTTTTGTCTATCCGACTCTGTACGAAGGTTTTGGGCTTCCACCGCTGGAGGCTATGGCGTGTGGTGCTCCGGTGCTCACATCCACAACCCCATGCGTGCAGGAGGTATGCGCAGATGCAGCCGAATATGCCAATCCTTTCAGCATCGACGACACCAGGGAAAAGATCCTCACACTGCTTCAGGTTGATAATGCCAGGAACGCTTTAGCTCAGAAGGGGCTGGCACATTCAGCAGGATTCCGGTGGGATAAGACAGCGGGTGCTCATTACGACATTTTCAAAAGCCTCTAAACATAGTAAACTAGGCTATGATAAACATAGTGCTATGTGGCGGTGCGGGGAAGATGCTTTGGCCCCTTTCCGCTGGCGACACACCGAAGCAGTTCATCCAGTTCGGTACAGAGGATTCTCTCTATATTAAAACCATCAAACGTAACAATGTGCTTTGTGACAAGGCGGACGACCAGCTCCGCAAAGCAAAGCTAAGTGCAGACATAGTGATGGAACCATCATGCAAGGGGACAGCAGCGTCCATAATGATAGCCTGCTTTATGTACCCGAACGAGACATTTCTCTTGACACCTTCCGACCATGAGATATCCGACGAAAAGGCATACGCAGAGGCTGTGCAAAAGGCTCAGAAACTCGCAGAGAAAGGTAATATCGTCCTGTTCGGCATAGAGCCGGAGCGGGCAGAGCATAGGTTTGGATATATTAAGGATGGGAAAACAGTCCAGTTTGTCGAGAAGCCTGACGCTGAAAAAGCTCAGGAGCTTGTGGATGACGGCTGGCTGGTGAACAGCGGGATACTCTGCTTCAACAGCAGCGTGATGATGCATGAACTGGTGCAGTTTCCACCCGATCAGTCAATAATAGCGAGGACAGTTTACGAAAACATCCGCTCCGGCAGAGCGACACACCGCCTGTGCGGTCGCTTCATGGGCGAGATGAAAAAACACGACATAGATAAATCTGTGCTGGAAAGAACTACCAAGCTGAAATGCGTAAAAGGTATCACAGGCTGGCGGGATGTGGGCACATATGAGTCTATATATGAATTCCGCAACAGGAAGGAAGGGGGCAACCTCTCCATCAACATAGGCGACAGTTTCGGATGTGCGGACTTTGTGGACAGCTCCGGGTGCATGGTGTTGAACAATGAGCAGGATGTTGTGGTGGTGCAGACAGGCGGCAAGGTACTTGTGGCACACAAAGATACCGACATCATGCAGGCTATGAAAAAGCTCGAAGAATATTAACTTTACTAAATAGTATAGGCGACTTTTTAAACCACATATTTTAATGTAAAATCAATATTGTTTATTGTGTTTATAATGACTTTTGGAGGACTCTAGAAATGGATCAGGACAAAAAGAAAGCCTTAGAAATGGCTATGGGAAAGATAGAAAAAGACTTTGGAAAGGGTGCTGTTATGCGCCTTGGCGACAAGCCTGTTGAGAAGCTTCCGGTTATACCGTCCAGTATCCTCTCTCTGGATATCGCTCTGGGTGTTGGCGGTTTCCCCCGTGGCCGTATCATCGAGATATACGGTGCAGAATCATCTGGTAAGACAACCATCGCTCTCCACGCCATCGCAGAGGCGCAAAAGCTCGGCGGAGCAGCAGCATTTGTGGATGCAGAGCACGCGCTTGACCCTGTGTATGCAAAGGCTATCGGTGTTGACACAGACAACCTGATCGTTTCCCAGCCAGACAGCGGTGAGGTGGCTCTGGAGATCACAGAGACATTGGTGCGAAGCGGTGCCATAGACATAGTAGTAGTGGACTTCGTGGCTGCTCTGACATCACGTGCAGAGATCGAAGGCGAAATGGGCGACTCACACATGGGCCTGCAGGCCAGACTGATGTCTCAGGCACTCAGAAAGCTGACAAGTATCGTAAACAAATCCAGAACTACTCTTATATTCATAAACCAGACCAGATCAAAGATCGGCGTTGTCTACGGCAATCCAGAAACCACAACAGGCGGTAACGCCCTGAAATTCTACGCTTCTATGCGTCTGGAGATAAAGAAGACTCAGGCACTGAAAGAGAAAGAAGAAGTTGTGGGCAACCACGGACTGGCAAAAGTTGTTAAAAACAAAGTTGCGCCTCCATTCAAAACAGCTGAGTTCGACATCCTCTATGGTGTCGGTGTATCCCGTGAAGGTCAGCTGATTGACATGGGTGTGGCTGCTGATATGGTTCAGCTATAAAGACGCTAAGCTCGGGCAGGGTAAAGAAAACTCCCGTGCATACCTTAAGGATAATCCTGAAATAGCACAAGAGATAGAGGACAAAATCAGAGCCAAATTCGGCATGACAGAGCCTATCGAAGTGGAACCGGAAGAAGCTGAGTAAGAACATGGAAATAGATGCCATACTGAGAAAAGCTGTGGAACTGGGTGTATCTGACATCCACATGAAGGTGGGCAGACCGCCCGCTGTCAGGCTGCACGGCGACATCGAAACACTGGAAGGATTCGACGTAATCACAGCCGAGGAAGGGATGCGGATGGCTGCGTCCATCATGCCCAACTCGCTGAAAGCTGAGTTCAAAGAGAAGAAAGAGGCGGACTTTGCATACGGGATAAAGGGTGTTGCCCGGTTCCGTGTGAATGCTTTTATCCAGCGCGGGATGATAGGTATGGTGATGAGGGTTATACCCGAGGGTGTGCCCGACATAGAAGAACTGAACCTGCCGGACGTGATAAAGGAGCTGGCTGAATCGCCCCTAGTTTTGTAGAGACTTCTGAGTTATAAATTACAACTATCAGGAGTGCTCCATGAATGGCAAACGTTACACAGATGAATTTAAGATTGAAGTAGTCAAACAAATCACAGAACAAGGCCACAAAGTGAATGACGTAGCTTCTAGGCTTGACGTCAACCCCAGCAGTATTTACAACTGGATTAAGAAATATGGTTCAGACAATTCCGATTATAAAATCCAGTCAGATCATCAATCCGAAATAAACCGTTTAAAGAAAGAGCTACGTAGAGTCACTGAAGAGAGGGACATCTTAAAAAAGGCCGCAGCGTACTTTGCCAAAGAGTCCCAGTAAGGTACGCATTCATTTATGAACACCGAACTGACCACGCTGTGACAAGGCTCTGCTCAGTTATGCGTGTTCATCCTAGTGGTTACTACTCTTGGGTAAAAGAGCCTAAAAGTAGACGGCAGAAGCGTGATGAACACCTAATGGGACTCGTAAAGCAATACTGGATAGAGAGCGGCGGAGTATATGGCTACCGTAAGATTTATACTGATCTGATGGAATTGGGTGAATCTTGCGGCAAGAATCGTGTACATAAGCTCATGAGGCTGGCTGGCATCAAGTCTCAGGTCGGCTACCGTAAGCCAAGATATTCTAAAGGCAATGTATCTCATATAGCAGATAATTATCTTCAGCAGGATTTCGCAGTATCCGAGCCTAATAAGGTTTGGGTAACAGATATTACTTACATTCGCACTTATGAAGGCTGGTTGTATCTGGCAGTAGTGATCGATTTATTCTCTCGTCAGATTATCGGATGGTCAATGCAACATCGGATGCATTCAGATATAGTTTTAAAGGCTCTACTTATGGCTGTGTGGCGCAGAAAGCCTGATAATAATGTGATCATACATTCTGATCAGGGCAGCCAGTATACAAGCTCTGAGTGGCAAAGCTTTCTGAAGACACACAACCTTACATGCAGCATGAGCAGGAGAGGAAACTGTTATGATAACGCTGTAGCTGAAAATTTCTTCCAACTCTTAAAGCGAGAACGAATAAAGAAAAGAATCTATAAAAACAGGGAAGAAGCAAGGCGTGATATCTTTGATTATATCGAGATGTTTTACAATCCAATAAGGCGTCATGGGAATAACGGAAATCTATCTCCGGTTGAATTTGAAAAGAACTATGATATAAACAAGAAAAGTGTCTACTAATTCAGTGGCGATTCAGTTCTCAAGCAGACTGCTCCTGAAACCAGTGTTTCTTTAGACAGTTTTAAACAAATAATTCAAAAAAGTATGCAAATCAATTGTGCTAATGCAATGATAATAGGAAGTGCAAAAAACGGTTGTAGTTTTAATCCCGAAAAGAATTTAAGAGACTTTGTGGTTAACGAAAAAGCGATTGATACCTCTGATATTGATATTGTTATAATTTCGAAAGAGGGTTTTGAGCGATATTGGTGGTTATACAGAAACTCTTACAGTCGTATATACAAATCTACCTATGAACATATACAAAGAGAAATCTATCGTGGATTTATTAATGAAAAAACCTACGCAAAATACAAAAGTGCCGAACTGATTGGGAAAACCTTTCATCAAAAACAATAAGAAATTTAAAAAGTACTTTCTTTTTTAGGCATGAAATGAATTTTAGAATATACAGGGATATCGATGATTTTAAACATTATTCCATAAGCACAATTAAAAAAATGAGGTACAACTATGCCTGAATTTTCATTCCCAAGAAACACGAAAACAGTCAAAGAGATATGCGACGATTTTGATAAAGGGATATTGATGATCGACGAAACCTATCAAAGAAGAAAGGTATGGATTGAAAAAGACCGTATTAGACTTATTGAGACAATCATACTTGGCTTTATTGTTCCAGAGCTATACTTATGGACCGCTGAAACTGACCCTAAGTCTGGCGATACAATAAGGCATATAGTAGATGGCCAACAGCGTATCAATGCAATTGTAGATTTTGTTGAAGGTGCGTTTAAACTCTCTAGCACACATATGTTAGATGATAGTTTAAAAGATCTTTATGGGAACAAATATTTTACTGACCTACCTGACGAAATCAGAAGCCATATTTGGAGTTATGACTTATCAATAGTCAACATTGATAAAAAGTGTACAAGAGATGACATCATTAAGCTTTTCAACAGATTAAACCTTACAGAGTACAATCTAAATAGTCAGGAAAAAACGACATAGCATAGACAGTGAGTTCGGCTTACAATCAATAAAGCTTTCGCAAAATGAATTCTGGAATGATTTAAAATTTTTCAGTATCGGTGACATCCGCAGAATGAAAGATGTTGAATATTGTAGTAGTATAATCATACTAGCTAGAGAAGGCATAATAGACCAAACTAGATCTGAAAAAATTGACCTCGTATATGACGATCTTAAAGAATTTAGGCCATATTTAGGCAGCAGCATTTTGGACACATCTGTAAAATATTGATAAATTAGACGATTAAAATATAATGGCGGAGGCGCACAGGAATCGAACCTGCCTGACGGGCAAAACCCGTCACAATCGGTTTTGAAGACCGCGGAGTGCACCAGCATCCCAAACGCCCCCGTAAGTTAATAAGCATCAATGAAATAAGAGATATCAGAGACTCGCTTTAATCCTCTCTGCCATGTCGTTCATCTCTTCGATGCTGTCATATTCTTTTTTGACAGAGGCAAATTTGAGCCCATCATTTTCGTACCTGGGGATGATATGCAGGTGAGAGTGGAAAACCTCCTGTCCGGCGGCGGCATTATTATTCTGGACAAGATTCACTCCGTCACACCCTGTAGCTTCTATCAAAGCTTTTGACAAGTCTCTGGTAACTTTGTAGATCGCCTCAGCTTCAAGGTCAGGCGTGTCGAGCATATTGACAAAGTGCCTTTTAGGGACAACAAGGATGTGTCCTTTATGAACAGGATTGATATCCAGAAATGCTATAAAAAGAGTGTCTTCATAAACTTTACTGCACGGAATTTCTCCGGCTAATATCTTGCAAAATATACAGTCCATACGAAACCTCATTCAATTATATAGATAATACGGCATTTTATACATAGTAAAACAGTAATACAACCGTTATCAGCCTTCACCGCATATATGCTTAACAAATATAGCTTTCATAATATGGCCACATGATCCATTGATAAGTTTTTAATTCCAGCATCCTGCCAGACCGCCTATTGAGGAAAGATTTCTTGTTATCATCGAAAAGAAGCAATAGCTTATTGATAAATACAAAATCACAATGCCCTGATAAAAAGAGACAAATTCCATCTCAGAATATATAAGACCATTAATGTATTGAAAATGATGTTAATCGCTTTTATACTTAGTGAAGTTAGAGGTGGCTCCAATGAACAGCACTGAAAGCCCGGAAAAAAAACTGGAAACTGTTTATAAATATTTTTCACACCACATACGCACTAATACTGCGGTCATTGTTGCAATGCTCGAAGCAATAAATGAAGGTCTGACAGATGAATCTATGACACAAATGATAATGGAGTCTGGCTATCTTCTGGATATCTTCGACAGAGGAATGAGCGTCAGCTTCAACCACATCTTCGGTAAAGCTGAAAGTTCAGAATACGAGGATGTAGATCTTGCAACCTTAATAAACCTGTTTATCACCAACGCAGTACCAAAAGATGGCAGCTGTGAAGCGGTTTCGTCTGTACCTGACGGTGTAAAAATACGCTGTGAACCTTATTCATTTAAAAACATTATACAGATATATCTACATGAAGCTACTCTGGCAGCAAACGAAGGCTTCAGTGTAACATTCATAAAAAATGAACTCTCAATTAGTCCTGATAAAGGTTTTTATGATAACCCTTCTGTTTTTGCCATTTTCGAGGATGTTCTTGCTAAACACAATATAGAAACAAAATATGACAAGAGTTCTATAAAACTGAGGTTTCCAGATGAAAGTATTAATCGCTGATGATGAGCTCAGACTCAGAAAAGTCGTCTCTCTCCATCTGAAGAAGAGCGGTTTCGAAGTTATCGAAGCCGGAAATGGTCTCGCCGCTGTTCAGCTTGCAGAAGAGCACTCTCCGGATGTTATCGTTCTTGACGTTATGATGCCGGAAAAAACAGGACTGGAAGCATGTGCAGAGCTGAAGAAGATGGACAGGTTCAAACAGACACCGATCATACTGCTCACAGCAATGGCAGAATCAGAAGACCTCAAAAAAGGCGAAGAAGCAGGTGCTGATGCTTATCTGACGAAGCCTTTCAGCCCGAAAGAGCTAATAGACATTATAAAGAGCAGAACAGGATGAAAATTCTCTATATAGGGTCACAGAAAAGCAAACAGATATTCCAGCAGGCTCTGGGGAAAAGCGCTGAACTGACTTCAGAAAAGAACGCCGATGCCTGCCTGATAGAGATAAATGACACCGCCACACTGTTCAAACTGCCTAAACAGTTTTCTGTGCCCACATACTTTTACCTGACTGTAAAAGACAGAAAGGTTATCGAAGTTCTGAAAGACTTCAGAATATCAGGTGTTTTTTTCCCGCCGCTTAAACCGGAAGAGATACAAAAAAAATTCACTCTGAATCCAGCCGCAAACACTACAAAAACCAACGGCAATGAGTTTGACACTCTCAAAGCAAAAATCATTGCAAAAGCGGAAAATATACCACCTCTGCCTGCACTGGCAAAAGAGCTTGTACGGCTCACCAGAAATGATAAAACTCAGATGAAGGACTTCATCGAAAAGATAAAGATGGATCAGGGGCTCAGTTCGCGGATAATTAAACTGGTAAACTCCCCCTTTTACGGTCTAAGGCAGGATGTTTCGAGCATAGACAGAGCAACTGTCCTTCTGGGGCTTAACACTGTTAAGAACATTGCACTTGCTGTATCCACAGAGCACTTTTTTAAAAAAAACTTCAACCTGTATAAAACTACGGGGCAGAAATTATGGGATCACTCATTCCTTGTCGCACGGCTAAGTGAAATACTTGGGAAAGCATGCTCCCTTGACGAAGATGCCCTTTATCTTGCAGGGCTGATGCATGATATAGGGAAAACGGTTCTGGTTGACTTCCTCGTAAAAGAGGCAGACACCGTGGACGACGAACGCCAGCAGCTGGGCACGGACCACTGTGCAGTGGGAGAGCTTGTACTACACAAATGGTCTGTAGTAAGCGTCATTACCGATGCAGTGCGTACACACCACTGGAACTCCACAGATAAATTTAAAGCCGCTCTGTATTTTGCAAACAGAATGGCAAAAGAAAAATACTACCACGAAACAGCGGAAGACGCATCCATAGCTCTCGGACTATCTGTAGGTGAGATACTGGATCTTTTGAGTCCGGTTCTGGAAGCTGTAGGTGAAGGAGAAGACGTAGATGAAACTACAGAAGAGACTTCTTGACACACTCTTCACTAACAGTATGCAGGATTTTTTTCATGTTCTAAGCAAGCACCTCGACCATTCGTCCTCCACACCATACACTCTCTGGCAGGTGGAGAATTCTATATGCGAAGCTGTTGCCGGAGTACATAAAGGTGCCGAAGGGCGTTACGATCTTTACGATTTCGGCTATGACGGCGGGAAGGTCTGCACCAAAGAACGCACTCTTGAGTTTTTCGATGAAAAGATAGAGGTAAAATCATCAGTTTTTTTTAAATATATGAACAATGTCCACGGAATAGTTACTTTCCACACCGAACCTGACAATGCTGTGCTTGAAATGGAAACTTACAACGAGTATCTCGGACAGCGCATGAACGAAATAATCTCCCGTGAACGAAACATAAACGTTTATATTGATTACCAGAAAAAACTTGAATTTGTTAAACAGAGCAGCCGTATTCTTAAAGCAGTGGAAGTTGATGAAGTCATGGCTGTTGCACTCAATTTCTTCATGGATGCATTCAGCGCAGAAGCAGGGTGCACCATACATGACAGCGAATTTCAGGGATTCGGGGTGGAATTTCAGGATTTCGAAAACAAGATCAGAGTTTCCGGCAAAAGCCTCATGGAAGTAACCGCCTCTATGGAAGCAACAGAGTTCATAGACAGCTTTATAGAATGCGACAAGTTCAACATCGACAACATTTTTTTTATATACGAAGAAACTATGGATATACGCATTGTCCTCTTCAACATTCATTTCGACATAATACCTGACAAAGAATTCTCTGAACTCGTTTCATCCATTGTCACCACATCAGTTGAAAACGCTCAGTACCATAAACGTATGACAGAGATAAAAGTTCAGGAATCAGAAATGCAGGTCACAGGCGATATCCTGAATAAGTTCGTACAGCGTAACCTCGAGCTGAAAAGCGGAATAAAAATATCCGGGATTAACTATCCGGCAAGGGCAGCCGGAGGCGACTTCCTCATGGTCAAAGAGACCGATCAGGGGATATTTTTTACTGTGGCAGACGTTTGCGGCAAAGGTTACTCTGCGGCAGTCTTTACAGTTGTTCTGAGTGTTTTCACAGAGAACACGACTCTGTTCGACCAGGAAGGTTCTCTGAAAAACCTTGTAACGGCACTGAACAGATACCTGCTGGCAAAAAAATTCTCAGACAGGTTTATAACAGCATTCTTCGGATATATAGACAATGATGCCAAAAACATGCGCTATATCTCGTGCGGACATGAACCGGCGGCAGTTTTCAGCGAGGGGAAAGATTTAATCATCAAGTCGGACTTTCTCCCCATCGGTCTTTTCGAAGAGCAGCACTTTGAAAAGAGTATTGAACTTAATCAAGGCGACACCATCTTCATCTATACAGATGGTCTGGTCGAATACACCACTGATGATCAGCTCAGGGAAGATGTCAAACAACTTGCAAAATTTGGCGGAGACAATATACTTGATACCCTGTACGATGAAATGGTGAAAGAAAAAAGTGCCCAGAAGGACGATTTCACCTGTATGATCATAAGAATTTAGAGGTATCAGTGGAACAGAAATCCCGTGAAATTCAGCAGATGTTTAACGACATCGCACATAAATATGACCTGCTTAACAGACTGCTCAGCTTCCGCACAGATGTACGCTGGCGTAAAAAAGCTATAAAGCTCGCCGGGATCGGTTCCGGTCAGACAGTTTTAGACCTTGCCTGCGGTACAGCAGATATGATGATTGAGATGGACTCCCGCATTGACGGAATCACACTCATCGGCGGAGACTTCAGCTATAACATGCTTAAGCTCGGACAGGAAAAATTCCCAAAAGGCGCATTTAGTGTATCCGATGCTCATATGCTCCCTTTCAAAGACAACAGCTTCGACAGAATGACCATCTCATTCGGTTTTCGTAACGTTACAGATAAACCGAAAGGCCTAAAAGAGATGCACCGTGTTCTCAAACCCGGCGGCAAGCTCTGCATACTGGAATTTTCACAGCCTGAAGGATGGTTTTTCAGCAGACTATACAGACTATATTTTACTAAAATCCTCCCCTTCATAGGCGGTGTCATATCCGGCAACCGAGGCGCATATGAATACCTGCCCGATTCCGTTTATAAGTTTCCCAAGAGGGACGTTTACAGACAGATGGTTCTGGAAGCAGGTTTCGAAAGCGTGGACTTTAACCCCATGACTTTCGGCATATGCGACGCAACAATCTGTCACAAAACAAATGTATGAACACAATTTTAACAACATCATAAAAAAACTCGACATGGCAGGGCACACCCTGCAAATGGATGGAAATGTCACAGGGATAAAAATGGCTCAACGGGCTCTGAAAGAGTGCCGCCCGGGCGGAAAAGCGCTTATATTCCAAAGAAAAATCCCTATAATTCTGAACCTTTTTGCATCGGAAACACGCATCGAAGTAGCGATGAAAGGTCCTGTAAGCAAATTTAACCCCGAAAGAGAACTTCATGACCTTCAGTTCATGTCTCCTGACAAGTACAAAGACATCAACTTAAGCGATCTGCCTATTCTGCCCCACCACGAAGAGGACGTATCAGGCTCTATCAACACCGGATGTGTCATAAGCATGGCTGACGGCATACACAACTGCGGGATGTACCGCATCCAGCCTCTGAACGATTCTGAAGCTATAGTACACTGTTATCCCGAGTCAGGGCTTGCCTGTCAGCTTGAGAAAGGGGAAGATATACCTGTCACCGTAGCAGTGGGAACTTCATTTCAGCTCATACTCACCGCTGTCAGTAAACTGCCTGCGGATGCAGACGAACTCAAAATCGCAGACTCCATAACAGCCAAAGGGCTGAAATATATAAAAACAGACAGACACCCCGTCCCCTACGGAACGCAGATAATCATACACGGAGTCGTCTCGGCAACTGAGAAACGTACCGAAGGTCCATTTCTTATCCATACCGGAGAATATTCTAAACCTGAGGATTACCCACTGCTGAAAATTGAATCTGTTAAAATGATTGAAAACGGATATTACCACGCTCTGGTAACAGGGCCTGATTACTGCGAAGGCAGAACACTCCTTGAAGCAGCGGAAAAGTTCACTTCAGGACTAAAAGAAGAATAGCAAAGATAATGATAGCCACAGAGACAACTCTTTTAAGAAAAGTATTGCTGACCTTTACGCTGATGTTTGCGGCAGTTACCGCACCGAAAGCCATTCCCGAACCAAGGGCGATTGCAGGCAGAAAAAGCACTTTCCCCGCATAGATAAATATTGCGACTGACACTGTTGCAGCGATGAGATTAAGAAAGAGTTTAACGGCGTGCGCCCGAACCATATCAAGACCGGACATAACACATGCGGCGGTCATCAGAAAGCCCACCCCTGCCTGTACAAACCCACTGTAAATCCCTATAAAGAAGTACACAACCGAGTTTATTACAGTCGCCCAGACAGTAAATTTCACATCCTCTTTGAGTTCCTTCGTGCCCGGTTTCAAAAATGTGACAAGCGTCATAAGCACCATAAAAAAAGCAAAATACTTGCGGAACATATCATCAGATACGATAGTGGCGAGATACGCGCCGGATATCGCACCCAAACCAACGGGTATTGCCGCAGTATAGCTGTAGACCTTTGGAAAATATCCCATGTTGCTGAATTTTCTGGTACCCGCCAGCGACTGAATCCATATCCCGAGCCTGTTTGTAGCGTTCGCTACCGTAGGCTCCAGACCTGTAAAAATCAAGAGTGGAACAGTCATAAAAGACCCGCCGCCCGCAAGAGCATTCAGAAGCCCCGCTGCAAAACCGGCAGGCAGAAGTATTGCAAGTTGCAAAATATTGATATCCATGCAGAGATGTTACAATAAAATATTATTTATGCATAGCCCATAAAATGCTATAACTGAAAGATGACTAAGCAAGAAAGGGCGGAAGCCTTTGAAAAATACCTTGAAGAGAAATACCCTGTCGTAGTGTGCTCTCTGAACTATCAGACGCCGTTCCAGCTCCTGACGGCAACCATACTGAGCGCCCAGTGCACCGATGCCAGAGTAAACATTGTCACCAAAGACCTTTTTGCTGCATATCCTGATCCTTTCAGCCTCGCTGATGCTGACATTGAAGACGTGGCGAAAATCATCAAAAGCACCGGCATGTACAAGATGAAATCGAAAAACATCATAGGAATGGCAAAAGCTTTGGTGGAGAATCACGGCGGGGAAGTGCCACAGGATATGGACGAACTGCTGGCTCTCTCCGGAGTGGGGCGAAAAACAGCAAATGTCGTAAGGGGCAACTTCTGGCAGAAACCCGGTGTCGTTGTTGACACGCATGTCAAACGAATATCAGGAAGGGTCGGGCTCACTGACAACACCACACCGGAAAAGGTAGAGAAAGACCTCGAAAAACTTATAAAAGGCGAAAAACAGTGCGACTGGTGCCACCGTGTGATCTATTTCGGAAGAGAAATATGTACGGCAAGAAGTCCAAAATGCGGAATATGCGGAGTCTCTCATGTGTGTAAATACTACGCTTCACTTTGATATAACATCCGGAATTGCCGGCGATATGTCTTTAGCAGTTCTTTATGGATTAGGACTGAACCTCAGCGAAATTGAAACACTTGTAGATAAAATAGCAGGTGTACAGATAACAATCATACCGGAAAGGGTCTCTGTGAACGGAATAGACGCCACACGTCTGAACATTAAGCTGCCCCACGAACACGCCCACAGGAAATTGTCAGATATCAGGAATATGATAGAAAAAGCTGACCTGCCGGATAAGGTGAAAAATGATGCGATCGGCATTTTTCAAATCATCGCAGAGGCTGAAGGGGCTGTCCACGGCAAAACCGTAGATGATGTTCACTTCCACGAAATCGGCGCTCTGGATTCTATACTGGATATAGTCGGGTTTGTATATGGAGTACATAGACTGGGGATTGATAAGATAACAGCTTCGAAACCTGTTCTCGGGAGCGGTTTTGTCAAGTGTGCACACGGGAAAGTCCCTGTGCCTGCCCCTGCCACATTAAAGATTCTGGAGGGTGTTGCAGTTAAAAGGACTGACGAACCAAACGAACTAACCACCCCGACAGGAGCAGCAATCCTTAAATATTACGTCTCTGACTTTTCAACAGAATATGAAGGTGAAATTGCCGGTTCAGCTTATTCGACAGGAACCATCACACTCAAAACCATGCCTAACATCCTGCGGGGCACTCTCATAAAAAATCAGTCTGCAAAAGAGCAGATTACCGTTATCGAAACAAACATCGATGACTGTTCCGGTGAAGTGATAGGAGCACTTTTTGATAAGCTGAAGAACGTCTCTCTGGACGTATTCTGCACACCCCTTACAGGTAAAAAGAACAGACCTGCGGTACAAATCACCGTCCTTTGTACCGATAAAAATATTGATGATGTAGCAGAAATTCTGTTCAGGCATTCATCCACGGCAGGGTTAAGGTATCACAAAACAGACAGAATCATTATGGACAGAAAAATTGTCCAGACGGATGTCAGAGGCGAAAAAGTTGACGTGAAAGTTTTAAGTTATAAGAACATCAGAAAATACAGCCCGGAATGGTCAGCCTGTGAGAAAGCCTCCGTAAAGCTAGGGCTATCGGCTTTTGAAGTCTATGATCTGGCAAAAGCATCAATGCTTGATTAAGCTTTTGAACTCACCATAGCAGGACTCGATCTCTGTCAGCAGGCGGGTAGTGAGAGCCTTATCATTTTTGTCAGCATTCTGCATTTCAGAGCAAAGAGCACAAAGCTCGTCCACCATCATATTTGCCGCAGCGCCTTTCATCTTGTGGGCGTAATGTTTTATGAATTCCGGTTCTGAATCTGCAACAGACCTGCTCAGATTTAATATCTCTTCATCCATCACATTAATAAATTCTTCAAGAAGCATCTCCATAGTGTCTATGTCCAGCCCTATTTCTACCCCGACTTTTTTTAAATTATAATTTTTAATCTGCGTCATCTCCACTGCCTTTTTCCAGCATCTTCTGAATTGTTTCTATTTTGAAAGGTTTCGGCAGGAATTCATCAAAGATGCTCTGTTCGCCGATCTCGTCATCAGCAGAAATACAAACGATAAGAGGGCACTTACGCCCCTCAGCTTTACAATCCTGCCTGATCATTGCAGCCGCTTCTGCCCCGCTCAGTTCGGGCATATTAAAGTCAAGAAAAACCATATTAAAATCCCTTTCCATGGCCAACTCAACTGCCTCTGCCCCGTTTACTGCTGTCTGGCATGAGGCTCCGAATTTCTCAAGGAGCTTACATATCATAATACGATTAAGCTTATCATCTTCTGCCACAAGGACATTTATTACGTTCAATTCCTACCGCCTAGAAAAATTCCACAGACGACTGGCTGTCTTCTGTGGCAAGAATATCTTTCAGCTCTGCCTCATTGCGCCCTCTTGTAAACTCGTCATCAGAGAGGATGTCATCTCCAAGACTGTTGTTAAACTCCATAAAAGCCTCCTGAACACTTTCGTTAAATTCAGAAAACAGGTCTATGAGCTTACCTGTTGTGCTTTCAAAGAAGTTAAAGTATTTATCAGCCATAAATATCTCACGAAAGTTATTCAGCTCGCCGTCCAGGTCGAGGGTTTTCTGCATAACGTCCCCTCTTTTATTATCTGACTGAGCCTGACAAAGGCCGCTCATGTCGACCCTTGCCGTTTCGAAAGTGTTCATAAAATCATTTCTGAGATTTTCCCACATATCGATATTAGAGTGAAGCTTATCTATCAGCCCATTAAGTTCATCTTCTGTCTCATTCATGGAAACAACAACACTGCGCAGGCTTTCGTCATTTATTCTTGCGACTTCCACAGCAGTAATAACAACAAGGTTACGAAAAGTTTTAGAGTGTTTGGCAAGAACCCCGACGCTCCCCCTTGTTTTATAGAGCACAGCTCTTGTTTCATTTATGCTCTCACCAAGAGTGTCAATAGTGGTACATACATTATTTGATAATTCAGTAACACGTTTGAGTTCCGAACGGAGAATATTCGTTTTACTGGCTATGTTCTGCAAATCTGTATTAAAAGTGTATATAAAGTCACCCATAACAAGCTTTATCCCTTCCAGCTTGTCCTGAAGAGAATATTTGATAAAATCCAGCTTTGCGGTCGCCTTTTCATATACACCGAAGATGAGCCCGGCTTCGTATGGGGTGTCGAAATCCGCCTTAGATACAGCCTCGTTTATTATCTCCATCTCCTGCATAAATATATCGTGAAACTGAGAATTTTCTATAAGAACCGACACATCTGATGTAATGACAAAGTCCTCGACAGTTTCAACTTCGAAAGAGCTGTCTGTGGGGACAAGCTTATGCTCCACAAGATGATCTGCTACATTTTTGAATCTGGCGAACATGTCATTAAAATTAGATGAAATGATATCCAACAGACTTTTAACAGTTGTGGAATATTTCTTGATCTCTTTGCTGATATGAGTGATAGTCGAACCCTTGTCGCCAAGTGCCATGGTTCTGCATATTGTATTATACGAGAGCAGTTCTAGCTCTTCTGTAATGGCAATGAAAGTCGATGTAGCCTCCACTATGTCCTGTTTCATCTTTTCCATGTTCAGGTTTTCGATTTTGCTGTTGATATCCTCAGAGATAACATTGATTACTTTGTCTGTCTCGCCGACAAAGCTCTCAGAGCCTTTCTGTATCTCTTCGCTGATCGCAAGCATATCTGTGAAGCTGTCAGTTCTGTGACCGACAATCTCATTGATTATTCCGACTATCTCGTAAAAACAATCATTGATCTCATTTTTCAGACTTTCAAATTTTACACTCATTTAATTGATGATCTCCTTCAGAAGAGCTTCTGTAATAGGCTTGAACACCACACTGTCAAATCCCGCTCTCTCAAGCATAGACCTCTCGCTTATGTCGGCAGTGAGCGCAACGAGCTTACATTTCTGCCATTTACCATTCTGTTTCAGGTAGGATAAAACATCCACTCCTGTCTCTCCGGGAGAAAGTCTATAGTCTATCAGTGCAACATCAGGCTCAGAAAGCCCGTCCATCCTCTTTTGCAGATCTTCAAGGGATGTAGATGTAGTCACTTCGTATCCAAGATTATTTAATAATATTTTACACATTTTAAGATGCAGCTCATTGTCATCAACCACAAAAACTTTCATAATAGACCTCTGATATTAAAACAGCTTGTTAACATTAAGAACAAGCACCGCCTGACCGTCCCCCAGTATGGTAACTCCGCCTATGTAGTTCAGGTGAGAGAAATACTCAGGAACAGGCTTGATAGCAATGTCCATTCTGTTCAGCAGTTCATCTACTATAATACCCGTTTTGCCGGCATCTGTAACTGTTATCACAACGCTGACCTCATCACTTAGCTCTTTATTCTCTCCTCCCAACAACTTAGACAGTTGAAAAAGAGGTAAAACATTCCCTCTGTAGTAGGTTCCTTTACCAAAATGAAGGTCTTTTACCTGCTCTTTCTCTATAATTATAGTTTCTGCTACATTTTCTATAGGAAAAGCATAAAACTCATCTTCGCCCATCTGAACCAGAAGCGAAGTAGACATACCGATGGTAACAGGGATCTTCATCGTTACCCGTGTGCCTTCACCTTCAGAAGAAGAAACATCTATAAATCCTCCGACACTCGTTATGGAGCTTTTAACAACATCCATACCAACGCCCCGACCGGAGATATCAGTAACTTTCTCGGCTGTGGAAAACCCAGGAGCCAGTATAAACTGTATTATCTCCTTTTCTGTGAGATTCGCTCCATCAGGGACAAGCCCTTTGCTGACAGCTTTTTCCAGCACTTTGCCGCAGTTAATACCTCTGCCGTCATCAATCACTTCGATATAAACAAAACTCCCTTCATTATATGCTTTGAGAATAAGGCTTCCGGTTTCATACTTGCCCGAAGCTGTTCGTTCCGCAGCGCTTTCAAGACCGTGATCACAAGCATTACGAACAAGATGAACAAGCGGATCTGAAAGGATATCAGCAATTTTTTTATCTATCTCTGTATCTTCCCCGATAATCCTCAGATCCATAGTTTTATTCTGCTTGCGGGAGATATCTCTCACCACACGGGGGAATTTATTAAATATCTGTTTGATCGGAACCATCCGCAGGGAGAGGATATCACGCTGCAAATCCTGTGATATTCTTGCGATCAGGTTCGAGTTATCTTTGAAGTCCTTCACAAGACTCGTTGGGAGGTCATAGTCTTTTATCAGCTTCTGCATCATGTATTCATATGCGTTCTTTGCTACTACAAGCTCACCTATTGTATTTGTGAATTTGTCTATCTTTTCCTGGTCGACTTTCATCGACTGAGAGAATTTCTCTTTTGCAACAACAGGTTCGGGTGACGGTTCCGGCTCTGCAACCACAGCAGCCGGTGCAGTATTTTCAGATGCTTTCATGATATTCTGTTTTTTCAGAACCATGTCTAGTTCGTCCTTATCCAACTTACCCTGATCGACAAGTATCTCGCCTATCTTTTTCTGCTGGGATTTCGCGTGTTCAACTTCTTCCACGGTGACCTTGCCTGATTCAACCAGCAGTTCCCCAAGCTTTTTCGGAGGCGACTTCAGCTGAGTGATATAGCTCTTTATAGAACTCAGTACAGCATCATAGTCTTTGCCACGGCTGACATCCGACTCAAACGCAACTGCAAGTTCAGTGAGGTCTTTAAAACCTATAAATTTAGCCGCATTGCGCAGTCCCGCAGCGGCTCTCTGTCTCATCTGCATTCCCGCAGGCACACTCTCGGCCAGCTCTATCATCTCCATAAACTGATCAACCTGTCCGAGGAAAATCTTTACTTCATCTGTGATCGCAGGCGTATTCTGAACCTGAAGAGTAATGGTATTAGTCAGGTCATGAAGCATGGTATAAGTTTCCGGCAGGCACGGTTTTTCCTTGTTTAGTAAAGCATTTATCACAGCCTTCACATCAGAGATTATGTTTAGGATAAATTCTGCTGCCCTATTGTCAAAAACCACAGAGCCTTCACGCACTTTATCAAGCATATTTTCAACGAGATGGGCGTATTTCTCCATAAAAGAGAAACCGACATACCCGCTGTCGCCTTTGATATTGTGAAAAACACGGAAAATGTTATCAACAGCCTCTTTGCTGCCGATACCAGTCTTCTCTATTTCTATCAGATAGTTTTCTATAGACTCAAAATAGTCCTCTATCCCTGCGGCAAGCTCTGCGAGCATCTCTGTATCTATCCCTTCAGTCGCAACATGACTTTCAGGTCTTTCATCTGTTTCCATTATCATAGAGGTTTTGCTTTCAGGCTGTCCCGCCTCATCATCAAGAGAGATTTCGTGAACTTCAACAGTGTCAGGGTCAAACGCAAGGTCTGTTATCTCATTCAAAGAAGCATCACTTATGATGTATATATCCGGTCTGAGATAAAGCTTGTACGGTTCAATCTGCTCTGTCTCCGGTATCCCTTCTGTATCTGTTACAGCGATAAAAACATCTGAGATGTTCCGTAGATTAGAATAAAGTGTAAGCGGGTCATATCCGTTTTCAAGCATCTCATCTGTGAACTTAACATTAACCCTGTACGGTTTCCCAAACCCGGGGTGTCTGCTTATCAGCTCTTTTTTTATTGCTGTGTCCACTTTTACAACAGCCTCCGGCAGCCTGTCCGCATCAGCCTCCACCGCACAGATCATGCCATCGTCCGCTCTGCTTTCAAACTGAGCAGTAATTCCAGACAGGTCTTTATTATATTCCTTCCTATCTCTCGCATAGTCCACCATCTCAAAGAGAGTGTCTATCCCCTTAAGAAGAAGGTCTGTAATGTCTGCATTTATTTTCAATTCACCAGTTCTGAGTTTATCCAGCATAGTTTCAAGATGGTGGGAGAACTCAGATATTCCGTCAAAGCCGAAACCGCCGGCACTACCTTTTATAGTATGTATACACCTGAAAACCGCATTAAAAAGCTCAAGATCACCGCCTGACTCGGCACGGAGGATATTTTCATTCGCCTCTTCAAGGAGATCTGCAGCTTCATCTAAAAACCCTAACTTAAATTTTTCTATGTCTATATGGGGCATAGCAAACTCCAACTCTCTACATTATGCCGAGAAGCATTTTTATGTTCATGATCAGGTCATCCGGCTTAACAGGTTTTGTAATATAGAGGTTTGCACCGGACTCGTACCCCTTCTGCCTGTTTTCGATCTCTTCCTGTGTTGTAATAATAATTACAGGTGTTTCCTTTCCAGTTTTTCTGAATTCCTCAATGAAAGTTATTCCGTCCATCCTGGGCATATTCAGGTCGCAAAGCATGAGGGCATAGTTGGTTTTCATGGATTTCTCCAGAGCATCCATCCCGTCTATCGCTCCATCTGCATCAAACCCTGCTGATTTCAGGATATTACTGTGAAAGTGCCTCACCATGTCCGAATCATCAATTACCAGCACCTTAATTGCCATCTTGTTACCCCTTGAAATAAACCACATTTGAACCGAAACGTTTCACTTTAAAGGCGGTGGTTATGCGCCCGACAGACTCACTGTGTCCCAGAAAGATATATCCGCCCTGATTCAGCGATATATAAAAATGGTCTACTACCTGCTTTCTGGATATATCATCAAAGTATATCAAAACGTTTCTGCAAAATACAAAGTCGTAATTTCTTTTTGTTCTCATAGACATCCTGTCCATAAGGTTCAGATGCTCGAAAGTAACCATATCCCTCACCTGTCTCACAGGGAGATAGCGCCCACGAACCACTTCAAAATATTTTCTAAGATAGGCATCAGGAACGTCTTTAATACTCCTGTCGTCATACATTGCCGTTTCTGCCTTATCCAGAACAACCTCGTCAATATCCCCAGCATGTATCTGTACATCCCAGTCATCCACATTATCAAGCATCTCTCTGATTATGATCGCGAGGGTATAGGGCTCTTCACCTGTGGAACAGCCGGCAGACCATATACGAAGGGATCTGTCACCTCGTTTTATCTTCGCCTCTGTTATCTCCTGCAGACAATGCTCTGCAAAAGTTTCAAGAGTATTAAACTCACGAAAAAAATATGTTTCATTAACTGTCAGCAGATTCATAAGTTCCTGCATTTCAGTACCGTCATCTTTAAATTTCAGATAACGCAGATAATCCCGCAGGTCATCCATGTGCATCTCTTCGAGACGTCTGGCGACACGCTTGTTAATGAAATACATCTTCTTTGTTTCAAACTTTATCCCTGACTTTTTGTAAATAAACGCTGTCAGATCATTAAAATCGTCTGAATTTATGTGCATAATTAAAGTTTTACCCCTTTATGCTTTCAAGCAGAGCTGTCAGGGTTCTGCTGTGTTCCCCGTCTGCCAGCTTCAGCTTCTTTTCGATCATCTTAACGGCTCTCGGTCTGTCTATATCCGCAAGATGCTCCAGCGCAGTAAGTGCGATGTCCTCGCTGTCGTCTGCGGCAAGTTCTTCATAAAGGCTCTCTTTGCTGGATATATCCAGCTTTGAAACTATGTATAAGAATGTCAGCCGCTCTTCAGCGTATCCGTTCAGATTTTTCAGATTGTTCAGCATGAATTTAGTATGGATCTCATCCAATCTATGTATGTTCTCTCTTGAGATGATTTTGAGTATCCCATTTGATATCTCTCTGAAATACATAGTGTTTTTATTATTCAAAAAGGAAAGGAGGAACTCCAGATGTCTTGAGCCGCCTTTTTCTCCGGCAAGCCTTATCACACTGGGCTTATAAAAACTGTCCATCCCGCCGGCACCGAGGACAGCAAGAACTCTGTCAACATTATCGGGGCTGCCCATAATGGTTAAAGTCTCCAAACAAGCAGAACGAACCATAGGCTCTGTGCTCGTCTCAAATATCTCCATAACATCATTAAGGGATTCTTCATCATATATTTTGCCGAGATATTCTATAGCTGTAATCATAACATTAGGCGCCTTATCACGCAGCGCAGCACGCAAGGCAGGGATAGAATATTTAGAGCTTGTAGCAACAAGGCTGTCCAGAATCAGCTTTCTCACTTCTTTATTTTCGTGATCCATTATGGAAGTAAGAAATGCAACCGCCTCTTCACCTTTTGAGCCGAAAATCTCGATTATACAGTTTCTCACATAAGCATCAGTAGATTCAAAATATCTGGATATCTCTTTAAAATAGTCGGAGATATCAAGCACTTTAAGCCCCTCTACAATAAGCTCACGGACAAGCCTGCTCTGCTCTTTCTCAAGGTGAGCAATAATGTCAGGGTAGAGTTTTTCTTCCTTGAGAGCGATCACATCCTCAACAGCATATATACGCTGTGTTTCATCATCACCACTTAAAACTGCGAGCAGTCCTTCTCTTTCCACTACAGCCTCCTGATTAGTATGCCGACTAATCACCCAATAATCTTTTTCACGACAGCAAGCAGATCGTTCGGTTTAAAGGGTTTCACAATCCATGCCTTTGCTCCTGCCTTTCTCCCTTCTTCTTTTATGCCCGCCTGAGATTCGGTGGTCAGCATGATAACAGGGGTAAACTTATGCTTTGAGCTGGCTTTAACCTCTTTAAGAAAAGTGATGCCGTCCATATTAGGCATATTCACATCAGAAACAATCAGGTTAAATCTCCCCTCTGCATCCAGTTTTTTCAAAGCATCAACCCCGTCTCTGGCGTCCACAACGTCATAGCCGGAAGCTTTCAGTGTGGCAGCCACAAGCTGTCTCATTGTTATAGCATCATCAACAATAAGAATCTTCTTCATTAAATTCCTCCAATCAAGCCTTTCAAGCTGATTCCGTAGAGCTTTTCCGTCTCTTCCAGAACCTCAGATGTCTTTATGGAAACTTTATTATTGTGTATTTTTACTGTCTTTATAATACTGAGGGCGAGCTGAATAAAAACTGTGTCCAGCGTTTTTACTCCGCTGAAATCCAGCTCAACAGGCTTCTTATCCATATCTATGCCGGTCAGTTCACTAATAAACTCTTCAGCCATGAATATTTCTGACTCTTCAGGGAAAACAATCTTGATTTTGGTTTTGAGTTCGTTTATCTCCATATCACCATCCCCTGCTTATCCTTCTGGTAATCTCGTCTGCTATCTTATTGCTGGGCAGCACCATGTCCGCACAACCTCTCTCAACTGCCTCTCTGGGCATTCCGTAAACTATAGCTGTCTCTTCTGATTCAGCGATTGTAAAGCCCCCCGAGCGTTTTATACCGCACATGGACTTTGCGCCGTCATCCCCCATGCCTGTCATCAGCACGCCAAGGGTATGCTTTTTAAAAACTTCTGCAACAGAATCCATCATGATGTCTACACTGGGGATAAAAGCATGCTCAGGAGTTTGCCCAAGCCTAAGTGTTGTTATGCCGTTGTGCTTCCTGTAGAGCGTCATGTGACACCCGGCTTTACCGACATAACACACTCCCGGAGTTACAATATCTCCGGCGGCAGCCTCTTTAACATAAATACGCGATGCTTTGTTCAGTCTCTGGGAAAATGACTCTGTGAACCCCACAGGCATGTGCTGAACGAGGAACAGAGCGGCATTAATATCTGATGGAATTCTTGGTATAACATCAAAAATAGTCTTCGGACCACCCGTTGATATCCCCATACAGACAGCTTTAAAACCTGCACTGTCAACAGGAGCAAGCTCCATCTCATCGACAACCTTCTCATCTTCACCGAGGTCTTCCATCTCGATTCGTCTGGTCAGCCTGGAAAGCCCGATTCCGGCAGCAGCCTTGACTTTACGCACAAGCTCCCTGCGGACAATATCTATATCTCTGGAAACGGTGCCGCTCGGTTTTGCAACAAAGTCAAAAGCACCTAGCTCCATCGCCTCAAATGTTGTGGCTGCCCCCTCCTGTGTAAGAGAACTCAGCATAATAACGGGGCATATATCTTTTTCTATTATGATCCTTAACGCCGTGATTCCGTCCATGACAGGCATGTTTACATCCAGAGTTATAACATCGGGTTTAAGCTCAACAGCTTTGTTGACTCCGTCCTCCCCGTTTCTGGCTGTCCCCACAACTTCAACACCAAATGCGGTGTCCAGCATCTCTGTGATCTTCTTCCGCATCAGAGCAGAATCATCAACTATAAGCACTCTTACTTTTTTCATCCTTCCTGCAAATTCTCCAGTTTTTTAATTTCGGCTCTGGAAAAAAGCTCTTCCACATCCAGCAAAAGAATCATTTTTTCATTCTTATCAAAATTTATCACACCTTCAATAAACTCAGAATTCACAGCAGCACCGAGAACAGGCGGAACAGGGTCAATGTCTTCCTGCCTTATGCGAAGCACTTCATCAACCCAGTCAACAACAAACCCAACTTTCATATTTTGGAGGTTTATTATTATCACGCGGGTGAATTCGTCCCTCGGTTTAGTCTCCAGCTCAAAACGCGAGCGCAGATCTATCAGCGGGATCACTTCTCCCCGAAGATTAATTATCCCCTCAACAAATTTCGGAGTTTTAGGTATCTTAGTAACGTTGGTGTACCTGTTTATCTCCTGAACCTTCTGGATGTATATCCCATAGTGTTCATTCTCTATCTGAAATGTAACGATCTGCTTCTCTTCATCAGCAGTATTAGTAACATCATAGTTCATATGTGTCCCCCCTTTCGACTGCTCAGCAACACTTTTCAGTGCCTCCAGCTCTGCATCATCCACAAGGTTCTCCGGCTCCAGAGCCATCACAAGCCTTTTGCCGTCTTCAAGCTTCAAAACCGCAGAGACCTCTGAACCTTCCTGATCTTCATAGACTTTCGGAGGGAGTTCGATAAGGCTTTCATCAACACTTACAACGGCATTAACTTTATCCGCGGCAAAGGCAACCATCACATTGCCGATATCCACTATGACAACACGGGTCGTCTCGTCATCCCTGTTAAGGGTCATACCAAACCTGCTGTGAAGAGACAAAAGAGGGATAACCTCACCGCGCAGAGAGAAAATCCCGAGTACATAAGAGGGGAGACCGGGCACAGAAGTAACCTCAGGCATCCATATGATCTCGTTTATCTTATGGATCTCGATGGCATATTCCTGCTCTTTAATGTTGAAACTTATAAAACGTTTCTCGTCAATAGCCCCCGCAACAACATCTTCTTTCTTCTCTTTTTTAATAAGCGCACTGTTCTGTTCGAGGTATTTACCTGCCGAGTCGATATCTATAATTTCATCTGTATTTATCAATTGTATTATGGAAACGTCTTCACCCTTTCCGACTTTCAGTATGCCGGAGATATATTTCTTATCCACGCCGGCATTCAGTATGTCAGGGAACTTATCAATATCATGCATCTCAGTGGACTTGACTTCATTCACAGACTCAACGATGAGTCCTGTGAGTATCCCCTGTTTATCCACGACGATCACACGGGTATCTTCCCCGTGCACACAGGGGTGTTTGTAGCCAAGCCTCATAGAAAGATCCACCAGCGGGAGCACCTCTCCACGAAGGTTTGTCATACCAAGAACATAGTCAGGCATTTTCGGGACACGGGTTATCTTAGGCACACGTATTATCTGACGGACATCCTCTATACCTATGCCGTATGTTTCCGCCCCCACACCGAAGGAAACGTATATACTCTCTGTTTCTAACGTATTGTCAGACATAACACTCTCCTGTCCTGTCTTATCTGTGGGATCTTTAGAAAACCTGCATTTCGTCTGCCAGCGACGCAACCTCTTCAGACGCTGCCGCTATCTCCTGAAGACCTTTCACCTGCTCATCTGCTGCGGTTTTGGCTTCATCAGAAAGTGACTTAAGGTTTTCAGCAGCTTCAAGCCCCTGCTGACACGCTACCCTCACAGTTTCAACTTTTACAGCGCCAGACTCAACATAGTTGGCGCATTTCTCACGGAGATCAATAAGGTGCTTACGTATTCTCACAACATTCACAAGGTTGTCCACTGCGGATTGTGATTTCTCAATCTGCACCCTGATAAGGGCTGTTATCTCTGCAAGTTCATTCTGAAAATTAACCACACGCTCATACATTTCATCCAGAATGTCCTTCATCCTGTCTGCATTATCCGCTGACTCATTAGCAAGAGCGCGTATATCCGCTGCCACCACAGAAAAGCCTCTGCCGTATTCACCGGAACGTGCCGCCTCTATATTACCACTAACTGCAAGCATGTTCGTCTGTATCGCTACGTTTGTGATTGTGTCAACAATCTTTCTTATATTGCCAAAAGATTTATTGAGGAGAGCCACTTCGTCATGCACTTCACGCAGGTTATTTATTGAACCTACAAACCCTTTCACAACAAGCTCTATGCCGTGCCTGAAGTCTCTGAAATGCCCCTTAAACTGATCAACAGACGGCTTAACTTTATGAGAGAAAACCTCTCTAGCGTCCTGCATCTTCCCGCTTTTCATCAGTTCAACTATTTCAGCCGCACCAAGGTGTACATGGTTGTGAGGTTCCCTGATAAATTCATAAGCTTTCTCCTCTTTCCCCGTGCCCGGCTTATAGGTCTCATACCATGCCCCAAAAGCACACTTTGTAGGGTCAAGCTGTCCCATAAAAGGCTTATTATTATTCAGTGATTCTTCAAGCTGATTTATAAAAACAATGTGGTCAAGCGCCTTTATCTCTTCCAGAGCATCATCAACAAGCTTACCGAGTTTCATGATAATGTCCCAGCTCTCCTGTCCGTTACTGAGATAATCAGAAATTATATTAAACTCTCTTGTGATACCGGCTATCTCTTCGAATATTTCGCTTGTACCTATGTCCATCTGGTCTATAGCTTTCAAAACTTCATCAGCAGATGCATTCAGCTCTTCTATAGTGCTGGAGAGTTCTTCCGCTGCCGCTGCAACTTCTTCTGATGATTTTGCAATATCAGTAGAGTGCTTCAGTTCATCAGACATCTCCGCAAGCTCCTGCGCGGCAATGGTTAGCTCGCTAAATGCTTTTGACTGTTCCCCTGTAAATTTCCCCACTTCCTCTGAAGCGGCTGCATTCTGCTCTGCGGATGAGGCGAGTCTGCTCACAAGATCCATAGATTTGCTCGACTCGTCACTGATACTCTGTGACCCAAGCTTAACCTTCTCAACCTCCACACCTATCTCGTCTGTATGGCTGCGGACAGTTGTACATTGCTTACTTATAAAGTCCGCCTTAAAAAGATTTGTGCGGGAGAGCAGTAGAAAACTGTCCACTTTTCCCACAACCTGAGTTACCTGCTCTAGTGAGATATCAATTACACTTTTTATATTTTTTGCTGATTTTTCAGACACTTCCGCAAGGGTTCGCACCTCATCGGCAACAACAGCAAAGCCCTTACCGTGCTCGCCTGCTCTTGCCGCCTCTATAGCTGCGTTCAGAGCAAGGAGGTTGGTCTGGTCGGCGATTTTTGTTACCACCTGAACAATCTGACCGATAGAGTCCGCCTTCTCTTTAAGCTGGTCTACAAGCTGAGTTGACTCCTCTACTTTATCAGTGGTGGACTGCACGCTCTCTTTAAGGTCGTTTGCAGCATCAACAGTCGCTCCGACCCTGCTTATAAGCTCGGCTGTAGACTTCTCGTATTCTATAGAGGTTGTCAGAACATTCTTTGCATCGATCTCCAGAGCGATAGTATCGTTTTTAATCCCTTCTGCACTGGTGCTTGCCTGACTGGATGCAGCCGAAACCTCGTCCATAGAGGCATTGAGCTGACCGGAAGCACTGGAAGCCTGCTCTATCGCAGAAGCCATCTCTTCTGATGCTGTTGCAAGTCTTTCTGCATTTGTCTGTTGTTTCGCAAGAGTTCTTGCTCTTGCTTTCTCTGCGACCTGTCTTTTGGAATCATCCCTTCTTTTCAGAAGATCCTCACCGTCTTTTCTCACTATCCCGGTTCTACCTTCCAGACTGGATGGTTTGGCGAGCTTTTTCATTCTCTCCCTCCGCATAAATATTTAGTATATCTTAATGTCTTTAATCTTTTCCGAATCTATCTCTGCCTTTAGCGTAAAGTCGTGCTCTGCACCTGTCTTAACATCTTTAGTCCAGACACTGACGATACCGCTGACATCTATAGCAAAACCGATATCAATAAGGTTTTCTTCTTCATTTTTATCTATTTTAAAATCAAACTTGCCCAGACTTACAAAATATTCAGGGTCATCTGCCGGGCTGTCCGAAATATTCAAAGCTGACCCGGCCATATCCTGAAGAGCGTGTATGGTGACTTTATCCAAATTGTTGTCTGTGGTCTTGAATCTGGTCGAGAATTCCACAGGGTAGGGCTCATTCTTTTTCATTATGATTTCAAAATCACCGTTGTCATCTTCTATACCCATATTATGACTTGTTACATCAAAAAACTTTTTATCTGTGACAACCCCCGTCTGCATGGCGGCATTCACTGCGGCACCGCTCACCACAGCCTCTTCAGGATTAATATCCTTACTTAACGCATCACCGAACATCTCTGCAACAAGAGAGCGGACATTGCATATCCTGCTGGCGCCCCCCACAGGGAGAACACGGCTGATATCTTTTGTGTTTATACCGTTTAACTCCAGCATATCAGAAACAAGTTTTCTTATTTTATCAGTTATATGTTTTGTAATCTTAGTAAAAAGTTCTCTGTCTATAGTCTGTTTAAAGTGAAGAGGTCCCTTCGGTGTTATGGTTATATATGGTATCACGAGATTTGTTTCATTAAGTGAGGACAGTTCCATTTTTGCTTTCTCTGCCTGAAAGAGAAGCTGCTGAAAAGCTATAGGGTCGCTCCTCAGATCAATCTCGTTGATTTTTGCAAATTCGTTATTAAAGTAGTCTGCCACAGCAACATCAAAGTCAAAACCGCCTATCTGAGTTGAACCGCCTGTAGCGACAACCTTCAGGCAATCTTCTTTAATCTGTATAAGGCTGATATCAAGAGTCCCTCCGCCAAGGTCGAATACAAGACAGAGCTCATCCTCTTTTTTGCCTATATTATTATAGTAAAGAGCTGCCGCAGTGGGCTCATTCAGCAGGGATAAAACATCAAAACCTGCCGCCTCAGCAGAAGCACGAACCGCCTCCCGTTGCAGGTGGTCAAAGTATGCCGGTACTGTCACCACAGCCTCCGCATCCTTCTCCCCTGTATAATCACTGTACAGAGTTTTAAGCTTTCTGAAAAAGAGAGCCGCAAGCTCCGGTGGGGTGTATTCTCTCCCATAAAGATCAAAAATTTTATCAGTGCCCATATATCTCTTAACATTAGAGATAGTGTTTTCTGACTCCAGCAGCTGCATACTGCGGGCATTGTCCCCTGTAACAGCTTCGGAAGCATTCTTAAAGTACACAACAGAAGGGAGGAACCTCTTTCCGCTGTCAGAGGATATCACCTCAATGCCTGAACCTTCCTTATAAACAGCAATCATTGAGTTCGTTGTGCCAAAATCTATACCAACAGGGTATTTCATACTTCCCCTCCAGTTATGGCAGTCTTCTCTTCTATAAAATCAGCAAGAAGATTAAAGTCCATATTACCCCTGCTCCTTGGAGCAAAAACGTTTATAGGCTCTCTGTATTCCGGAGCTTCTGCTATTTTTATGTCGTTTCTGATCCTCGGAGCGACCATATCGTCTCCGAAGTTTTCGTATATCTCCTTCAACACCCGCTTTGAGTGATTACTACGGATATCATATTGATTAGCGATAATACCGGTCATTCTCACATCCGGATTAAAACCTGCATTTATTCTGTAAATACTCTGAGTAAGCTGGGCAAGTCCTTCTATCGCGAGGAAATTAAGCAAAATAGGTATCATGACATGTGTTGCCGCAACCAGAGCATTCAGCGTGAGCACAGCAACTGTGGGCGGTGTATCAATGAGTATATAGTCGTATTCATTTTTAAATTCCATCAATACCTTTGCAAGCTTCCCTTCCGGTTTATCACCATCTAAAAGCTGCCTGAGCAACCCCATAGAAAAGTTAGTCGCAGCAGGTAACACGTCATAAAGTCCGTGCTCTGCCTTATGAAGACAGTCTCTGCCGGAACAGCTCCCCAGCAGTGCGTCATAAACAGAAAGGTAGTTGTTATAAGTGTTCACCCCAGACCAGAACGAAAGATGAGCCTGCGGGTCAAGATCCACAAGCAGCACTTTATATCCACGCTCACCAAGAACGCCGCCGGAGTTCACAACAGAGGAAGTTTTCCCGCTCCCCCCTTTTTTGTTTGCAAATGTAACTACTGATGCCATAAATAACCTTAATATCCACTTAACTATTTACTAAATACTAACTTCTATACTATCTTTTATATTAATATTTTTCATTAAAAATATATTATGATAATACATAATTTGACACGATTTTAAAGTAAAACAAGTTAACTTATACAGTACAAAGGGAGGACTCTGCAAGCGTATGCTCAAAATACTATTTCTGGACAGAGACGGTATCATAAATGTCGACAAAGGGTATATACACAAACCGGAAGACATTGAACTGGTGGACGGATTAGAGCTGTTTCTCAAAACGGCAGAAAATATGGGTTACAAACTTATTGTAGTGACTAATCAGGCAGGCATAGCAAGAGGCTTTTATACTGACAATGACGTAAAAAACCTGCACAAACACATGTATGATACCTTAGCTGCCAGAGGCATAAACATTACAGATTTTCTCTTCTGCCCTCACCACCCCGACTTTACAGGGGAATGCTCATGCAGAAAACCAGCCCCAGGGATGCTGCTGCTTGCCCGGGATAAATATAATGTCGACATGGGTAAATCTATAATGATCGGCGATAAACGCTCTGATGTGCTCGCCGGACGAAATGCCGGTATAGGCACATGTATACTTGTTTCAAGCCGCTATCAGTCAGAAAAAACAGCAGAAGCAGACTATTTCGCGAAGAATTTATCTGATGCAACTGAATTCATAAAAAAACTAAATAAGAATTAATCAGACCGGACCACTTTATTTCTACCCGTCTGTTTCCCTTCATAAAGGGCATCGTCAGCTTTTTTTATACTTTTTTCTATACCCAGACTTACATCATACTCTGAAACCCCAAAGGTCATTGTCACACTGAAGCTGATCCCTTCATAACTCATTTCAGTATTCCCTATCGCCGTCCGCAGCTTCTCCGCAACTGCCACAGCGTTGCCTGCGTCTGTCTCCGGTAAAACGATGAGAAACTCTTCCCCGCCCCATCTGGCAACTATGTCCTGTTCACGCAAAGCTTGCTGAATTACATGCGAAATCGTCTTCAGGACATAATCTCCTGCGTCATGTCCATATGTATCGTTGACTCTTTTAAAAAAGTCTATATCACACATAATAAGAGAGAATTTCCCTTTATTTCTTTTGCATCTTGCAGCTTCCTTGCCGAGCATGTTAGTTATATTCCGCCTGTTTGCAATACCGGTTAAAGTATCTGTGAGTGCCAGATGCTCTATCTTGTCATAAGCTTCGATAAGCTCTTTATTCTTCTCCTCCAGCAGATCCCGTGCCCTCTTAAGTTCCATGTGTGTATTAATACGCATAAGCAGTTCTGCTTCATTAAAGGGTTTTGTAACATAATCAACACCCCCCATCTGAAAACCCTTCACAATATCTTCCGGCTCACTTTTGGCAGTGATAAATATTACGGGAATCCCCTTTGTCTCAGCTCTTGCATGTAGAGTTTTGCAGACTTCAAACCCGTCCATATCGGGCATCATCACATCCAGCAAAACCATATCCGGCACATTTTTAACAAGGTATTCCAGTGCCTCCTTTCCGCTCATAGCAAAAGCCAGCCCATATGGAGTGTTATCTTTAAGAATATTGCCAAGCACTTTCAAATTCTGCGGGTTATCGTCAACAATCAGCACATGCATTTTTTTGTTTTTCATAATACACTTCCGGTTTCATCAGATATACATTCTTTGAGCCGGGCAAGCATCTTTCTGATATTCTCAATCTCAAGATTATCTGCCAGATATGCAAGCCTTTCAGCAAGCTTATCAAACTCATTTAAGCTGGTTTTCTTCGCGCTGCACCGGAGAGATTCTATCACTTCCTCCAGATAATCAAAGTCCACCGCACCTTCGAATGAGTTGATCAGTTTTTTCAGTTCGCCACAAAAATATTCCTTCGCAGGCAGACAGTCAATCGTATGCCAGTCCGCCTTTTCCGCCGGAGCAAAGTCCTCTACGATCCTGTCCTTAACCTCCAGAAACCTGCCCAGCGTTATCATCAGCTTACCAGAGAATACAGGTTTTATAAGAATATCATCAAAAATCTCACTATGACTTTTATTCGGCATAGTTCCCACAAGAGCAATCATCTTTGTGCTAAAGTCTGCGATACCATCCCTTATCCACAGAGCAGCTTCATAGAGACCTTTATCCGGCAACCTGTCAGAGCATATAATGAGTTCGGGTTCTATCTCCGCTGCAATATGCCTTGCCGCTGCTGCGCTATGCGCTTCAACAACAGATAAGCCTGTATTTTCAAGCATCTCGCGCAAGACTCTTCTGGTTATCTCGTCATCAGCAACAAGAACTCTTGCCGGCTGAAAGACATACCTGACACCCCCTGAAATATCCTCTGCAACGAGTACATCACTTTTGAGGATAGCCGGCAATATCACCGTAAATGTGCTCCCTATGCCGACCTTACTTTCCACTCTGATTTCTCCGCCCATCATATCGACAAGCTTAGAAGAGATAGAAAGCCCTAGACCAGTGCCGCCATATTTATTAATGTTGTGTCCGGCTCTCTGCCGAAACGCCTGAAAAATATCTTCCATCTCTTCTTTAGGGATGCCTATGCCGGTATCTTTTACGCTTATATACAGATCCACACGTTCATCATTTACAGCTTCACACCGGACACTTATGCTTACTTCTCCCCTTTCGGTAAATTTGACAGCATTACCTATAAGGTTCAGAAGCACCTGCCTCAGTCTGGATATGTCAAGCATCATGGTTTTAGGTGTATCTGCCGCTATGAAATACCCCAGCTTTATGTCAGTGTGTTCTGTACGGTAGCCGAATATCCGAACCATCTCTTCCAGAAGCATTTTGATACTTGCCGGAGCAAGAACAGGTTCTGTTGCGGCTGCTTCTAGTTTTGAGATATCAAGAATGTCATTAATAAGCGTAAGAAGAGCCTTCCCACTGGTTTTTATTGAATTGATATAAGAAGCGGCTTTTGAGTCCTGTGCTCTTGCAGACAGCAGCTCACTGAAGCCAATCACAGCATTGAGAGGAGTTCTTATCTCGTGGCTTATATTCGCCATAAACTCACTTTTAGCTCTGCCTGCCTGCTCCGCCTTATCTTTCTGGTCTTTAAGAGTGTTCTCGTAAACTTTCCTGTCAGTGGCATCTCTGCCAATGCTGTATATCCTGTTGTTAACACGGTCTGCGGTAAAAGACCATGATATCCATTTTATGCTTCCGTCAGGCAATGTGTGCATGGACTCAAAGTCTACGAGAGAATCGAGCTCCTGAAGAGACTGGAAAACTATCTCCAGTTGTTCGATGTCAGATGGGCGTAAAATATCTCTGAAATTGCTGTTAATGACATCAGCAGTGCTGTAGGAAAGTAATTCGCCAAATGCAGAATTCAGATAATGGATGTTACCGTCGAGGTCTGCAATGCCGATAATGTCCCGGCTCAGTTCAAAGATTTTGTCACGTTCTTTTCTTGTGTGCTCAGCCTCAGTTATATTGACCACGTTTGCAACGATATAAATCGGATTGCTTTTATTATCTCTTATGAGAGCGGCATTAGCCGTAGCAATAACGAGATTTCCGTCCTTACGCACATATCTCTTTGTGATATCATAATGATTCTGTTCACCACTGACAATAGACCTCATCGCCTCCGTAGTTAGCTTAATATCATCCTGATAAGTAATAGAATAGACTGTTTCTCCCACAAGTTCAGATTCATCGTATCCCAGCATCGCTGCGAATGAATTATTAAGCTGAAGAATTTCACCGGAGAGAGCAATCAGCAGCATGCCGTGCACAGTCGACTCAAAAGCAGTTCTGAAACGCACCTCACTCTCTTTAAGCTGCGCTGTCCTCACATTAACTTTCCTCTCCAGCTCCTGATTTAGGAGACTGATTGTCTTTTCAACTTCCTTGCGTTCCCTGAGCCGCCACACCCCTTCCATAAAGTGCGTCAGTCCGATAGCCTCGCTAAGATTATAGTTCCTGCTCTTGCCATAGACCGCCAGAATGAGCCTGATCTCACCCTGCGCCATCAAAGGCACCAGCATTGAATTTTCGTTATATTCAGCCGTTTTTGTATCAGGCATAGGTATGACAGAACGCTGCCTGTTATTAAGTACAGGTTCCTTATTTCGCAATACCGTGTAAAGGTCATGAAATCTGCTCACTTCCAGAGGTTGATCTGCACAGAGAGTCACCTCTGTATTACTATGCCCTTTAAACGCCTTAAGCTTCGACACTCCGATAGACGCATCATACTCAACAATATACCCACCGATGCTTTGCGTCTGTTCTATGGAACTTTCAAGTGAATATTCAAGTATTTCGTCAAAATCCGCTTCGTACATCTGCCCTAATATGGCAAGTGATTTATGCCTGTGTTCGTTCATCCGGGCGAACTGCTCAGCTTCTTTTCTATAGGTAATATTTTTCGCAAAAGCGACAAACCGCTTCTGTTCCATATCTTCTAAAGCTATTGGGGCGATATATACGCTGTACCAATTATCTGCGCCATAATCCTCAAAACGGCAGGGCTTGCCTGTACGAACGACATTGTCAAAGATAACACGCCTCTCTCCGTTAGTGTTCATCCCTCTGATGTTCCAGAGATTACACCCCAGAACAGAAGCAATATCGATTTCAACCTCTTTACAGAACTGTTGGTTGCAATCGAGTATTGTACCATCGGAGTCAAGCAGCAGAACAATATCCTGTGACGAGTCCAGTATTGCACGCAGGGATGACTCACTCTTCTTCAGAGCAGCCTCTGCCAGATAGCCATCTGTGATATCTTTAGCAATACTATTAATATAAAGGAGCTCACCTGAACTGCCGTAATGAAGATTTATCGTCCATAAAACATGAATCACGCTGCCGTCACTAAGTATCTGTCTGTTGACAAAAGATGTCCGCTTCAGCTTATTTTTTATCCAGCTGTTAAAAGCATTAATAGTGATCTCTCTGTCATCGACATGTGTAAAATCGAATGCAGACTGCCCTATAAGCACATCTCTGCTTACCCCGTACAGACCCTCACAAGCAGTGTTCACATATGTAAACCGTGCGTCTTTATCCACTCTTGTGATGATATTGTCTGTATCTTCCACAAACTCTTCATATATCTGCATATCCATCAGAGCAGATTCCATCTCTGCGGACATCGTAGAATAATTTTCGACTTCGCTTTTACTGATTGGCGGGATAGAGAAAAACACATCATGAAATAAGCTCAGTTCCTGTCTTATCGACGGATCAATGTCATTTGCAATGATCACGGTAACAGTTCTGCATAATTCCGGCAGGGCTTCACAAAGCAGGTCTGTGCCCCCTCTTGCATCCCATAAAATCAGGTCATACTTATCTGCCTGAATGTTTTGAACGCACTTATATTGATAAATATCTGAAAGATCTAAGATCTCCGGACTGCACAGCCCGTCCGGCAGGTCAGAAATGACTGCGATGCGGAACTTTGCTGTAGCCATATGTACCTGTTTTCGTTAGTAACTATAATTAATAATAATACCGGCGAGAGCTTGCCGCAAATAATAAGCCTTGGAAACTGAAATCAATTTAATTTTTATTAAAACATATGCTGATCAAAGCACCATCACCTGTATTGCTTGCTGCGATGGAACCGTTCATATGTTCTTCGATAAAAACTTTGGACATATAAAGACCTATGCCCGTCCCCTTACTTTCTTCTTTAGTTGTAAAATACGGTTCAAAAACTCTGTCTATGACTGCAACGGGGATACCGCCGCCGTTGTCGGTAACAAAAACTTTAAGAGTTCCGTCAAGTGACTCCACTTCTACCCTTATGAGTCCTCTAGAAATTTTACCGTTTGCCAGCCTTTCACTTATGGCGTCTTTGGAGTTGGAAAAGATATTCAGAAGAACCTGTTTAAAAAGTCCCTGTTCACCATGAACAATAAGCTGCTCTGTCTCCTCATTATCACCACGGAGCAGAGGTTCGATAAAGATACCGGAGTTACTGTAACTTTCATTAACCAGAACTGACACATCCTTAACCGTTTCAAAAAGATTAAAATCTTCTCTTTCGTTGCTGTCCGGACGGACAAGATTACAAAAATCATCTATGGTATTTGACATATGCAGTATAAGCTTAACAGCTTTTTCCACAGATTCTGTCAGGTATTCTTTTGAAATACCTTTTTCTTCAAATTCATCCATCAGATCCTGAACAATCATCCCAAGGGAATTAAGCGGCTGACGCCACTGATGTGAGATAGCGTTCAGCATCTGCCCCATTGCTGCCATCTTACTCTGTTCATGCAGAACCTGTTCACTTCTGCGTCTGTTCTCTGTTTCAACAGCGACTCTGTTTTCAAGGGTCTGATTAAGGTTCGCAAGAGCATCTTTCTGCTGAATGAG